>NZ_JBFUFB010000007.1:0-464506 GCF_056403655.1 Mesorhizobium sp. P2_F8
CACCGATATAGCAGGCGTCGAAGGTGAAACCGGCCGAGCTGCCTGCCTTCCAGGTCACGCGAACCTTCGAGCCGCCGCCGTTGGAAAGCGCGGCGGCGTTCACCCTCATGCGAAGCGTGTACCCGTTCCAACTGGCGTTGTTGCCGGTTGGGTTTGCCTGGGCGTTCGTCTGCCATGTTGCGGAATTGTGAGTTGGGGAGAACATTGGCATCAGCATCATTCCACCTCTAAATCGCATTCTTCTTCGTCCTGTTTGTTCAGATGAAACTCTTGCGGCGCATCGACCTGCAGCCAGGCGCGCACGCCGTCCCATGATGTGAGATCGAAGCGGTCGGCGCCGATGGTGACGCTTTCGATCCTCGGGAAAAAGCCGATCTCTGGAACGGGCATCAGGTTGCCTCCAGCGGCATGTCGCGGGGCACCGGACCCTGTTCGTGAGGCCCGCGGCCGGGCTCCAGGAGCGAGCCGAAATGCGTTGGTGAGCGCCAATACTGTGAGTCGAGTGAGCCGACGCAGGCATCGATGTAGGCCATGTCGAACAGAGGCCTCGACCTCCTGTCCTCAGCAGCAAGCTGATGCCGTGCCTTCAGTTTTGCCGCGGCAAGCAACCGGCTTTCTGGTGACCATGTAGGATCGGCGCAAATCTCGACCAGCAAGGTGATGTCGTGAAGGTCGAACACGCTGTCGATCTCTCGTCGCACCAGGGCGAGCCTCGTCTCGTCCTGGCAATCGTGCAGGCCGACACCCTTGTGCTCGGCAACGATCGGAATCTTGGCGTTCTCGCCGCCCGTTCTCATCGCTTGCCGCCCCTCAAAAGTGTCAACGCGCGCTCGGAGATCCGATCATTTTCGGACCCGTCGCCGCCGTCTTTCTTGCGGCCGCCCTGTGCCAGCAAGGCCTTTGCGGCCGCCAAACGTGCCGACGCCGGTGCTGACGTGTCGCTTGCGATCTGCTTAAGCACGATCAACGGGTCGACAGCATCGATGTCCACGCCCTTAAGCGCCCTTGCCGATGCATTCGCTCGTGTTGGTCGGCCCCGTTTTGCCATTGAAAATTCACCCTTCCTGATTTTCTAGACATTCACCGGCGCGCGCACGTGGAGTCTCCGTGACCCCGGAGCGGTTCCGGGGTCCGTTCGGGGCTGTCGTCTCGACCTCCCCCCGGAGGGGTCTTGATGTGATGGTCATTGCCGACGCATCTCCTCAGGCATGAGGCTCTGCTCGGGGACACCGTGCCAGCGCTGCACCGCAGCCCAGAGCAACAGCGTCTCTCGATCATCGGGAAGGCGATCTTCAGATTTGTGGAAGAGCAGCATGCTTTCGCGCATGGTCGCCCGCAGCACATCGTTGCTGAAGTTCCAGTGCGGACCCTTGCCGGTGAGGTGGAAGCTCTCGATGATGTTCGGATTGATGCTTGGTCTGTTGTTGTCGCTGGCTGCTTCGGTCATGGTCTTCCGTCCTTGCCCTTCTTCACACAGAGCTTCCATCCTGCTGTTCCGTCGCCAGGTATCAGGCCGTTGGAAACGATCTCCGCGTGCCACATCGAGCCGTCATGAGTGACCAAATTTCCGCGCCGGTATTCCTCGTTGGACCTCCAAACGCCTCGATATTCGACTGATGGCTTGTTCTCGAGTTCGGCGACGCGCGCCTCTAGCTCCTTCACGCGCTCACTGATCCAGACATGCATCCCGAGATGTTCCCCGGCTACATCCATCAGGAGATCGATCGAAGTCCTGCCGGCAGGATCGACGTCACGCCTTTGCATCGCGATCTTTGCTTGATCGATGTGGTACTCCAGAAATGCCATGAAGGCGGCGTCCAACGCTGCCTTGTCGCCCCGTTGGCGCGCCCCGATCGGGTATGTGGGCGCGGGAACGTTCTTGATGTCCCACTTCTTTTTGGAGTGCGTTGGCGATGCCGCGACGACAGGTGTCTTGGGGGCAAGCTCGCCGAGCTCGACCTCGAAACGCTTTTGCTGCATCTGGTCGAAGTGACCGCGCAGCACCCGGATCTGCTGGTTGAGCCGATCTTGCTTCTCCTGGCTTTGGTCGAACGCATGCAGTGCTTGGTCAGCCTTGACCGCTGCGGCCTTCTCGCCGATCGCCTTCTCAAGACGGTCGATCTCCATGTCGATCTTATGCAGCGCCGCCTGGCGCGGATCACCGATGACAGGCTTGCGGGTTGCCATGGCGTCAGATCTTCTCGCCATAGGTGCGGAAATAGGCCCGCTTCATCTTGGCTACCATGGGGCTGTTGTGCTCGTTGAAGCCGGCGCGATCGAAATTGCGAATCTTTTGGCGGGCTGCGTATTTCTCTCCCCAGTCGATGACCGGCTTTCGTGCCTGCTGACCGTCGAGCCGCACAACGCGAACCTGCTTTGGCTTGTGTCCGATCATGCTCTGGCTCCTTTGCCGGCGGTCATTTTGGCGATGGTGGTGACGGCGACCGATTCGATCAGCCGCTTAGCGGCCGCTGCGTCGCTGATCAGCCCGGGCATCTCGACGCGTTGTTCGCGGGCTTCGGCGCTGAGGGCGCCGGCGATGTCGAGCAATTCAAAAACCTGATCGATGTGGCGATTGATGAGTGCGCCAAGGCTCTCGATGTCGGCGGCTAGGCTCATTCGAACGTGCTCTCGAAACGCGGTCTTCTGCATGTCGAATTCGGCGCGTGCTTCGCGGTCGTGAACCTGGGCTGCGGTGATCTTGGCTTCCAGATCATCGAGCATGGCGCGCAAGGTGTGATCCGGAAGCTTTTCGCGGCCAATATTCTCGACGCCGGCTTCGATCTTCAGCGTTTCACGACGTTCAGTCAGGCGACGCAGATCGGACGACGCCCTGCGGGAAACCTGTTCGGCGGCGAGGTATTCAGCACTCGGGCGCGGAAGCTTCAGCGCTCGCCTGAAGTGTGACGCGTCGGGTTGTTTGGCAGATTTGAGACGGGCGAGCATGCAGCGCTCCGGTGAGAGGAAATTTCCTGTGCGCCCCGAATCTAGCTCAGGTGCGCCAGGCGTAACCGGCGGGCGCTGTTACGCTTAGGCGAACTTGTCAGCGAACTGCCGGCACATGAGCGCAAAGGCCGCGCGTACCTTTGCCGGGTCGTGTTCGTCCTGCGGGTTAAGGTGGTTGGTCTCGACTAAGGCATCGCGCATCGGCCGATCGATCACGACGTCGGTTCGGATTGCTTCGACGCGTCCGACCTCAGCCCTGTGGGAATTCACCCGGCAGTATGCGCTGCAGAAGCGAGCGTCGGTCCGCTTACCCTCAAGGCTTCGGCTGCAATGCTCGCACAGACGGTCGGGCGTGCTCATGCGTCACCGCCACGCCGTGGCAGGCGGAACCAAAGCGGTCGCGCCATGTTTACCCCGTGAGGGCAACACATGGAGTATTCGAAATGAAACTCATGATTCTGAGTGCGTTGGCGCTTTGCTTGGCCGCGCCTGCCGTAGCTTCGGCAGATGATGCCATCGTCATCCAGACCCACCGACATCACCGCCATCATTGGAACGACTATGGCGACGGTATGTATCGGGACGGACAGCGTCTCCATCACCGCCACCATGGCGAGCAGGCCTTTTACGACAATGGCCAGCGTGCCTGGGGCCATCGTGCCTGGCAGCGCCGGCATCACGGCGGCCGCGATGCAGTCATCATCACGGGCTCGATCGACCGTCCGATGCATCGGCATCGCCACGTCATCATCCAGCAGGACGACAACAACAACGACTACTGATCTTAGCCCTATGGCCCGGCTGCTCGATCGCGAGAGCCGGGCCGATTGGCTGAGGGAGTTTGCGCTATGACCCCGAACATGAACCCCGAAACTGCCAGAAGTGCCCCGGTTTACCGCGCCGCAAGACTCGACTTGCTGCGGCAGAATTTGTTGCGCACGTTCGAGAGCACCGACGCTGCGGCCGAGAAGGTCGAGAACGCGCTGGCCACGTTCGCGGAAGCAAGCGCGACTACGGACAAGCTTGATCGCCAGCCGATCGTCAACAACTGGCCGACACGCAAAATCCGTCCGCATACGCCGCGACCGCCAGAGCCGCGGTGTAGCAACATGTAGGACGGTCATTCGTCTCGACCTTCCGACCATGTCACGCAGCTCAAACCAGCACAGCGAGGTTGTTTCGTGATCCCGAACCAGACTGAACTGATCGATTTCGCCAATCCGCCTGCTTCGAGAGCCTTTGAAAGAGGCGTCGTCGCCGCTCGCATGGGGATGGAAAGGGACGACAACCCCTATCCGTTCGGGACGGATGACCACATCGAATGGATCGACGGTTATAAGTCCTCGGTCGAAGTAGGTCAGACGATGGATCTCGACTGAGTTCCAAGCGGCGCTGCGATAGGCCGGCGTCATGCAGCGTCCCCACCGTCCGCGATGAACCTGCTTATGATCAAATCCGCGACCGCACTGTCAGCCTCAGCCTTCGACGCGAACAGGGACTTCGCCCGCCAGGCGCCGCCCTCGAAACTCTGCAGTTCGAACATGTCCCGCACTCGGGTCGACCTCACGGCGCGCACCCTGAAGCGGCTTGTCGATCGGCTCGGCGCGGGGAACGGGATGACGTTGGTCATATCCCCTTGGCCTCCGCGTAGGTGGTGCCGAGCTTTCCCTCTTTCTCAAGGAACGCTTTGGCCTCCGCCATGGGCATGGTCATGATATTGGGAGGTGTCGCTCGCGCGCGCGCAGGCGCCAAGCTTTCTTCCCTTTCCAGAGCGGAATTATCCTGTTCCTGTTCCTGCTCCTGCTCCTGCTCCTGTATAGGCAAAGTCTTCGGGGCACCTTTCCGAAAGGCTTCCGGCAAGGCTTTACCGAAGCCTTTAGACATGCCTTCCGCAAAGGCTTTAGCCGTTTGAATTACCTCGCTTTTTAGGTCGCATTCAGGGAGCATGTCCAAGCACGATTCCCATGCTCGGACGACATTGGGCGAGACCGGCGGGTTGTATTTGATGAAGTTGGGAAGGGCGACGAGGTGAACCCTTTCGTCATGCTTCGCCATACCCTTCCCGCATATCTTCGCGAAGGCTTCCCGGAAGTCTTCCACCGACCAGCCGAGCTCCTCAGCGAGGCCTGACGGCGTGGCGCGCATGGCGCCGAGCGGCGTCATTCCTGGGTGAGTGAGCAGCATGAAAAACGCCAGTTTGCCTTTGTCGTCGAGGGACTGGAATTTGGCGTCGTTCCAGATGCGCACGTCGATCTTGCGATATCGGCTCATCCGGCCCTCGCTTTGATCAGGTGACTTTGCCGGATCGCCGCGTACGCCTCGACGGGGGTCAGGTTGAACATTTCCCGCATCGCTGGCACGAGCGGTGCGGGCCGCTGCCGTGGTGGCGTTGTGGCAAGCCATTCAGCAGCCTGGTCGATCGCGGCCGAATGCTCATGCTCGGGCGCCGTGAGGTCGGCGGCGGTCATTGAGCCACGTCGTCCCGCTTGTCGACGCGCGTCTTGATCCACGCATCAAGTTCCGATTCGACAAATGCGCGACGGCGCGGCGACAAATAGACCGGCTTTGGAAACCGCTCTTCCTTGATCATCCGGTCGATGTAGTTTCGGGAGTAGACGATCCCCTTGGAGGGGAGTTCGCTGAAAGCGATCAGAGTTTGCATTTGAGTGCCTTACGTTGCTAACGAAGGCTTCCGATCATATGCATTTCCGCCTTGGAAAATACACCGCTTTGAGGGAATTTGTCGGGAACAAAGCTGGACATTGCTTTGCACGCGTTCGGCGCTGTCAAATCAGGACAGTCTCGCCTTCGCCTCGTCTCTGTAGGCAATGACGCGGGCTTCTATGGAAGCTCTCGATAGCGCTTTCTCCATGAACAAAATTATCGCCCTTTCGATGAAATTCATTGCCGGGCTGCCGGCACTGGCAGAAATTCGGACGTGCGCTACGGGTATCTTGAACGCCATGCACCAAAGGCGCGTCAGGCCTCTTACGAGCCCATCGATTTCCGGTTGTTCATTTTTCACAGGGCGGCCTTCCAACCATTTTTCCATCCCATCGGCCATATCGGTCGCGCTCGCAAGCAGACGTTGGAGCACCCGTTTTGCGGTGCCGACGTCACCGGCAGTGAATTCAGCAGGAACGAGGCACGCCTCTAATTCCTCGTCGGACATGGGGATCTGGGGTTCGTCGTCCCAACTATCTGGCAGACGCGCGCCCTCGCCAAACGTCGTAGAGCTAGATAGCTCAAGCTGTTGGCTATCCAAATACTGGATGGTGGACAACACCGCTACCTGGAGCCTTTTCCACCCATCGACATTGGCTTGATGCCTGTCCTTCTTTCGCCTCTCAGCCGACCAGTGAAAGCTGTTTGCGATATCGTGCAGCTTGTCTCTCAACCAATTTTCATGGGGCAACGAAAACCCTTGAGCTTCCAGCATCGACAGGATCTCCCGTTCGGCCTGCTCTGAGAAATCGTATTGATAGTTAAAGTCGAGAGTCATTGTCCGGCCGCCTTGATCTGGATGACATTGCTGGCCTTCTCGCGGCCCGTAAGCGTCACAAGGGCGCCCTCCCAGCGCGTCAGGGCATCCCGCTTGACTTTGAGCCGGTCAGATTGGTTGTACGTCCTGACAAGCGCTGTAGGCACATGCCCAATGACTGCCTCGGCCACCTCGTCCATGACGTCGAGCTCGGACAACCGGGTTCGAACCGTTCGGCGGATGTCGTGGTTGACCCATGCCGGCAGTTTTCCCTCAGGGTCGCTCTCCTTCAGAGCCGCGAGCATGGCGGCATCGATCCGCAGCTTGACCTTATGGCCGATCGTCACCGCCCCCTCGCCGTCGAGCGAGAAGAGCCAGTTGCATTTCTTGAACTTCGGCAACTTACCGATGATCTCGATTGCGTCCTCGGTGAGAGGCACGACATGATCGCGGCCGGATTTGAAGCGCGCCGCCGGCACGGTCAAGGTTTTGCGGTCGAGATCGATTTCGGACCATGAGGCTTGCGCAATATCATTCAGGCGCTGCCCAGTCAGCAGCAACAGACGATAGACGGCGCTGTAGACGTCGCCAGCAGCCGTGGCGGTCCACAGGGCTCCTATCTCGGCATCGGAGAGAACGCGGTCCCTGGATGTCTTCTCGCCAATCGTGGTGCGCACCTTTTTTGCACGAAAGGGCGAGGCGGCAATCAGATCGTCATCCACACACCAGTTGAAGAACGTCCCGATCTTCTGAGCCATGTTGAGGGCCTGCCGGGTCGCACCGCGCTTGCTGATCTTCTCAAGCACCGCCATCACATCAGCGCTCTGAATGTCTCCCACGGCCTTCCCTCGCCACGCTGGCAGGCATTCGCGCTTGAAGTCGTTGCGGTCTTCCTCAACCTTGCGAATTCCGTCCCGGCGCCGAGCGGCAATGTAGCGGACAAGAACGCGCTCGAACTGCTTGCGACGACGATCTGCGGCACCCCTCACCCGCTCACGCTTTTCGGACTCTGCCTTCTCTTTGGCTTCGGCCTCCTGCTCCTTCGGATCAATGCCCCGCGAAATGAGCGCCGCCCATTCCCTCGCCTTAGTGCGGGCTCCGTCGAGCGACATGAGGTCGTATTCCCCGAGCGCCCTACGTGCCGGCTGCTTGGCCCCGCCAAAGCGTGCGACGTAGATAAAGCTGACTTGCCCGGCCTTCAGCTTCGAACCGTTGAGCGGTGCCTTGTCGGTGACGCGAACGCCCATGCTAGGGACTTGGGCATCCATGATCACATACCGCTCGCCATGCTTGGCGGGCTTCAAAGCCTTCAGGCGGTTGTCGGTCAGGTTCTCGCGGGGCATTAGGGCTCTCCGGGCAACGTTGGGGCAACACGTCTTAACTGCTGCCTATGTTGCCCTAGTGTGCGCTAATGTGCAAGGGGCATCGCATCATTGTTGAAAACAAAGGGATTTTCAGATCCTGATCAACCGGTAATTGGCGCTGGTTGGCTATCAGTAGAGCGGCTGTTAACCGGTTGGTCGCTGGTTCGAATCCGGCCCGGGGAGCCAACTTTTCCAAGCACTTACCGAATCTGCAAAATCGCCATTTTTGGCGATAGGTACGGTATAGGTACGCAACTCGACTTCGCTAGGCGCTGAAGGAGAGAACGTCCATGGACTATGTTTTTGATGAACTGATTGGCCTGCTGCGAGCCCAGCCGACATGGAATTGGCGCCCAACTGCGATGGCCTGGGCGTTTCGCTTGGCAGGAAACGTGACGATCGGCGTCGGGATAGCAGTCGGCCGCGCCCTCGCCGGCTGATTGCGGTGCCAAACCTTTCCTGCAACTATCGGCAGGCCCGCGCGACAAAAGGGGGTGGGGCAGTGAAATCTCTCATCTACTGGTTGGTCAGCGTGGACTGGCTCAACGTCGCCGGCGTATTCGCGACGGTGATGGCCCTTGGACTGTCGCTGCATTTCTGGCGACGTCAGTTTCGCCCAATCATCACGGCGATGGTTGAGACGCACCACGGCGGCAACGAGGCTATCGCGTACGACCTGGTAATCCTTAACTCCGGATCGATCCCGGCAAAGAATATCAAGCTATTCATTAGCGATCAGAAAGCGCTTGAGGCGGCGCTTGGTGCCGGAGCCAACGACGAGAACAAGGGCCTTTAGTTGGCTTGTTTCGAGCCTTCCAGGGTGATCCGTCTCCTCGACAACGGTGCTCGGACGTCCTTTTCTTTTGGTCTAACCCATAGAGATCTGCGTCAAAGCTTTTGGATCGCGCAGGCCGAGTTTCCGATTCAGATCGAATATGAAGGTTGGTTCGGAAAAAAATATCAAAGAGAGGTGAACGTCTTGCAGATCGCCGGTTCTAACAGTTTTACAGGCGGTATGTGGGGACCACCCAAAACACTCGCAGTAAGTCGGCGGAGCCAATAATAAAAAGCCCGCCACCTTAGGGCAGCGGGCTGGCCGCGTCGCTGGATAAAGAAAGGCCCGGAAGCCGAAGCCGCAGTCAATTATAGCCAGTTTGAAACCACGGACTGGTGTCATCATACCCTAAGCGCGGATTATAATGATCCAGGAAGTTTGCCCCATTTGGCTGTCGCGCAACCACGGTGCCTGTCGATTTACAATCCAGTTTCGGGGTCGGCTTGCTGCCAGCCTTCATATGAGGTGTAGAACACGAGGTTGCAGCCTGATGAGCTGTGGCCACTTTTTTCTTCTCTTTCGCAACAGCTGCTCCGGTGGCGGCCAATACCATTGCTACGCCAAAGACAATGAGTTTCATTGAAACGCCCTTCAACCCTTGTACAATCCGATATGATTGCGCCCAGTTAACGTAACGTCAAATCACCTTTTGTCGGCAACGACGGCGAACAGTGCCAGTAAAAAGAGCCCGCCACCGAAGCAGCGGGCCAATTCGAAACTTGGTTTCGGTTTCAGTAGAAGTCGGGCTGCTCCCGCTCATCGTCGCCTTCGCGATCGTCTGCCGGTTCGCAAAGCATGACGCCTTTGCCGTGATTCTCGCACCAGCCGAGCAGCGGCTCGCTTTCGGGGTGGTTCCAGGTGTTCTGATCGACGATGACTGCCTTGCGCTGGTCGACATGTTCCGTCCAGCCAGGTTCATACTCGTCATCGTCCCAGCCGTCGTGCGGTTCGTCCAGCACGTCGCCTCCATGCTCATTCTCGGCCTCGCAATCGTCATGGCTTGTGCCGTGAACAAACAGGGGATTCACTACGAAACCGGTCCGATCAAGAATCTTCGGATGGACGCGATTTTTGACAACCTTGCCAGTGCCAGCGGCCCGCTGCCAGGGCACGGCAACGGGCCTTTGACACAAGCCGGACATGGACTTTGGACAGGCATCCGGCCGGCATTTTCAACGAGAGATGCGAAATTTTGTTCCCGCGCTTCTCGCATTTTACCACCATTGCCTGTCGTGATTGCGGCGCTACCTCACTGGGCGTAGGATCGCCCTGGGGAGAGGCAAAATGTCTGTTATTTGGGCAGGTGGAACAGCCATCGTCGTTTTGGCGTTCATCGCGGTCGTGGCCATGGATTACATGAGCAACCGACCGAAACCACACTGAAGGCTCTAGCGCTTTTTCGGCTTGGGCGTGATCTCCTCAACCCTAACCTTGTCCCCGATCTCCTTGGCTAGCGCGAACGCCTTTTCCTTGTCCTTGGTCGTTAGAACAGTGCACCAGTGCGGTTTCTCGAACACGCTGACGATGTAGGTCGTCACCGGCTTATCTGTCATCTTAAACGGCACCATCCTTAGAGTAATGGCCGGTGCAGTTGGGGCTTCTTGGGGGCATCAAACCACACCGGCCACTGCGGGCTTTTTTGGTTTGGACGTCCCCCGCGCTGCCCAAACTATGGGCACAATAGCAACTGAGCAATTAAGCCTATTGGCTGGACTAAGACTGAAGTCCCAGCCCAGCCGTCTAGCGTCGATCGAACGTAGATTTCCAGTCGCGGTTGCGCTTCGCATTGATCCCTTCGTAATCAGGAATCACAGTGAAAAATACCGGCCGGCGATCACGAGCCGGTCGATATTTCAGCTTCTCGACCTGGCCGGCTACCTTGCCACGAAGAGATTGCTCGCAATGCATTTATGGACCGGGCAATAATCTGTGTCGGTCGTCGGCACGCCTGCGCCAGTAGCCACCTCGCCAGGACCGCATTGCTTCTGCCCGCTGACATAGAGGTCGTAGCGCGTCAGGCTGAGGTTGAATATGGAGCGGTAGCGAATGACGGTGGTGCCGTCCTGCTTCAGTAGTGCCTGAACTTCGGCGCAACTCAGGCCGGCGATATCCCTGCGCTCTTGCGCTTGAGCCTGCACCACGAGGAAGAGTAACGGAATTGCAATCGCGATCGGCTTCATGGCGCCCCACCAGCGTTTTCGCCCGACCGATGGTGTAGACTTGACCAACCGATATGAAAAGCCCTCTGCCTTTGGCCTCGCCAAAGGACGCATGCGTTCTATGTCATCGATGGTCGAAAAGATCTGTTGCAGGCCATTTCTAAGCGCCGTAGACCCTAGCGCCTCTTCGTGGTTTGAGTTTGAATAAGCCTCGTCTTCACCCCCGTAGTTGATGGCCCCTTGAATAGGTGACACGATCATGAGCATGGGTTTAGACCGCCAACCGCAGGTACGCCGGACGACGCCGCCGTCGGAAAGTGTCGTTGCGGGCTGGTACGAGAACGCCAGCTTACTCGATAGCTACAGCATTGACATGAGTGCATCGGAACAGTCGAGCATGCGCGAGCTGGCGACGCGGACACTCGTCAATCCACCGGCGTGGCAAAAGGCATTGATCGCGCTGCGCGACGCCATGGTTACGCCCTTTGGCATCAAAACCTCCGGTACGGTCAGGACGTCCCGGGACAGCCATCAACGGGTGGACTTCTTCCCGGTGCACTGGGAGGGCAAGGACGAAATTGTGCTCGGAACGGATGACCGACACCTGGACTTCCGGCTATCTCTGCTCCGACGCCATTCTCCAATAGGCACGTTGCTCATCGCAACAACCGTTGTGCATACCCACAATGCCTTGGGCTTCACCTATCTCAACGCGATCAGGCCTTTTCATCACCTCGTGGTCAGGGCCAACCTGGCACGCTGCGCACTGAGGAAGTCCGCGCCCCTGGCGTAGCGCCTCAGATGTTCCTCTCGATATGAGCCTCGATCGGATTTGGGCGCCGTAGCTCAAATCTCTTAGCTGCCATAAATGTCAGCACGATAGCGGCAGCTATAGTTGCAATGACGGTGGTGGTAAGGGCTAGACTTCTCACCATCTTCACTCAACAAAGCCTACCGCTGTTTCACCTTCGGCGTTATCTCTTCGATCCTGACCTTGTCGCCGATCTCCTTCGCCATGGCCAAAGGTTTGGCTTTGTCCTTGGTTGTCAGCACCGTGCGCCAATGCGGTTTCTCGAAGACGCTCACAACGTAGGTTGTTACGGGCTTATCAGGCATCGCTAAAATATAGCCTACCTGTCGGTGGCGTCTAGCACGGCGCTTGGTTTGCTTCACGCGGGCGTCACAATAGCGATGCAGATTAGTAAGCGCTGAAGGGGGTTCGATCGATCCCTCCCCCCTTCGGGGTTCCCAATCGATCCTCCCAAGGCCCGGCTTCAAACCGGGCTTTCTTTTTAGCTCTCTAGCTGCCGTTAATACGCTCGGCAATGGCGAACGCCTGTAGGTTCTTTGCCTTGCCGTGGTCCTCGTCTGCATGGGCAATGATCGAGAAGAATGCGGCCCTGGCGATATCCTTCTTCGAGGCTTTTGGGTGCTCTTTCCGAGCCGCTTTGACCAATTGCTTCGGTGTCATTTCTGGCGTGACGATCCGCATGAGGGTGTCGCCTATCGCCTGCATCTCTTCCGTGTCCATGATCGGAACCCCCAACTAACCCACCAGGCGGGAACATAGCAGGGCGGTTGGGACGCTGCCACCAAACTTGCAGGCAAAAGAGCCCGCCACCTTTCGGCAGCGGGCCAGGGTCTTATGGAGTGCTGGGGATCAAGCCAGCATAGGGCAAACGAGCGCGTAAGCCCGGAGGTTCCGCGATCAAACCATAGGCGTCTGAGGGTGTCGGCGCCCGGCCGCGTCTTGTTAGGGAAATGGCCGGTGCGGTTGGGCTCTTTGGGGTGGCGGACCACACCGGCCAATGCGGGTTTTTGGTTTGGACGTCCCCCACGCTGCCTAAACTATGGGCACAATAGCAACCGAGCAATTAAGCCTATTGGCTGGACTAAGACTGAAGTCCCAGCCCAGCCGTCTAGCGTCGATCGAACGTAGATTTCCAGTCGCGGTTGCGCTTCGCATTGATTCCTTCGTAGTCAGGAACCACAGTGAAAAACACCGGCCGGCGGTCTGGGCCTGCAGCCTTTGCACGACGATCAGCCAACGAGCCTCCGCAACGGAGGCTATTCCTGATCCCGATAGCTGGCAGGCTCGCCTTGCAGTCGACTGCGCGCTGCGCGATGCTGACCCTTGGTGAAAAGGGAGGGGATCTTGCGCGCATTCAACAAAAAGGAAGCCATTAAAAGGGACGACGAATGGCTGCTTTCCACGATCTTTAAGATCAGCGATCCTAACGATCCGACACCATTCTTACAGAGCTTCTGCAATGCACTGCCGGAACGACCATTAATCACAGAAATTAGGGAAGCTGAAGCTTTGCTCAACATGCGAGGCAATAAGGTGAAGAGCTATTGCCTTGAAACCGCGATTGGTCGGTTGCGAGCAGTCAAGATGTCTGAGGGTATGGTTCTTGCGCCATTCGAAGACATCGACATATCCACACCAAAAGGTAGATTTGCTTTCCTGAAGACTGCTAGTGCATGCATTCCAATCGAGTGGGAGCGGAGTATGGAGCATATCGGGTACGCAGAGTACGCCGGGACCGTTGGAGCCGAGATGCTTCGAGAAATATCGAAGCCGAAACCGATTAATTTTCACGCAAGGTTCACCCACCCGAGTATGGGGCTCAAGGAGCCTGAAGGTTATTGCTTTCTGTTTCGACTAGAAGATCAGTCCGAGCTCTTTCTAATGATATCTGACAACGGCGCTATCCTAACGGCGCCCGAACCGCCCTTTCAAATCATTGCCGGCAGGTCGAAAGAGGAAACAGAAACAGCACTGGCGGATTTTCGTGCCAGAAATCGCGAAGAGCTCGATCCGAGGCGCGTTTTGGCTACCGCGGGAGAGGCAGTTCCGGTTTATATGCCCAAAGACTATCCTCTTATCCGGGAGCTTCCTGGCGCCGACGATATGCCTGCGACTTGGGAAGAGTGGCGCGCAAATTTAGAAGTATCGCATATAGCGAAGCAGCCTGGGTTTGCCCGCTACAACGTTCGCATCAGACCCGACCTATTCAAAGCATGGCTGGACGCCAATTCGCTTTCGGCGTCAGAGCATTCAAGGAAGCGCTACGCCCAGAATCTGTATGATGATGGGCTAGAGGCTCGACGAAATGCCTTGGAACAGGAGCGACTTGCCCGAGAAAAAGCAGATAGAATAGCTCATCCGCCATTGGTGGATAAAGTGGTAGGCTTCATGCGTGCCTTGGTCAGCTTTCGTAGGCAACCCCCTTCAAGTCGGCACTGACCCCGAACCTCACCAGCGTGCCGATCGCGACCCTAAGCGCTGCGCGTCCAGCCCGACCACGGCTCTCGACAAGCTCGCAGTCGCGCACACTGGGAGCGCAGACTGGCGGTTAGCGTGCCACCGGCTTAAGCGACGCGCGCAGATGATGTCCCGCAATGGGTCAATGCGTCTGGCACCACTATTGCATGGTCCTCGCCGGCGACGAAGAGGCGTCGTAACACTCTGCCTCGATGTCGAGGGAGGATCACTTTGTTCGTTGATTACTATGAACTTCTGGAAATCAGTCCGAACGCCAACTCGGAAACGATAGAACGGATATTTCGTTATTTTGCCATGCGCTACCATCCCGACAACCGGGATACCGGGGACGAATCCCGCTTTAGTGAAATCATAGATGCCCACAATACGCTCAAGGATCCGCTCAAGCGCGCGCAGTACGACATCGAGTATAAAGAGCATTTGAACATTCGCCGCGGGTTGAGCGAGGAAGCCAGCAACGCCAAAGGCATAGAACGGGATGCCGTCATTCAGGCCAAAGTGCTCTCGCTCCTCTATGTCAAACGCCGACAAGACGTGAACAATGCTGGTGTTGGCGATACAGAAATCGAGCGCCTGGCAGACTGCCCGCGTGAACATCTGGAGTTTCATCTTTGGTATCTAAAAGCCAAAGGCTGGATAGGAAGGATCGAAAACGGGACGTTTGCGATCACCGTGGAAGGCATCGACCGCACCCATACCGAACTTCGTCGTGAGCCCGCCACCATACTCCTGGACTTCGCAGGCTGAAGCCCTGCACAGCCTCGCCAGTTGCGTTTCCCGCCGGCCGCCGTCCTAGACCCCCGAACCACACCGCGCGTCCTGGCGCCCACCTGTGGCCGCATGCCACCGCAACCAAACCCGCTCTGCCTCTTGCCTGTAGATATGCCTCGCGTCAACAAGCAGCGACAGGTGCGAAATTACTCCCCTGACGTTCTGGGGGATATATCGGCCAAAAGAAATAGACCGCCACCAGAGGCAGCGGGCCAATGTTCTCGGCAGAGATTTTGATCAATTCATCGGCGAGCGCTATTCCCCAAGTAGCCGACGCGAGGCTTCCCGTGCTCCTGTCGCGTTCGCCATCGCCACCATCGTGTCGGCCGTGACGATGAACTCGCCACGCATATCTTCTCTTGGCATTCATAGCCGCGCTGGTAGGCGAAGTAATATACCCTGAATAGCCCGACCGAGACCTCCTCGGAGCAGCGGGTAAGTCGCGCCATCCCTCGATCGGATGAAGCGGGCTCATCTATATTAGCTAACGCTTGACGAGCCGCCGACCGCGCCAGTCAGGCGGATCAATTGGGCTCTAGTCGTCCCGGATATCGGCTTCCAGTCGCGGTTCCGCTCCCTCTGCAGGCCCCTTGGGATGCCCGGTCGCGGCTCGCCCCCTGCATTTGAGCAGATGAAGAGGCTGGCAGAGGGCAGGACTAAAGTCTTGCATGACAGACGCAAAGGTCTGGGTCAACTGCTTAAGTTCTACCAACACCCATCGGCAGTTCGGTTACTTCAGTCAATCAAGATATATACATACTCCGCAGGATCAGTTTTTAGGCGTGTTCGATCTGCATAAAGATGTCCCCCTATCGAATTCCGCCAAAACTATACGAGGATCGATCAACATCTCCCATGCATGGAATGAACATAGGTATCAGAAAAATGCGGAGAGAAGATTTATATAGCGGGGTATGCCGAAAATATACGGCAACCGAGATGAATAACGGCCACTTGACCGCGGAGAAAAATGAGGTCTATTGTCTTTCCACGGGGAAATATTTGCGGCAGGGTTGGGGGCGCTGCGATGTTTCATTTTTTGCGCGAATTCTGGAATGATCAACGCGGTATCGCGATGATCTTCGTCGCCATTATGTTTCCGGTTCTGATCGGTTTTTCCGTATTGGCGATCGATGTGGCTCGTGTCAACGGGCTCCAAAACGATCTGCAGAAGGGCATCGACGCGATGGCCATTGCCATTGCGGCGGAACTTGACGGCCGGGCGGATTCGATCACCAGAGGCAATCTGGCGGCCGCAACTCTCCTCACCAACAACACCAAGTTTTCTACGGCAGACAATCACACGCTCACTCTTGCAGACGTGAAAATCACTTACCTGACCGGAATACCTGCCAGCGATGACATCCCGTTGACCGCCGATGGCGTCGACGGCAACGGCGTCAACTGGGCAAGCACTGACCCTAAGGCGGTACAATTCGCCGAAGTGACGGTGAATGCCTCTGGTCTGGCGGATGGTGCCGGTGCCTTCGAGACGATCTTCCCTGCAAGCTTCATCGGCAGCGCCGACAAGATCGATATTCAGCCCCAGGCCGTGGCCGGGTTCGTCCAGTCTATCTGCGAAACCGTGCCGATTTTCATGTGCAACCCGTTCGAAACGACGACGCCCGCGACCAGCAAAACCATCCAGCAAGCGTTCGCCGCCGGCCTCACCTATAGCCGCGAATACCGCATCCTCAAGGTTGACTCGAACCCTGGTCCCGGCAACTTCGGACTAATCGACAACAACTTGACCTCGCTGCGAGATGCCCTCGCAATGGGCACCGCAGGCACTTGCTATCAACGCGATAAGCTCACCACGAAAACCGGCGTCACTTTGGGCCAGGTCAACGCTGGGCTCAACGTCCGCTTCGACATCTACAGTTCCTCGCTGAAGAAGAATGACAAGGACTGGCGATATCGGCCGGCGACCAATGTGCGCAAGGGAGTGGACAAGACCGCCAACTGCAACAAATACAAGGCAAACACAGACGGGACGGCAATGGCGCTACCGCCAGGCAATAGCTTCGATTCCGCCACAGGGATGACGAATTCGACCTGGGATCGCAGCAATTATTGGCTGATCAATCACGGTACGGCATACCCCAACGTCCCGAGCACCACCAACCCGACCGGCGCCGCTGTACCGGCTTCCAGATATGACGTCTATAAATACGAGATCGCGAACGGGCTTGTCGGGGACAAGTCCAAGGCGCCGACAAAGGAGACCGGCGTTCCAGCCTGCTTCAAAGGAGCGACGCCAACCCTGGATCCCGATCGCCGGTTGCTCAACATGGCGATCGTCAACTGCATCGCCAACCAGGCCAAGATCAATGGCCATACCCAGCTCAAGCCTGATGGCTATACCAGCGTCTTCATAAACAGCCCCATCCAGAAGCAGGATAACAGCAAGGACGATGAAGATTCTTCGGCCGGCGAGAAGCCAATCAGCCTAGAGATTGTCGACGTCGATGGAGGGTTTGCCAATAACACCCTTGTAGACAAAGCATTCCGAAACGAGGCGCAGCTCTACAGATAGGCGGGACGGGCTCCATCCGCGCCTTCGCCCTAGACTTTGCCGCAAAGCTCGCTGGTGGCCTCGCCATCGGTATCGGCATTGCTATAGGGCACCCACTGGCCGGCTGAGTGTCGGGTCTACCGCTTCGTTCCTTCCTTAAAGCCCAGCTCTAACCTGGCGCCTTGCTGTGGCTTACCAGGCAGCGCTTTTGAACGTCGTCAAAAACACAGTCGTCGCAAGTTGTGCAAATAACGGGATATATCTTCCACCAAAGGGCTATTTCTATAGTTAAGTCGCCAAAATTCCACGCAAAATCATCTGGTTAGCTCGATCATCCAAGCGCTTTCGGAGGTCATTCCAGTTAATGGTGCGTTAAAATCCCTTTGACTCCAGCACTTCTTCAGCGGTAGCTAAATAACCCTCGACGGGGCTTTGAGCATAGGTCGGCTCCGGGGTTGAAAGTCAACAAGGGGGAAGGAACATGCGTAAGTTCATTCAGCAGTTCCGCGATGAAGAGTCCGGCGCCGCGATGGTCGAATATTCTATTCTCGTCGGTATCATCTCTGCAGTGTCGCTGCTCGCGATCCTTGCCATCGGCGGGTGGGTTGGTGATCAGTTCACCGGTCTCTGCGCCAACCTCAACACCAAGGGCGTCACTGCTGGTGGCGGTACTGGCGGCGATTGCACGCCGTAGTGACTACGCGCGCCGCCGTCCGATTGAACCCGAGCGGCGCACTCCAACTTGGGTCGGTGCGAGCGAATCGCCAGATAGCCAGATAGGTTGGCCTTGGCGTTCGATGAGAACGCTGTTCATTAGCAGTGTCTAAAGGTTTTCGATGTAAATTGGGCGCATGGACAATCTGCTAGACGACCTTGAGCATATTCTGACCGCCCCGCGAAGAAGTCTGCAGGACCGTTTTTGGGGACTGTTTCTTCTGGCGGCTGTGGCCGGTGCAATCGCTACTACCACCATGGTCGAGGTACGATTGTGGCTCCAGCCAAAAGCGGAATCTATCGTCATCGAGGACGCCACCACTTCACAGCCGAACTTACCGAAGCCTGCGGATTATCGGACATGGCGTAGGGCGTAGCAGTTCTCAAGTCAGCCGTAACCTTCAGCCTATGCTTTTTTGCCGCGGCGTGACGGCCGTGTCGATCTTCGCGAGGCCATAACTGACGTTGCCGCCGCCTGACGAATAGCTGGAGACGTTCACTATCGCTGCTTCGCTGACGCCGCTCTTGTAGTAGCCATTCCAAGGGGCACCGGGGCTGCTGTCGATCTCAACGGCAGACGTTGCGCTGGTGGTTTTTCTATGACTTCCGACGGCCACTCGGTTCCCCCAAGTCCCTCAAGCGAGAGGTTGCCACGTTCTTCAGGAAGTGATCGACGCCGATACTCTTGTTGTCGAAGCTGAACGGCAATGCGGCAACCTGGCCGTACGGGTTCGACATACCGAGATGGAACGACCGCGGTTCGCTGGTTTTGAGCGCGGTCTGGCAATTGCCGGTCTTTTTATTGCTAGCATCGGCGTCACGGCAACTGTGGTTCAGGCGTGGGCCGCCGTTGCTTCTTTGCCCTAGTCCGACCCGGTTGAGCGTTTCCCCTCTACATCGCCGCCATCACCGCCTCGATGCTCGCTAGCGCCGCCTGGCGCTATTGGCAGCGCGACATGATCGGCATGGCCGCTTGCCTGCTGATGGCCGCCCGGGGGGCCACATCCGTTTTCCGGTTAGGTCGAGTGAACCAGGCCTTCAATCTAAAATGAGCGACTGCTAACATGGCTACGACTTACGCCCTGCACGATCCAAATTCAGCAAGTCGGGACCATCGACGGTCGTCAATCCAGCGGCGGGAACGAAGTGCCTCAGTCACGAGCCAAGCACGACGAGCCAATCTGGGTACCACGTCTGCTCGACGTTGGGCTAAGACGCAAGCCAGATGATCTGGCACTTGTTAGCCCCGAGGGCAGCTTGAGCTGGCAAGAACTCGAGCACGCCAGCAAACGCTATTCCGCTGGCTTGCTGGCCTATGGGCTGAAGCCGGGCGATAGAATTGCGTCGCTCATGCCCAATAGCGCTGCGCTGATGATTCACTACCTGGGCTGCTTCAAATCGGGGATCGTGGCAGTACCCTTGAACTACAGATACACGCCTCCCGAGATCGATCATGGACTCAAGACGAGCGGCGCTCGGGCGCTATTGGCCCATGTTGACCGTCAGGAAGACATCGCTTCCAGTGTCGCGCGTGACTTGCCACTTGGGGTCATCAACTACGGCACCGAGCACGATCGCCATTCAAACTTCGCGACGCTCTTGGAGAGCCCGATCGCGCCCGAAAATTCGCCTATGCCTGGGCCTTCTGATCCTGCGGTTATCTTTTTCACTTCGGGCAGTACCGGCCCGGCAAAGGGCGTAGCCCATAGTTTCGAAAGTTTGGGCAGTATGATTGCCAGCTTCGCACAGGGCTGCCAAACCGCGGCAGACGACATCGTTCTGCTGAGCGGATCCATGTCGCACATCGGAGCGCTCCTGGACGCTCTCATGGGACTCGCAGCCGGCGCTCGTGTCGTCGTCCCGCCAAGCTTCGATGGACCCGGGCTCCYGTCGATGCTGCGCGAGCATCGCCCAACCATACTCATCGCTTTGCCCTCGGTCCTCTTCGGGTTGGTTCGGGCGAAGAATGCCAGGCGCGAAGACTTTTCGTCATTCAGACTGCTCTGTGCCGGCGGCGATAAAGTGCCGCTCGAGCTGGCGCTCGAAGTTACTGCGCTCAGCGGCTTGTCCGTCAATGAGCTGTACGGCATGTCTGAAATTGGAGTTGCCACGATCAACCCTCCTGACGGGCTCAACAAAGCGGGTTCGATCGGGCGTCAGATTGTCGGCTACCAGATATCCATCCGCGACGATAACGGCAATGAACTGCCTCCCGGCGCTCAGGGGCGCCTTTGGATCAATTCGCCTTGCAACATGTTCGGCTATTGGGGTGATGCAGATGCAACGCGTGCCACCATCAGGGATGGCTGGCTGGACACCGGCGATGTGATGAAGATAGACGAGGACGGATACCTTTGGTTCTGCGGGCGGCGAAAACAGATCATCGTACACGATGGCTCGAACATCAGCCCGCAGGACGTCGAGGAAGCCCTTATGCGGCATCCCGCAGTGGCAATCGCCGGAGTTGTCGGGGTCCCTGACACCGTCCATGGCGAAAATGTCCACGCGTTCGTAACTTTCAAGCCAGGCGCCGCGCAGCCAGCCCCGCAGGAGCTTATCCATTTCGCTCGCGCCAGCGTTGGCTATAAGGCACCGGAGAGCGTTTTTTTGCTGGATGAGATGCCCCTCAGCGCCACGGATAAGGTTGATCGGGTGGTGTTGAAGAAGTTGGCGGAGCGCCTTCTGAAATCGGAAGCATCAACAGGGTAGGCACCAGAGGGGAGCTCGCTACTCCCTTCGGGGAGCCTGCTTGCGTTTGCGCTCGACTGGCGCGATGTTGGCCTTGGGGAAAGTGGAGGGGCAAAATGATCTCAAAATCTCGCGAGTACACAACGCCAGAAATATTAATTGCTAACACAGCTCTTATCCGATCGCTTTTTCTTATCTTAACGCACCGTGGTGTCTTGAACGATCAACTACTCGATGCGGTGTTCGCGATGACAAAGGAAGATATGAATCTCGGCGTGGGCGTGGATTCGCAGTTCACCAAGGGAGCTTGCGCCTTCGTGGACATGATGCGGGACAACATGAAGCCGAGCGCGCCCAGCCTGAAGACCAAGATGTAGGCGTGGTTCCGATCTACATCGCCGCGATCACCGCCTCGATGCTCGCTGGCGCCGCCCTGGTGAAAATCCGCTCAGCGCTTCTGTAGCCACTCCGAAAGCCCCACCACAGGTCGCTCCCGTGGCAGGTTTTTCAATCCGGGACTAATTCGGGCGGAGCTCACTCGCTAGTATCCACGGGGATAATAACCCCAAGCACTCCTGCGGTAGCATCGAACGCGCCAACGACCATGTCGCCAATAGCTACGGCAGACCCTTCTCCAACCTCTGCGGGGGTAGTAGCGGTAGTGGACCCGATCCACTTCTGCCGGCGCACCGTCGTTGTCGAAGGTCTCGGCCTCTGGCGCCTCGAGTTCATCGAGAATGCCGCTTCTGGCGCCTGGAACGCCGGCCACTGCGTCGATAGGCCGAACTGCGCTTGCAAATGCCGCTGCCCCTGCAATGCCAAACATTGCTGTCAAGAAGGATCGCCGATCCATACAAATCTCCCGCTCTCGCCTGCAGGAAGAGCAGGCATTTTCCATGCAACGCATCTAGTCAGGCGTAGTTCCCGATCACGCATTGCGGATCTTCGCGCTTCATAATCTAATCGTTTGCACGGGTAATTTTGTCGCGGTCAGCGCCCTTCGGCGTGATCTCCTCGATCCGTACCTTGTCGCCGATCTCCTTCGCCAGGGCCAAGGCCTTGTCTTTGTCCTTGGTGGTTAGCACCGTGCGCCAGTGCGGCTTCTCGAACACGCTGACCACATAGGTTGTTACAGGCCTATCACTGTGTACGAAGCAAGCCGGATCGCGCCTTAGTTGTGGTTGTCCAACAAGATGGCAAGCTTTCTGGCTGCGGCACTTTCGACAATCAGTTCCTCCAGCCACATATCGCCGACGCGCGATTTGTTGACTCCACGCCTGATTACACGGAGCGCTTCAGATATCGAAACTGCGGTGGTCTTGGCGTGATCATCAAGATACCGGCCGACTGCAATCACGGCATCTGCATCGACGTCGATGGGCAAATCTCGCATGACACCCTCCCGCTGGGCCGCTGGTGCCTCGCGAAGGAATGGCCGGCGCAGGGGATGCTTGGGGAAGCGAAGCCGCACCGGCCATCGCGATAGCGGGAAAGGCCCCCGCGCTGATAAATCTATATTGTTTTAGAAGTCTCGCAATTAAGACTGAAGTCCCTCGTTTACTGGCCCTAAAGACCGACCGTTGCGACCATGGCTTCTCGGCCGTAGGATAGTCGCGCGTGGGGAGTCGAAATGTCTGTTATTTGGGTAGGTGGAACAGCCATCGTCGTTTTGGCGTTCGTCGCGGTCGTGGCCGTGGATTACATGAGCAACCGACCGAAAACACACTGAAGCTGCTGCCGGATGCCGGCCGCTTTAATACGCAGCGCCGATCTCGGTATGCGGCGCAAAGAAACAGCGCGTGTCGCCCTTCCTGAAACGTCCCTGATCCAGGTTGAGAAATTCCGAGTGATAGATGCAGCGGTGATATTGCCAATCATGGCTATGTTGCACGCGACGAAGCGGGATGAACTCGCCAGTGGGAAGATAGATATAGCCGCCCGGCATTTCTCTGACTTCAGATTGCGGGATCGGTGCGCAGTCTGACCCTGCGCAGCAGTCGAAGCCAGTGACGGGATCCTTCTTCCCCGTATACCATTCGTGAGCCATGGCCTCAGTCGAAACGACGGCCAGGACCGGCACGAGAATCTTGACTGACCTGCGCATATGTCCCCGCGCGATCCAGCTTTGGCAGTCCGCGCCATCCAGACGCAAAAGAAATGGCCGGCGGGGTGCTTGGGGTTGTAAGCGAGCCGCACCGGCCATTGCGGGATTAGGTTTTCGGGTTGTCCCCGCACTGCCTAAGCTATAGGCATATTAGCGATAGCTCAACTGAGACTGAAGTCCTAACCCCTGCGTAGGAGACCGGTCCGGTCCCAAACCATTGAATGAAGGGCGCATCCTTGCCGGTGATGTCCTCGACCGTCTTCAATAGCGCTTCGTGGTGCGCTGGAGCGCCCGGCAATGGTCGCTGCCAGGCGATAGAAGCGGCTGGACGATGCTCTGGTGCAGCCGTTTCGCCTCCACCGGAAAGCGCTCGATTTCAGTCTCTGAAAGCTGCTCGTGAAGTATGGTCCTGGCCCGCCACCGTAAGGCAGCGGGCTTGATCGTTTGAACCATTCCGCAGTCTCAGCATTGAGGCTATATTGCGTGGCGGAGGCGAAGGGCGATGGATACGGTAACGTCTGCCATTATGGTGCTGTTGTCGTGCAGTCCCGACTTGATGCTATGCCGAGCGCCGGCCGCAAGGCCCATGATCTTTTCGACCACATCCCAATGCGAAGAAGCGCTGGCTGATCAGATATCGAGAGTTCCGCAAACTGGTCAAAAAACGGTCGGACGTTGCCAGGTGATCAGAGATGAGAATGATATCGCGAGATGGGGCGTCTCGCCGAATGGCGAGCTATTCTACGCCAGCGCCACAGACGTGATCGGGATAGTCGCTTCGACCGCAACCCCTGCCCCTGGAAAGAGCCGACCTGCCACAGTGCGCGTCACGCGTGGTAACGGTTCCGGGGCGGTGACAACGTCGTCGTATACCGTACTTAGCACCGGCTCAGAGTGAACCAGGGAAAAGCCCGCCACGTAAGGCGGAGCTCTCCGACACACAAGAAGTCACTGTGAGACATGGTCGACCAAGCGGGAACGGCGTATAATTCGCCAGCCGGCGAGCCCCAACCCCGCGCCGGTTAGGCCCGGTGGTCAAACCCCAGCCCCCCGCCCTTGGCCGCTGGGCCGCTAGTCGCCTCGCGAAGGAATGGCCGGTGCAGACGACGAGGGGTTGTAAGCGAGCACCGGCCATCGCGAGAAAGCCCCCGCTGGTGATAAGTCTATATTACATTAGCAATCACGCAATTGAGACTGAAGTCCTTGGCTTGCCGGCCCTAAAGACCCAAATCGTAATGAGCTAAGCGAGAGTTTCCAGTCGCGGTTGCTCAGCGCCTGCGGCAAGTGGCGGGCGTTCTTAGAGGACTAGGCTGCTATCAGGACGGCGATGCGATGCACCATCATCAAGGGCTTAGGAAGGTGCTCGGGATTGATGAGGAAAGCGACACCGACGGGGGCGCTTACGCCAAGGCTTCCGCGATCACACCATAGGCGTATGCATCTCGATTATATTAGCTTGTGCTTGTAGTACCTTTTCCGCCTGGGCCGGCGTCCTCCATCCCAACATCCTGCCCAACGGTGCGCCGGCGGAAAGTGAGGAAGCATGAGCAGCTTGGGCGTATGGGTCGTACTCGCTACGGCGACCATCGCGATCGTTTACCTGTTGTCATATGTTTCGATCAGAATGTAGGCCAGCAGCGGCCATCATCCTAAAGGTTGTATTCCGACAACTCTAGCGAGAGCGCTATGCTCACTTCTCGGCGTCGCTTCCCTCAAAGCGCCGCCGGTGAAGGCTCGGCGCCCTTTTTGGTTTGTTCAGTGTAAAAAACAGGGCGCCGGGCTGGCCGCACCGGCCAGCGGCTACGCTTAGGGCTTGCCGAATTCACGCGACTGTAGGCTGGACGCAAAAAGAAATGGCCGGTGCGAGGGTGCTTAGGTTGTGAGCGCACCGGCCATTGCGGCATAGGCCTTTTTTGTAGCCTGTCCCCGTCGATGGCACCTAAGGGCGCACCTCACAGACCGCCAGATCCACCCCCAGCCCAGGTGACTATCTGGGAAAGACCGGCGATGTCGCCATAGATCATCGAACCTTTGACGAGAAAACATTTGTCACCCAGGACTTCGAAGAGGTGGTTTGACGCGGTGCAAACCGGCAGGTCCACCTTGCGGCCCTTGGCATCGGCATGGCCGATGCTGATCGCGAGGATAGCGATAGCAATGAGAGTCGTATTGCTCATATTTAGCCCCCCTAGAGCTAGCAGGCCCCTTGGGCAGCAAAACCGGATTGCCGCCCTTTGCCTTGCCATCAAGTGGAGCAGCGGGATAAGTCGCGCCATCCCTCGATTGGATGACGCGGGCTCATCTATATTAGCTAGCGCTGATTGACGTCGCTGACCGCGAGGTTGGACATAGGCCGACGCGAGCCTCGCCATCGTCCACGCTGGCGCATATTAGCAACAGGCTGTACTATGCCTGCTGGAACTCTTTGAGGGAGGTTCCGATGCGAATGGTGCTCGTCGTCATCGCCTTGGCTGTCGCCTTCGTCATTTGGGATAGGCTGGCGAATGTCGGCCGGTACACGGCTGCCGTTGAACGCAGTTTCCGGGAGGCAACCGCCGATCTACCAAGCGGTTATGGCACCGGGATCACATTTGACGACCTCGCGAAGCGCTGAACTGTACGAGGATGCCCGCCGTAAGTTTCACTCGCCGGCCAAAGCATCGCTGCCTTTCGGTGCGTCGGGGCCTGATGCAACGAGCACCTCCACATAGCCGGCGTAGATCATGTCACTTTCACGTTGGCGATCGAAAGGTTCGCCGCGCAACGTGACCTTTCCATTCCTTAGATCCGTCTCACCTATGATGCTGAAATGAGGTTGTTCCTTGCTCTGGCGGTGGTTTCGGCCTTGGCTGGCTGCGCGCCCCAGCCTGATGACTCCAAAACCTATACGCTGTACCGAAGCTCCGCTGCCGCCGAAATGCGTATCCATGTGGCCACGTTCGATGCGACCGAGGCGGAGGCATACAACAGAGAGAATTGTCAACTTGCGGCCAGTCTGTTTCGGGCGCAACCCGGTGTCGTTGTTCGGTATTGGTGCGAGAAAGGGCGATACAGAGGGTAGCTCGGCCTCCCACCTCGACCTACTTCCAATGCATGTGCCGGCTATCCCAATCGCTAATTTGATCGAATGGGCCCGTTCTACTAGCGTGCCAACATTGGCGCTCGTAGCTCAATCTAGGACAGAGCGGGACCTTCCCGGGCAGATGCAGGTTCGAGCCCTGCCGAGTGCACCAAACCCGTTCGCTGGTGGGGCTGCGGGCCGAGTGCCTTGTCAACAAGATCAGTGCCGCCAATGCCCTCCCCACCCGGCGTCAGAGCGTTGGTTAAAGTCATTCCATTCCATGGATGTCCTGCACGATGCCATGAACTCGCCCTTGGGCGCAGCTTCGGCCATGTTCGTTGGCTCGACCGCTACGGCGGCGGCGGTTGAAGCAGCCGCCGCGGTTGAGAGCGGGCGGCCTTCGGCGGCTGCTCGAACAATGGTGTTCGGCATCGGATCTTCGCCAATTCAGTTTTAGTGTGAGGATCCAGCGCTTCCGCAAGGACAAGAATTCTGATATCACGGTTCTTATGCCAAAGCAAGAAACCGTGGTATCAAAGAAACGGCGGGGACCGGCCCCGACTGGAAAGGGCGTGCCAATCATGGTCCGCCTTCAACCGGACATGCTCGCGGGCGTCGATCAATTTGCTGCCGAGCATGATGTTTCGCGACCTGAGGCCGTCCGACTGATCATTCGTGACTGGTCGATCAGATACCAGGTACTGAAGGCAGAGTGAAACCCTGGACGACTTCCCGCGTGCCCAGCCGGGGTCGAGGTCATTGCCAAGAATGGCGGCGGCGGGGTGATGTTCAAGATGGGTGACGGGAAATAGGTAGCGGAGGCCAGGGTTAGTGGTCCGGCAGGTAATTCTTCGAAGATGGTGCGGGACGGTGCGCACGCAGATGGCCGCCGAATACGCGCGCTACGTGGCAGGGACCGGTGGCGACGAGCTTGGCGCCACCAAAGGCAATCTCGGTCACCAGATCACGCTGCGCGACCTCAGCGACGGCGTTACGGAGATATGCGCTCTGAGCTGGTGGACCGATATGGAAGCGGTAAAGGCCTATGCGGGCGATCAACCTGAGCGGGCCCACTACTATCCCAAGGACGATCAGTACCTGATCAACAAGCCGGAATTCGTCGAGCATCACGTCGTCGTCAGTGGCGACCTCCTCAGCCCGTAGCGATCTTACCAGGGTATCCCTGCCCAGTCAGGCTGGTCCTCCTCTCCTCGTAGGTACCTCACGCTCCGGAGAGACTTTTTCGCACGACGGCGTTTGGCAAAATCAGCCAGATCCCGCCACGTCGATAACAGCCTTGATCAGACCGGACTTCTGCTGCGCCCAGATCGCAATATCGCGAGGGCTGTTACGCAGAGTCGTACGATGCGTGACGAGTTCGTCGATTGGTATTTTTCCGGCGCGGATCGAAGCCATGACGTGCTGAAAGTCGGCGCGCGTCGCGTTGCGACTGCCGATCAGCATCATTTCCCGCTTGTGGAACTCTGGGTCGGAGAAGGTTATGTCGTCCTGCACGACGCTGACCATCACCATGACGCCGCCATGGGCAACATAGGCGAAGGCAGACCGCATCGAACGGCTGTTTCCCGTTGCATCGAAGACCACATCGAAACCTGTCCTGGCAGTTCGCTCCGCTATCGTCTCGACAATCGAACCCGTCGACCCGTTGATCACCAGAAAACCCTGCCTTGCGGCAAAAGCCAGCCGCTCGGCATCGACGTCCATGACGGTCACGCACTGCCGCGCTATGCGGGCAAAAAGCGCGGTACCGAGGCCGATTGGCCCTGCGCCGATAACCAAGGTGCGGCTGCCCGGCCCGGCCATGGATCTGCGGACCGCGTGCGCACCGATGGCCAGGAACTCGACCGCCGCCGCCTCGACCAATGACAGACCGGTCGCTGGAATGAGGTTCTGCGCCGGCACGAGAATCTGTTCGCTCATGGCACCGTCACGGTGCACGCCAAGCACCTCGATCGCGAGGCAGCAGTTCGGCTTGCCCTGGCGGCAGGCAGGACAATTGCCGCAGGCAAGATAGGGGTTGACGAYGACGTGTTGCCCGACCGCCATGTCCACGGGCCCATTGATTGCCGCAATTGTTCCCGAAACCTCATGGCCCATGACGCGTGGGTAGGCGAGGTACGGATGCTTGCCCTGGAAGATGTGGTAATCGGTTCCGCAGATGCCGACGTGGGCGACGTTGACCAGCACCCAGCCTTCCGGCGGAGCGCCTGGCGCTGCCTGTTCCTCGAACGCCAGCCTGCCGGGCTCGGCGCATCGGACGATCTTGATGGTGGCGTCCATAAGTGTAATTCCACCCCTTCGCTAACGGCATAATTCCTGGAGTGCGGAAACAGGAAGTGGTCCGGAGGTGCAATCCACCGGACCACTGGTGGATCACTCGAAGTCCTTGACGTTCTGCAGCGTCACGAGACCGGCGCCGGTGTCCACATTGGCCTCGACGGCTTCCCCGCGGATCGCCTTGACGACCGTGTCTATGCCAAGCTCACCCATTTTTGCTGGAAATTGCGCAACGCTGGCATCTTCCGCGCCCGACTTGATCGCTTCGATCTCACCGCAGCAGGCGTCGAAGCCGACCAGGATGATCTTGTCGTTGGCGATGCCCGCATTGCTGATCGATTTGACGGCGCCCGGGATTGGCGGGCCGCAGGCCGAGTAGATCGCCTTGAGATCGGGATTGGCGGTCAGGATGTCTTCGGTCACCGACGTGCCAAGTTCGAGCGTGCAATTGGTTGCACCCTTGCCGACGACATCGATCTTGACGTCGCCGAGGCCCTCCATCATGCCGGTCACCCGGTCGTCGAGTGCCGGCACTCCGGGAACGCCTTGCAGGATGCCGACCTTGTCGCCGCTCTTGAGCACGGTCTTGAGGTACTCTCCGGCGATCTTGCCGCCGTTGAGATTGTTGGTCGAGACCAGCGCTGTCTGGCCTTTCCAGTCCGGGATGCTGTTGTCGACGAGAACCACCTTGATGCCGGCGGCGACCGCCTTGTCGAGCGCCGGCGCAACGGTCGGATCGACCGGAGTGATCGCCAGACCCTTGACGCCTTGCGTGATCATGGACTCGATCAGCGCGATCTGCCCTTCGATGTCGGTAGCCGCCTGGCCCTGGCCGGTAACCAGCTCGATCTCGGGATGGGCGGCGGCGTATTTCTTGGCTGCATCCTCCATGGTCGAGTAGAACGGCACCGGGAATTTCGTAATCAGGCCGATCTTGATCTTGTCGGCGGCCGAAGCCGGCATCGCAAACGCAACGGCGATCGCCAGCCCGGTGAACAGTTTTCGGTTCATTGGCATTCCATTCCTCCCTTGGATTGAGGCGTCTTCCGGCGGAAGTCGCTTCAGGCATTTGCGGACCGGAACAGTCCCCAAATTTCGAGCGAGTCAGGCTCCAACGATCATGGAGACCAGCTCCTGCTTGTTGTCCTTGGTCGGCACCAGTTCGCCGACCTTGCGGCCCTGGCGAAGCACCACGGCGCGGTCGGCAAGCTCAGTGACGTGTTCCATGTTGTGGGTGATCAGGATGACGGCGTTGCCCTGGTCGCGCAGCGTCGCGACCAGGTTCAACACTTGCCGCGATTCACGCAGGCCAAGTGCGGCGGTCGGTTCGTCCAGGATCACAACCTTGCGGGCAAACACGGTCGACCGGGCCACGGCGATGGCTTGCCTTTGACCGCCCGACATCATGGCGACGACGGCGTCCAGCCTTGGCAACGTGACCTTCAGATTGGCAAGCAGAATGCGCGTTTCGGCATCCATCCTGCGCTGTTGGAGAAATCGCATGCCGCGAGGAAGCCATTCCGGCCAGGCCAACTCGCGACCGGCAAAGAAGTTCTGTCCCGGCGTCAGATTGTCGAAAAGCGCCAGATCCTGATAGACGGTCTCGATGCCGGCGAAGCGCGCGTCCGCAGGGGAGCGTATCTGCGTTGGCGCACCGTCCAGAAGGATCGCGCCGGCATCGAGTTGGTGCACCCCGCTGATGCATTTGGTCAACGTCGACTTGCCGGCGCCGTTGTCGCCGAGAAGCCCGAGGATCTCGCCGCGCCGGACCTCGATGCTGACATCGTCCAGCGCCACGACCGAGCCGAACCGCTTGGTTGCACCGCGCACCGCCAGGACGGGATGATCCGCGGTGGCTGTAGGATCGGCGCTGGCCGCAACGGCGCTCATGACTGCCTCCCGGCCTGCATGACCCGCACGCGCCCTTCGAGATAGTTGCGCAGCACGTCAGCCTCGACCGCGATGACGATGACCACGCCGATGACGATGAGCTGGAAGAAGACGTTGACGTTGAGCAGGTTGAGCGCGTTGCGGATGACGCCGATCATGATGGCGCCAATCAAGGCATGGCCAAGATGGCCGCGGCCGCCGAGAAAACTGGCACCGCCGATGATCACCGCCGCGATCGTATCCAGTTCCAGCAGATTGCCGAACAAGGGCGAACCGGCGTCGGTGCGGCCGGCAAGGATGACGGCACCGATGCCGGCGCACAGCCCCGAGATCACATAGACCGAAACCAGGACCCAGGACACAGGAATGCCCATGCGCACGGCAGCGTCGGGCCGGCCGCCGACGGCATAAATCCAGCGCCCCCAGACCATCGTCTTGGCCATGACGAAAAGCACCGCGGCAACGCCCGCAACCACAAAAACCGATCCAGGCAGACCCCAGACCGCCTCGCGGCCAAGCGCATCGATGGCATCCGGCATTCCAGGGATGGCGCGCCCGTCGGCCAGCTGGAGCGCCAACCCCTTGGCGATGCTCAATGTCGCCAGCGTGATGATGAACGGATGCGGCAACCGGCCGAAGACGTAGAAGAGCCCGTTGATGGTGCCGACCGCCGCCCCGCAGCCGACCATCACCGCGATCACCACGAAGGCGGGAGCGCCGGCATGAAAGCTGAGCGCGCCGACGACGGAAGCCAGTGCCAGGTTCGAGCCGACGGAGAGGTCGATCCCTCGTGTCAGAATGACCAGATGCTGGCCCATCGCCACCACCGAGATGACGGCGGTCTGGGCGAGGATGTTGCTAAGGTTGCGTCCAGTCAGGAAATAGGGGGACAGAAAACTGAGAACGACGATCAGCAACACCAGGATGACGACCGGACCGGCGCTCAGCAGGGCCAGGCCAAGCGCGAGTCCGGGAACGGCTTCTTGCTTCTTGGGTGCTGGCATTGCCGCGTCGCCGACAGTGGTGCCGGTGCCTCGCGTTTCAGGCAAAGTTCCCTCCCCGCCGCGGCCTGTGCAAGCCGCGTCGTCAAAAACTCATGCTGTATTTTAGTTCCCTCTTATCGATAAAAAACAACCCGCATGACTTGGTCAAGTTGTTTTTTATGGATAAAGTTCATGGTAGAAAGGACAAGGTCTTGCTCAGAGGAAGATCCGATGCGAACCGACACTGTCTACAAGAAGGCTTTCAATCGCGTCGCCAGTATGCTGCGCGACGGACAACTGACCGGAGAGCTCCCTTCCGAAAATGAGCTTCGACGGAAAATGGGAGTCAGCCGCACGACTGTCCGAAAGGTCTTGGGAGAACTTGCCCACCGCGACCTCATCGCCGAGCGCAGCGGTGTCAGGACGGCAGGCCGTGCGGTCGAGGATAGCGATTACTATCCCGACGCCGAAACCACCTCGCGGGCCAAGCATGTGGAACAGCAGTTCATGGAATGGATGCTGCGGGGTGACACCAGACCTGGTACCAGCATCAACGAACTGGAGCTTGCGCGTCAGTTCGGCGTCGCGACCAACGGAATTCGTGAGTTCCTGATACGCTTCAGCCGGTTTGGACTGCTCCAGAAGAGGCCGAATACAGGCTGGCTTTTCAAGGGCTTTACGGAAGATTTCGCACTTGAGCTGTTCGAGATCCGGGTGATGTTCGAGCTRCGCTCGGCGCATCTGTTTTCACGMCAGCCCGACACRTCTCCSCTGTGGGASAAGCTSGSCGYGCTCAARAKYKCGCATRCCGAMCTGCTGAAGCAGATTGAAMKCCGCTTTCACGACTTCTCCAGTCTCGACAACCGGTTCCACCGGCTCATAAACGAGGCTTCGCCGAACCGCTTCATCGACGATTTCTACGATATCATCAGCTTCATTTTCCACTACCACTATCAGTGGAACAAGCATGACGAAAAACAGCGTAACCAGGCGGCGATCCTGGAGCATCTCGCCTATATCGATGCGCTCGAAAGCCGCGATTCCGAGCGGATCGAGCGGGCCTGCCGAGCCCATATGGCTTCGGCAAGGGAAACATTGATGCGTTCGCTGATTGTATTCGATGGGATGGACACCAACGCCTAGCAAGACGTTCCGATCGCACAAGCGCCCTAGTTTATCCTGGTGCCGCTCTGGGCGTCGAACAGGTGCACCTTATGCATCATAATCTCCAAGTTCACCTCTTGATCAGGTTTGAACAGGGGCTGTTCCCGGATTTCGGCAATCAGATCGACGCCATTCGCATTTAAGGTAAGTTCCTGGGCCTCGCCGGTCGGTTCCACCACCTGAACCGTTGCCTTTGCGTGGGTGCCGCCGACCGTGATGTGCTGCGGGCGAATCCCGTATACCACCCCTTCCCTGTCACTGATCCGAGCGCCTTTGGCCAAGGGCAAGCGCAGGCCCTGCTCGGCGGCGAATGCGCCATTGTCAATTCGGCCCTTGATCAGGTTCATTTCCGGTGAGCCGATAAAGCTCGCAACGAAAAGGTTGGCAGGGTTCTCGTAGAGCTCGGAAGGGGTACCGATCTGCTCAACCTGGCCTCGGTTCAGCACCACTATCCGGTCGGCAAGCGTCATCGCCTCGGTCTGGTCGTGCGTGACGTAGATGCTGGTGCGCCCGAGCCGTTGGTGCAGCTTCTTGATCTCGGCACGCATCTTGACGCGCAACTTTGCATCGAGATTGCTGAGCGGCTCGTCAAACAGGAAGGCTGCCGGGTCGCGCACGATCGCGCGGCCCATGGCGACCCGCTGGCGCTGGCCGCCAGACAGCTGGCGCGGCATACGACGCAGCAGATCCTGCAAGCCGAGGATTTCGGCGGCTGCCTTCACTCTCGAGACGATCTCTTCCCTGGGGACCTTGGCCAGTCGAAGGGCGAAGCTCATATTGTCGGCCACGCTCATATGCGGATAGAGCGCATAGCTCTGGAACACCATCGCTATGTCGCGCGATTTCGCGGGCATCTCGTCGACGACGCGCCCGCCTATGCGGATCTCGCCCGTCGTCTGTTCTTCCAGGCCGGCGATCATACGCAGAAGAGTTGACTTGCCGCAGCCCGAGGGGCCGACGAGGACCACGAACTCGCCGCTGGCAATTTCAATGTTCACGTCGCGCAGAACTTCGACGGCGCCGAAGCTCTTGCCGAGCTGTTCTATCTGGATTGCAGACATCTATTTTCCTCCCGTGCAGGCCCGGCTCATTTTCGCTGAGCGTGCCGCCATGCGCGGTATTCGGTCTCGCCCTCCGGGCTCAACGGGTAGTATTTCCGCAAATCCCCTCCTTCGGCCAAGCGCGCGCGGGTAAATTCTTCCCACTCGACATGCTCGCCGGCAAGCGCGACCAGCTTGGGCGCAAGTGCGATCGGCACGACGACCACGCCGTCGTCGTCAGCCACTATGATGTCGCCGGGAATGACGAGCACATTCGCGCACGCGATGGGGACGTTGACGGCGAAGGGGACAATGTTGGTCTGGGCGTGGAAATTCGGCGTCGCCCCCTTTACCCAGATACCGATATCCAGGGCCGCGGCCTGGGCAGAATCGCGGATGCAGCCGTCGACGACCACCCCGGCCCCGCCGCGACCGGCGAAATAGGTGAGCATCATCTCGCCGAAGATGCCGCTGCCCAGATCGCCGCGCGCATCGACGACAACCATGTCGCCCGGCTGCGTGGGGTAGAGAACGTGACGGTGGAGCTGTCGCACCGGGTCCTCGTACTCTGTTTCGTTATAGAGATCTTCGCGCTTCGGCATGCATTGGAGCGTGAGAGCCGGGCCTGCCGCCGTGCGGCCGGGCCTCAAGGGCCGCGGGCCCCGGATGTGCGGATCACGAATTCCCATCTTATGATAGAGCTCACTGGCCAGTGTCGCCGAACCGATCGCTGCAAGCGCATCGACCAATTGCCTCGGTGGCCGGGAAATGTCTGATATGGCCGGTATTTGGTCCGCTTCCACTCGTCGTCCTCCCTTAGCGCAGCACCACTTTTATCCACCGCGCCGGTCTCACTTGCCTAACCAACTGTCATCGAAAGCATCGAGCGCATTGCTCCTTGCCCGCCGCTCAGCCACGGACCGCACCGGTGGTCAGGCCTTTGACCAACAGCCCTTGGGCAAACCAGACAAACACCAAAGTCGGGATGACCATGAGAACGCCGGCAGCTGACATGGCGCCCCAGTTGATGCCGAACTGCGAAACGAAATTGGTGAGCCCGACCGGCAGGGTCTGCGCGGACTTGCTCGACGTCAGGGTCAGTGCGAGCAGTAAATCGTTCCAGGTGAAAAGGAAGGTAATCACCGCACTGGCCCCGATGCCAGGCGCGATCAGCGGCGTGACAATCTGGACCAGCGTGCGCATCGTGCCGGCGCCGTCTGACTGGGCAGCTTCCTCGATCTCTCTCGGGACATCCTGGATGAAGCCCAGCAGAAGCCAGATGGCGACAGGCAGTTTGGCAGCCGTATGGGCGAGGATCAGCGCCCAGACCGAATCCAGGAGGCCGATTGCCGCGAACACGGCGAAGAGCGGGATGGCGAGCGCGATGACCGGGATCATCCGCATGATCAAGAGCAGGCCGAAGATCAGCATGACGCCCGGTATCCTGAAGCGCGACAGGGCATAGGCGCAGGGGATGGCCAGCAAATGGACCAAAATGACCGTCACGAACGATACGATGACGGTGTTCCAGACATAATCCATGGTGTCGTATTCGCGGAAAACCGACACGTATTGCGTCAACGTCGCGGTCACGGGAATGATGTGGACCGGCACGGAGAAGATGTCGGCCGAGCTGCGGATCGACGTCAGGAACAGCCACACCAACGGAAAAATGGTGAAGGCGATGGTCAGGATGAGAGCGAGGTAGCGTCCGGCAACGCCGGCTGTGAACCGGCGGCGGCGTCTTGGCTTGCGATGCGTGCTCACGGCCGCAGTATCCATCAGATGGCCCTCCGCTTTGCGATCAGCCACGGCACTCCGTAGAGCAGGCCGAGCACGACCAAGGACATCCCCAGAGCAATGTAGGAAACCGCCGCCGCGTGCCCGAAATCCACCGCCTGGAATGCCAGCAGGTAGGCGTAGACGGTAAGCAGGTTGGAAGCGCCCCCCGGCCCGCCCTGCGTCATCAGCCAGACGACGTCGAAGGTTCGGAACGTGTCTATGATACGCAGCATCAACGCGATCATGATGACCGGACGCATCAACGGCAGAACAATGTGCCAGAAGCGCTGCCACGGCCCGGCGCCGTCCACCGTCGCGGCTTCGAGCGGCTCCTGGGGCAAGGATTGCAGGCCGGCCAGGAACAGCAGCACCATCAGCGGCGTGTTCTGCCAGACATCGGCGATAATGACCGAGACAAGGGCCCAGGTCGGGTCACTGAGCCAGGGAATGCTGGGCAGGTTGAACATGCGCAGCAATGCATCAACAAGACCGTATTGCGTATTGAAAAGCCACCGAAAATTGAGGCCGACGACGGCGGGAGCGATCATCGGTGGCACCAACAGCAGCGTGCGGGCGAGCCGCATGCCCCGCAATTCTCCGTTGACCAGCACCGCGATCGCCATTCCAGCCACCACCTCGACCGTAATGGAGACGACGCTGAAGATGATCTGGTTTCGAAGGGCTTGGTTGAACTGCCGACCAAACAGCTCGTCTGTGTAGTTTCCTGTCCCGATGAACGGCGCGGAGCCGCTCAGGTCCCACCGGAAGAAACTCATGAGGAACGAGTACCCCAGGGGATAGACGAAGATGGCGAGCATGACGACGAACGCCGGGCCGGCCAGAAGGTACCCCTTCTGCCAGGTGTAGGGCAGCGGCGAACGCCGCCGACGCCCCGACACCCGGCCCTGCGGGATGGACGGCATCCTCAGTCGTAGGCTCCGGCCCGACGCATGGCGTCTTCCGCTTCCACGGCCGCCTGATTGAGCGAATCGCTTGGCGAAACCTGGTCGCTGAGCGCCTGTTCGATGGCCGAGAACATCAAGGTGCAGACTTTTGAGAAGCCAGGCAGCTTGGGCCATTCCTTGCCGTTCGCGATCGTCGTCTCTAACTGCTGCAGCCATGCGGCCTGCGGGCCTTTCGCCGCCGCGATCACCTCCTTGGCGATCGCCTGACTGCTGGGGAAGTTGGTGAACCCGTCGAACTGCAGGCGCTGCGCCTCAGGGCCGACCGTATACTTGATGAACTCGACCGCGGGATCCTTGCGCCCCGACTGGCCGTTGAGGGCCATGGCGTGCGAGATGGCGCAGGAAATTGCCGCTTTGTCCCGCACATAGGGCGCGCTCGACCACTTGCCGACAACGCGGGAGGTGTCCGGATTGGAGAGAGTGGCGAAAGCGCCCGGCCAGTCAAAATTGGCGTAGACCGTTCCAGACGAGAATTCAGTCGAATTTTCGTTCCACTGATAGCCGACGGCATCCGGGGGGACGATTTTGTGTTTCTGGACGAGGTCACGGTAGAATGTGAGGGCCTTGATCCCGGCTTCGGAATTGAAGGCAGGTTTGTTGGCCTGATCGACCCAATCCCCGCCGGCCTGCCACAGGAGATCGCTGAAGGTACGCTGGGCCGGATCGCCCTGCCCCGGGACAACCAACCCGTAATGGCCATTGCCGGTGAGTTTCAGGCCGACGTCGACGAGTTCTTCCCAGGTCTCGGCCGGCTTCAGGCCTTTCTCCTGGTAGATGTCGCTGCGGTAATATTGAACGCGCGCATCCATGTTGCGCGGAATAGCCGCCAGATTGCCGTTTTTGGGATCGCGCAGATATTTGACCGCGACCGGATAGAAATCCGCCAATTCGGACTCGCTGAAATAGCTGTTCAGCGGCGCAAAATGGCTGAAGTAGGAGTCAATCTGCGCCGTGTGGGTGCTGTAGACGTCATATTGGCTCGATCGCGCGGCGCTCAACGTGACGACCTTCGATGTCAGCGGCGTGAATTCCAGCAGATCATAGCGGACCTTGACGCCGGTCTTCGCCGTGAAATCCTGGACAATCTTCTCCCAATATTTGGGATAGAGCGGGCCGCCCGTGATCAGCAGCGCCGTAATCTCGTTGGCCTGCGCCCTGGCGATCCATGGCGCGGCGAGCGATCCTGCCGCCACCGTGGCGCCAGCCACCAGGAATTTGCGTCTCGATAAGTTTCCGGACATCACAATTTCCTCCTTGATCATGATTGGTCGGCCCTTTGGGTCGAGCGACGACGTTCAGCATTCCCGTCAAAGTCCGCGGCGGCTTGCTCCTCCCGCCAGGGAACTGTCTGGATCACTCCCGTGCAGACACCACCTTTGCCCTGCAGTGGGCTTATGGCCCTCGCCGGCTTCTGGCGGAGATTCTGTCATTCTCTTGTCGGTCTTCCGGTGTTCCGTTTGTTCCGGCGCGCTTTGCTACGCGCATACATTTCTCCTCACGGAAACCAGGCGACCCTTGCGAGCCCGCTGGACGATTGAGCAACGATGACCGCCGCGTTCAGCGACAGTATATCGATCCTCATCTCGGGTGGCGAACGCCGGGGTTGGAAATCTCCAACGTCCAATCCTCCCTTCCCGCGGCACGAGTTATAGGCTAGTGAGCATTTTTATGAGATAGTTGACTGCATATCTAGCCATCTGCCTATAAGCTTATCAGACAAGTGGATGTTAATGATGGATGCCATGGAGGTCAAGCTTCAAACTTTGCCCAAGCAGGTGGCAGGCGTGCTCGCGCGTCGCATCGCCACCGACGGTGTTTCCGGGGGCCAAGGACCGTCGGAGCAACAGATCCTGCAAGAATTCGGGGTATCGCGCGCCGTGGCGCGCGAAGCGTTGAAGATTCTGGCTTCCCTCGACATGATCGAGATCGCACAGGGACGGCGCGTGGTGCTGCGTCCGGCCGAGGAATGGGACTATCTCAGTCCATTGCTCATCGACTGGCTGCMGCCCGAGCAGATCCGGCAACTGCTGGCGGAAGCACACGCGACGCGAATTATCATCGAACCTGCCATCGCCGCCATCGCTGCCAAGCATATGACGAAGGAAAACCTTGAGCGTCTTGGCATACTGCTGGCAGCCATGTCCGCGACCGAGGACAATCCGGATGCCTATCTGAAGCTAGACCTCGACTTCCACATGGAGATTTGCCGGTCTACCCAAAACAGGATCCTCGACCGCTTCATGTACTCGTCGCGATGGTGGCAGGCGGCGAGCCGGCGCGTCAGCAATCTGATGCCTCATGCCCTGTCCTTCGCGACGGAAGATCACAGGGCAATCTATGAGGCACTCGTTGCGCGCGACGCAAAACGTGCGGAAGAAGCAATGCGCCGGCACCTGAAGGCAACCACCGCCGTCGGGTTACCGTATAAGGATTAGCCGTTTGACCATCCCTCGTGCGGCGCGGCCAGCAAACGCACTGGCCGCGCCGTGGCGTGTTGGGAGGACACGGCCGGATTCAATGCATGTCGCCCAGAACTGGCCCCGGTCTTGGGGCAACGACATGCAAAAGCGCATCGCCTGAATCCTTTCAACGCGGCGCTTTAAGCCCTTTTCGCTTCCCGCTCCTGGCGCTGCCGGGCGCGAAAACCAAACATATCGCCCTTGTCCTTGATTTCCGCCCAGATAGGCGTGGTATGCTTGTCGACGGCGGCGATGTCCGCGTCGGAAATCGTCCAGCCTACGCTCTCGATGTTTTCCTCAAGTTCCCTGACAGTACGCGCGCCGACCAGCGGCGAACTCACGCCTGGCCTGCTGGTAAGCCACTGGATCGCAAGCTGTGGCACCGTCTTGCCGTAGTTGGCCGCAATCGGCTTGAGGGCGTCGACAGCGGCGACGGCTCGCTCGTAGGTGCCCGGCTGGAACAGCACGGTGGTGCGCCGCTCGTCTCCCTCGACGAACTTGGTATCCGGTGAGAGCAGGCCGGTAAGCAGCCCCTGGGCAAGACCACTGTAGGGCATGACGCCGATATTGTGCTTGCGGCAATAGGGCAGAGTTTCCGCCTCAACCTCGCGCCACAGCATGTTGTAGGGAGGCTGGAGCACGTCGATGACGCCATACTGGCGTGCGCTGTTCATATCAGCTGTGCTGAAATTGGAAACGCCGACCGCCTTGATCCGCCCGGATGACCGCAGCTGTTCCATCATTTCCATGGTCGGGCCAATCGGGAAGTCTGCGTTCGGCCAGTGGACGAAATAGATGTCCACATAGTCCGTCTGCATCCGTCTCAGCGAGCCGTCGAGCGCCGCCTCGAGCGCCGCGGGTTCGAGATGGTTCGGGGCAACCTTGGTCGCGATCACCGCCTTTTCCCGGTTGCCGGCGAGCGCCTTGCCGACAACCTGCTCGGCATGGCCATGCCCATAGGCTTCGGCCGTGTCGATCAAGGTAATGCCGAGTTCCATGGCGCGTTGAATCACCCGTATCGATTCCTTGTCATTGGCCGCGCCCCAGAACGCGCCCGACATACCCCAGGTACCCAGGCCAATCTCGGATACCTTGACCGACGACGATCCTAACTGTCGCTGTTGCATTTGCTCCTCCTGATCGGCGGCATGCCCGGCTTGGCACGCCGCCCAGTTTGCCACGACATTTATAGACTTATATGCTCGTCTGACAAGTAAATCGTGACCTGCCCCTTATTTTTGATCGGAGATAGAAATTCCACCATCCGGGCCGTTAAACCGTCCTGCGCCGGCGTAACTGCCAAAAACACATTCGGCAAAACGGTCGGAAAAGGGGGTTTACGTTTCATCTTCTCTTCTTATATGCTCATCGGACAAGTTGAGGCCTTACCCGCAAGGTGAGTGCACAGGTATGGGGTGAGCCACCCCGGGAGGAGCTTCGATGAAGATCGTGGACATTAAGACGGCGGTCGTCGCCTATCACGGCAAGGCGACCCTGATCCGTATCGATACCGACGCCGGTATCTCCGGCTATGGCGAGGCAAATCCCGACGCGGGCGCGGCCGCGATCGTCGGACTTATTTCAGAATTGAAGTCGGAACTCATTGGTCAGGATCCCCGCAACGTCGAATATTGCTGGGACAAGATCCGTCGCGACCATGTCTTTTCCGGTGCGCAGGCCGGCGTCTTTCTCATCGCGCTGACCGGGCTTGAAATGGCGCTGTGGGACGTGGCGGCGAAGGCGGCGGGGCAGCCGCTCTATCGCATGTTTGGCGGCAAATTCCGCGACCGGATAAGGCTTTATGCCGATTGCGGCCACGGCGATGACGAAGCGGGATCGCCGCAGGGGTGCGCAACGCGCGCCCGCCGCATAGTGGCCGAGGGCTTCACGGCGGTGAAATTCGACATCGACAACGTGCGCCATCCGGCAAAGTTCGATGCGGTGAACCACACCATCAACGGCGCCGAGCTCCGCTCAATGGTGGAGCGCGTTGCGGCGGTGCGCGACGCGATCGGTCCTGACGTCGATCTCTGCATCGACCTGCACGCGCGCTACGACGTACTCAGCGCCAGCCGCATAGCGTCGGAGATGGAGCGGTTCAACCTTCTGTGGCTGGAAGAGCCAATTCCGGCTGAGAACGTCGAGGCGCTGAAACAGATCCGCATGCGAACCAAGACGCCAATCTGCGTCGGCGAAAATCTCTACCTGCGCTGGGGTTTCCGGGAATTGTTCCAGAATTACGGCGCCGACGTCATCATGCCCGATGTGCCGAAATGCGGCGGCCTTGCCGAAAGCCGCAAGATCGCAAATCTCGCTGAAATGTATTACGTGCCATTCGCACCCCATCTTGTGTCGACACCGCTGGGCACGATGGCGACATGCCATGTGTGCGCGAGCGTTCCGAACTTCCTCGTGCTGGAGTGGCATGCCCTCGAAGAGCGGGAAGCGTGGGATGGTTATGTGCGCCTGCCGGATGGCGCCAAGTCGATCGTCGAGGATGGCCACATCGTCATACCCGACACGCCCGGCATCGGTGTCGAGCTCAACATGGACGGCGTGCACAAATGCGCCGTGCCTGGCTTCGGCATCTTTGAATAGGCGCTGACCGGACAACATGCGGCTAAGCGGAAGTGCGTTTTGGCCACGTTTCTGCCGCTCGACGAAATGAGGTCCGTTGGGAGGAAACCATGGGCAAGCGGATCGTTTTCACCGGTGGCAGCGGCAAGATCGGCCGCCACGTCATACCCTATCTGCTCGAACGTGGGCATCAGGTTCTGAACCTCGACCTGACGCCTCTCGATGTCCCTGGGGTGGAGACTGTCATCACCAACCTTGCGGATGCCGGCGAGACCTATAATGCGCTGACGCTGCATTTTGGGTTCAACGAATATTTCGGCGGAAAGGGCCGCGGCCCGGTCGACGCCGTGGTCCATTTCGCGGCGATCCCGCGGATATTCCTGCGGCCGGACAACGCCATGTTCGCCGCCAATGTGCAGTCGACCTACAATGTGATCGAGGCCGCCACCAAACTCGGCATTCGCAAGATCGTCACAGCTTCCAGCGAAACGGTCTATGGCGTGTGCTTTGCCGAAGGCGAACGCGACTTCACATCGTTTCCGGTGGAAGAGGACTACGACACCGATCCGACCGACAGCTATGGCCTTTCAAAAGTCCTGGGCGAGAAGATCGCGCGCTCCTTCGCTACCCGCACAGGGAGCGATATCTACGCTCTGAGGATCGGCGGCGTTGTCGAACCGCAGGACTACGCCCGGTTTCCGGAGTTCCTGGCCGAACCCTCAAAGCGGCGGCGCGACGGCTGGACCTATATGGACGCGCGCGACCTGGGCCAGATCGTGCATTTGTGCATCGAGAAGGACGGTTTGGGGTTCCAGGTATTCAACGCCGTCAACGACAACATCGTCTCGGACACACCAACGGCAGAGTTTCTCAAGAAGCACGCGCCCGACACGCCGATTACGCGCTCCATGGGCGTGTTCGAGGGGCCAATCTCAAATCGAAAGCTGCGCGAGGTCCTGGGGTTCAGACAGGAACATGATTGGCGAACGCGCCCGGCGGGTTCATGACGGCCCACGACGTGGCCCATCGAGGGAACCGACGCATCCCCTGAGGAATGCGTCGGGCCAGGCTCACGTGTGGCGTATTTCCGTTCCCAGCACCTTCAGGCATTCGCGGATGAAGGCTGCAAGCGCCGTCCAACCTTTGGCCGAAACCATCGTCCCATCCACATAGGCATCGGTCGGAGAGAGATCGATGTAGGTGCCGCCAGCAAGCGTCACCTCCGGCTCGCAAGCCCCTAGCGCGCCGACCTTCTTGCCGCGGACGACGCCGTCCACGGCAACCAGGATCTGGACGCCGTGGCAGATCGTAAATATCGGCTTCTTCGCCTCGTGGAAGTGGCGCACCATCGCCTGCACGCGCTTGTCGGTGCGGATGTATTCCGGTCCGCGCCCGCCGGCGCAGTAGACCGCATGATACTGATCAAGCTGCTTCTCGGCCTCGGAAAAAGTCTTGTTGATCAGTGCATTGTGACCGGGTTTTTCCGTGTAGGTCTGGTCGCCTTCGAAGTCGTGCAGCGACGTTTTGATCAAGTCGCCGGCGTTTTTGTCGGGGCAGACGACATGGACAGTGTGGCCGACGGCCTCCATCGCCTGCTGGTAGACGAAGATTTCATATTCCTCGGTGAACTCACCTGTCAGCATCAGGATTTTTTTGCCTGGCATGGCTCTTTCCTCTCGGTGTTTGTGATGGGCAAGGCGCACCCCGCGTCTTGCCCCTCAGGGCTCGAAGTCGGGATCAGAACGGGGAATCGGGGAAGTAGTATTCCTTGGCGTTGGCCTGGGTGATCAGCGGTGCGTCAAGCTTGACCGTGCCGCGGACCGGCGCCTGGCCAATCAGATTGGCGACGGTCATGTAGATTGCCGTCTTGATCATCGACGGCGGGTATGGCGTCTCGACTGGCGTCATCGCATCGCCGTCGATCACTTTCTTGACGATATCCTTCATGCCGTTGCCGCCGAGCGCCAGCTTGATGTCCGTCCGGCCCGACTGCTTCACGGCCTCCAGCACGCCGAGCAGCATGTCGTCATCGTTGGCCCAGACCGCGTCGATATGCGGATACTTGGCCAGGTAGTCCTGCATGAGCTTGAAGGCTTCATCGCTGTTCCAATGGGCATATTGAATGTCGAGCACCTTCAGGCCGGTACCCTTGATCGTATCCTCGAAGCCCTTGATACGCTCGTCGTCGATGACGGTCGGAATGCCGCGCAGCACGACGAGGTCACCCTTGCCGCCCAGCTTGTCGATCATGAACTTCGCTGTGTTGGTGCCCACCGCGATATTGTCGCCGGCGAGGTAGAGGTCCTGGATCGAGGCATCGGTCAGGCCCCGATCGACGACGGTGATGAACGTTCCCATGTCCTTGATGGCCTTGACGGGCTGGGTCAGTTCCTCGGACGTGTATGGCAGGATGACCAGGGCATCGAGCTTGCGGCTGGCGGACAAATCCTCCAGCGCGCTCACCTGCTCGGCCGCCGATGGCGAGGTCTTGACGACGACCTCGACATCCGGAAACGCCGCGTTGATTTCCTTGGCGGCAGCCTGTGCGTGGTACACGATTCCAGCCGTCCAGCCATGATCCGCCGCTGGGATCGAGACCGCCACAACCTTCTTGTCGGCTGCAAGCGCCTGGCCGGCCAACAACAGCGCGCCAGCTGCCGCGGCCGCGACCCATTTTCTACTAAACATCAACTACCTCCCAGAGATATGGACCAGACAACACAAGGCACCCGTCGGGTCCGAGGACGGGTTATTTCGAAAACCGCTGCACGAGCATGGCGATGATGATGATGACGCCCTGCACCGCGGCGACCAGGTATTCGGAGACGAAATCGGACAGCACCATCAGGTTGGCGATGAGCTCGAGGATCACCGCACCTGCGACCGTCCCCCAAATGTGGCCCTTGCCGCCGCGAAGAGCGGTCCCGCCGATAACCACGGCGGTTATCACCTGCAGCTCCCACAGCACCCCGGTGGTCGGGGTCGCGGCTCCAAGCCGTGGCACGTAACAGATGGCGGCGACGGCGACGCACACGCCCTGGATGATGAAGGCGATGGTACGCGTCTTGATGACCGAGATGCCCGAATAGCGGGCGACGTCCTCATTGGCGCCGACAGCCGCGCATTTGCGGCCGTATTTGGTCTTGTAGAGTACGAAGGCGCCGATCGATGCCACAACGGCCGAAATCAGGATCGGAACCGGAATGCCGGCGAGGGTACCGAAATAGACCGGCCTGTAGGCCTCCCGCAGCGATCGATCGATGGGGATCGTGCCGCCATTCGTCATATAGGTGATCAATGCCCGAAAAATGCCCATCGTGCCGAGCGTGGCAATGAACGGCTCGATCCTCCCGACGGTGACGATCAGACCGTTCGCCAGTCCGCATAGCAGACCTGCGGCGACCGCCATCGCCATGCCCGCGGGGATTGCCCACAGACCGAGGCTCGGCGCCATCATGTTCATGAACATGATCGTAATGCCCGCGATGAAGGCGACCATCGAACCGACGGAGAGGTCGAGGCCGCCGGAGGAAATCACGAACGTCGCGCCTACGGCAATTATCGCGACGTAGGCGCTGCGCGTGACGACGTTGCCGAGATTGGTCGCCGAGAGGAAATCCGGATTGACGAGAAACCCGATGACCAGCAGCGCGACGAGCGCGAGAAAGGGTCCGGCATCGGCCCATGAGACATGGTATTGTCGTTCGGTGCGGGCTGGCGTGGAACTTGTCAGTGCGGTCACGGTTTTCCTCCGGGGGCAACGTCGTGCCCCCTCTCGCTGGTCGCAAGCAGCGCGATGTTGCTCTCGGTCATCGCCTCACCCGATACCTCGCCGCTGATCCTGCCCTCGCGCATCACCAGGATGCGATCGCAGATGCCGACCAACTCCTGCATCTCCGAGGAGATGACGACGCAGGCTTTGCCCTGGTCGACCAATTCCTGGATGAAGGCGTAGATCTGGGCCTTGTTGGCGATATCGATGCCGCGCGTCGGCTCGTCGATGACGACGACTGAAGGTTCGGTCAGCAGGACCTTGGCCAGAAGCAGCTTCTGCTGGTTGCCGCCCGAAAGCTGTCCGGCTTTGACATTCAGGCTCTTCACCCGGATGTCGTAGCTGGAAACGGCTTGCGCCAGCGCCTGCGCCTCGGAGCGCCGTCGAACCATGAGACCGGGATGAAAGCGGGCAAGCGCGGATAGAGTGAGGTTCGGCGCCAACTCTTCCTGCAGGAGCAGACCCTTGCCCTTGCGGTCCTCCGTCAGGTAGCCGATGCCGGCATCCATGGCTTCCCGCTGCGAACGAATATGCACTGGGGAACCGTTCAGCTCGATGGCCGCATTCGCCGGCCGCAAACCCAGGATGCCTTCGAAGAGCTCGGTCCGCCCTGCCCCGATCATCCCGGCAAAGCCGAGAATCTCGCCCTTGTGAACCGTGAAGGACACGTCCTGGACGTAGCCGGGCACCCTTGCGTTCCGCACGCTCAGCATTGGCTGGTTCGTCCGCACTGCGCGCTTCTGCGGATAGAGCGCGGCGAGCTCACGGCCCACCATGAGCCGCGCCATGTCGAACTGGCTCAATGAATGCCCCGGGTAGGTGCCCACCATCTTGCCGTCACGCAAGACAGTCACCTTGTCTGCCAGCCGCTGAACCTCGTCGAGGCGGTGGCTGATATAGAGGACGGCAATGCCGCGCGACTTGAGGCCAAAGATGATGGCGAGCAGGCGCTCGACTTCCTCCCCGGTCAGCACCGCTGTCGGCTCGTCAAAGATGACGAGGCGATGCTCGTCGAGCAAAGCACGGGCGATCTGGACGAGCTGGCGGTCGGCCAGTGAGATGTCTCGCACCAATGCGGTTGGCGACACCGCGCAGCCGATCTCAGCCAGTTTCGCCGCCGCGACATGACGCATGCCCTTGTCGTCGACAAGGCCGCCCCTCGTAAGTTCTCGGCCGAGGAAAAGGTTGTCGGTAACGGTGAGTGCTTCGGCCAGCAGGATTTCCTGGTGAACGAGCGCAATGCCGGCTGCCTGAGCCTGATCAGGCTTGGTGAATCGCACCCGATTTCCGGCAATGGACAACATGCCTTGGGTCGGCTCGATGTAGCCGGACAGCAGTCGCATGAAGGTCGACTTGCCCGCGCCGTTCTCCCCGATGATCGCGTGGATCTCGCCTGGCAAGATATCCAGCGTCACATCCGAGAGTACCGTGACCGGGCCGTACTTCCTTGAAAGGCCCTCGGCGCGCAGCACGGGCTCAGCTTGCCGTTCAGGCCGCGCCGGCAAGGTGCCGGTATCTGTCTCAAATCGCATGGCAAGGGACATCGCAACGGCTACTCGAACGCAGGCAGGAGCCGGTCCCGGGAATTCTCAATGTGCACACGCATCGCTTTTTCGGCGGCGTCCGGGTCACCCGCGGAAAAGGCGGCGAGAATTGCCTCGTGCTCGTCGAGCGCCTCTTCGGTCACTCGCGAGTGGTACATCAGGCGGAAGATGTGGAAGTGGGTATGCTGGTGATTCAGGGTCTCGCGAATGAGCTCGTTCTGAGCGAACTCCACAATCTTGTCATGGAAGATCGCATCCTGGCGGGCGAAGTTCGAATAGCGCAGGCGCTCATCCTTCCCCACACGCCGGGCCATGACGCCTGCGGCCTCCTGCAGTATGGCTAGACGCTCGTCGTCGAGCGTTGCGGTGGCTTTGGCTGCCGCAGCGGGCTCGAGCAGAAGACGCAGCTCATAGAGCTCGTCAAAGCGGCGGCGGGTGATCTGCGGTGCGGCCCGAAAGCCGATCAGGTGGGTCTTGACCACCAGCCCCTCGCCTTCCAGCCGGCCAAGCGCTTCGCGAATAGGAGTATGCGAGACGTTGAATTCCTTGACGAGATTATCGACGGTGATGCGCGAACCAGGAGCAATCCGCAGCGACATCAATTGCCCGAAGATCGCCTCGTACACGTCGCCAGCCAGGCTGTTGGCACGCTGAATGCGGCCGCTCAGKCGGGCTTCATTGTCAACCGTCAGGTCGGGGTTCTGCATGGTTTTACCTCTTGACAGCAGCACCCACTAACATGATGCTCCGGCCAATTCAATACTATATCCTATACGATTTTATAGGGGATATCCGTGAAACCAACCCAAGGCGCCGCGAGAACAGATCTCGCGCTCCCAGGCATCGTCCCCGGTTTCGGGGCGTCCGGCAGGCGCGCTCGCGCTTTGAACGACGACTTCGAGATCGGGGCCGGTCTCTGCCCCAATTCACTCAGTTCTCAACCTCTCTTCGAAGGATGCTGTCCATGACGTTGTTCGCAGCCGTGCGCCTGCCGCGCGAGATCCTGTTCGGCAAAGGCCAGCGCCATGTGCTGCCTGCCGTTGCCGCCAGGTATGGACGGCGTGCGTTCGTCTGCACCGATGAGCGTTTCGCGACGACAACGCAGTTCGCCGAGATTCTTGCCGGCCTGCGCGCCGCCGCGGTGGAGACGCTGGTCTACGACCGAACGCTGCCGGATGTGCCCCGCGATAGCGTCGCCGCCTGCATTGCGGAGGCGATGGACTACAAGCCGGACATGGTCATCGGGATCGGCGGCGGCAGCTGCCTCGACATGGCAAAATGCGCCGCGCTTTTGCTTAGCCATGGCGGCAGGCTTCAGGACTACTATGGCGAGTTCAAGGTGCCGGGCCCTACCCTTCCCGTGATCGCTGTGCCGACAACGGCTGGCACCGGCTCGGAGGTGACCCCCGTCGCCGTGATATCCGATCCGGAGCGAACGCTGAAAGTCGGCATCTCGAGCCCTCATCTCATCGCCGCGGTGGCACTCTGCGACCCGGATCTGACGGCCACGTGCCCGCCTTCGCTGACGGCGATTGCCGGCGCCGACGCGCTGACGCATGCAATCGAAGCCTTCACAGCGGCAAAGCGCGGCACTGATCCAAGTTTGCCGCAACGACATGTCTTCGTCGGCAAGAGCGTCCTGACCGACCATTTCGCACTTCTGGCCATCAGATTGCTGGGCCGTAGTCTGGAAAAGGCATATCGCGACGGATCGGACGAAAATGCACGCGCCGACGTCATGATGGGGGCGCTGGCCGCAGGCTGCGCATTCGGCACGGCTGGAACGGCAGCCGCTCATGCGGTGCAGTATCCAGTCGGCGCGATCACCCACACGCCGCATGGGCTCGGCGTTGCCACCATGATGCCTTATGTGATGACATACAATCTTCCGGCAGCGGCCCCGGAAATTGCTGAAGTCGGCACCGCCCTCGGCCTGTCCGATCGGAGCAGCAGCGGACCTGATGCGCTGGCGCTTGCCACCATAGGCGAGGTGAGCCGGCTGTTCGGTGCCATCGGCATCACGCCGACATTGGCTGAACTTGGTCTTCCCGAGGACAGGATCGACTGGACGGCCGAGCAGGCGCTCGGCATCGACCGGCTGATCAAGAACAATCCCCGCCCCTTCGACCTCACCGCGATGCGACAACTGATCAGAGCCGCTTACGACGGCGATATGTCTGCAGCCACGATGCGACAGGAGCTGGTCCAATGAACATTTCCGCAGACATATTCGACGAGGATGAAAGTATGTCCGACTACGCCACGTTTTCGCACGGTCTCTACATTGGTGGCCGCTGGCAGCCGTCGTCGGATGGCCGTGTGATTGAAGTGATCGATCCATCGACCGAGGCGGTGATCGCGGCGGTTCCCGACGCCACGCTCGCCGATGCTGCCCTCGCCGTCGACGCGGCTGCGAAGGCAGCGGCCGGTTGGCGTGAAACCCCGCCACGCAGGCGTTCGGAAATCCTGCGGCGTTGCTTCGAACTGATGACCGAACGGGCGGACACGTTGGCTGCGCTGATCTCGCTGGAAAACGGCAAGGCACTGCGCGATGCGCGCGGCGAAGTTGCCTACGCGGCGGAATTTTTTCGCTGGAACGCCGAGGAGGCTGTTCGCATCAGCGGCGAGTTCGGTCTCGCCCCCTCGGGCGCGAACCGGATCGTCGTCGACTATCAGCCCATCGGCATTTGCGTGCTTATCACGCCATGGAATTTCCCCGCCGCCATGGCGACACGCAAAATCGCGCCGGCGCTCGCGGCAGGCTGCACCGTGATCTTGAAGCCCGCCAGCGAGACGCCGCTGACGGCCTACGCGCTTGCAGCCATCTATGAGGAAGCAGGCGTGCCGCCTGGCGTCGTCAACGTCCTGACGACCTCAAGCCCCGGTTCGGTGACGGCCGCCATGCTTGCCGACCCAAGAGTGAGAAAACTGTCATTCACCGGCTCGACAGGCATCGGCCGCGTGCTCCTGGCCGAAGCCGCAAAACACGTCATCTCCTGTTCGATGGAACTTGGCGGCAACGCACCGTTCGTTGTGTTCGACGACGCCGACCTGGAGGCAGCGCTCGACGGTGCGATGGTTGCCAAGATGCGCAATGCCGGCGAAGCCTGCACCGCCGCCAACCGGCTTTACGTCCAGGCCGGCATCCATGATGCCTTCGCCGATGGATTGCGCAAACGCATGGCAGCCCTCCAAGTAGGCCCTGGCACAGACTCGGAAACCGAGTGCGGCCCGATGATCACCAGGAAGGCCGTGGACAAGATCGATCGGCTCGTCCAGGACGCAGTTGCCCGTGGCGCCAAGGTTCTGTGCGGAGGGACGGTCACCGAAGGCAAGGGCTACTTCTACCCGCCGACAGTGCTTCGCGACGTGCCCCCTGACGCCGTCATGGCCCATGAGGAGATATTCGGTCCGGTGGCTCCGCTTCTGCGCTTCGACAGCGAGGCGGAAGTGATCGCAAAGGCCAACGACACCGAATACGGCCTCGCCGCCTACATCTATACGCGCGACCTGGGCAGGGGGATGCGTGTGGCATCGAAGATCGAGTCGGGCATGATCGCCCTGAACCGCGGCCTGATGTCGGATCCTGCGGCGCCCTTTGGCGGGGTCAAGCAGAGCGGACTGGGCCGCGAAGGTGGGCAGAAGCACGGCGTTGCCGAGTTCATGGAGGCGAAGTACATCGCCGTGACCATCTGAGCAGATACGATGCAAAAAGATCCGTTCCGCATTCGCGATCACGTGGCCGAGTTCGACGCCATCGTCGCCGAGATTGTTCGCCGCAGCACACAAAGCAGGGCGAACATACCCATGGTCGCCGACGTAGCCTACGGACCTGATGCAACTGAAACCGTTGATCTGTTCTTCCCGAAAGGCAAACGCGAGCGCCTGCCGGTGCACATGTTCATCCACGGTGGCTACTGGAGGATGTTCTCCAAACGCGACTATTCCTATGTCGCCGAGACCGTCACCTCTGCAGGTGCGATCGCGGTCATTGTCGACTACGCCCTCATGCCCGCCGTTAGAATGGCGGCGATCGTGGACCAGGTACGCCGCGCCAGACAGTGGGTAGCCGACCACATCGCGGACTATGGGGGCGATCCCGGCCGGCTGACCGTTAGCGGTCATTCAGCCGGAGCGCATCTGGCAACAATGCTTTTTGACGACGATAGCCGGCCATCCGGCATTAGAGCCGCACTGCTGCTTGGCGGCCTCTATGACCTGAAACCATTGCAGACCTCATTCCTTGCCAGCGAAATTGCGATCACAGACGAGGAGGTCCGCCTGTTCTCGCCGATCAGCGAAACCTTTGATCCATCAGTGGCTGTCGAGATCTCGGTCGGAGCCGACGAAACGCCCCCCTTCCACGGCCAGGCCGCAATCTATGCGGACCACCTGGAGCAACAAGGACTGGATGTTTCGCGCACGACCCTTGCAGCGGCCAACCACATGAGCAGCGTCCGCGACCTTGGCTTGGCCGGCACCGATGCCGCGTCACTGCTGGCCCGCCTCGTGGCAGCCTGAAACCGGTCAGCCATGCCGGCCATGCCCGGCATGCAACTAGATATGTTCGCGAAGCGTGTCGGCGATCATGACATCAACACTCTGTGCCGACACTCCGAGGATCGCCTCGGAATCGGAGGAATCGACCAGCAGCGGACTTTCGAAGAGGTAGCTCATTTCCACGAGTTCGTGCATCCCCAACGCGTCCATCTGGGCATGCGTGTAGGTGCTGACTTCGGGAAGTTTTTTTCCCAGCATCGCCGAGGTCTTCTCCATGACGACCCGGGGCGAAGCATGCTGGGACGGAACGTGAAATGCACGCCCCCATTCTCCAGCATAGGATGAGGCAGCCACAAGTGTTCTGGCCACGTCCTTCGTGAAGGTCCAGGCATGATCCGCATCAAGATTGCCCAGGAAGGTAACGGGTTTCGCCTCCAACAGAGAAGGCAATGCCAACATCGAGAAGTAGGTGACTGCGCCGTATCCAAGGTAATCGCTGGAACGAACCTCAATGGCGGGAACACCGGCGCCAAGGGCTCGCTGCCACATTATGGTTCGCACGGTGCCCTTGCGCGAGGTGGGATCAAGCGGCAGATCGGGGCGAATCTGGCCCTTGGCATTTGCGCCATATCCATAGAGATTTCCCAGAACGATCAGTTTTGCGCTGACCATCTCGGCCGCGCGCGTGACCCCATCCATGATGGGGAAAAAATCAGTTGGCCAACGGTCATAGGCGGCCATGGCACACATGAAAATGGCGTCCGCGCCCCGGCTAAGCCGCGCAAGCGCGTCGGCGTCCGTGGCATCTGCCTGGACCGCGCGCACGTGCTTCAGATCAATGGAGCCGACACGTCGGCTTGTGAGAACAACGTCATGTCCGTCTTCTCCAAGCAGGCGAGCGGTTTCGAGCCCCACCGGACCGGCGCCCACAACAACATAGGTACTCATGTCAAATCCCTTCGAACATTGCGATAGCGTCAACGTTAGCGAGGCAACGCATTGAAAATCGCGCGGCATTCGCCAAATGTTCAGCACGTTTCGCCAATCGTTGAGGCCGCCCATGCATCCGCAGTTTGCTTCGTCTGCGGCCAACGCCGTTACCGTCGCGGCATTGCAGGTTGAGGCCGGCAGCTTCCAATTGCCCCAAGCCCATCGGCACCGCGTCTTCGTCCACGCAAGCGCCGCGACGCGTTCCTATTGCAGCCAGGTTGGGAGGTATTTCGTACGGCGCGCCGGCGATATCGATCTCGTGCCCGCGGGAGAGGAAGGAGGATTTGAAGCCGAGACGCGGTTCAACACCATTGAACTCAGCCTCTCACCAGCCTTGATGGAGAACGTCGCAGCGGAACTGGGTTCGGGGAGCCTTCGACGGCTTGAGACGCGTCACCTTCTCCGTGACGAACGGATTGAGCATCTCGCTCGCGCGCTCGAGAACGATTTCCGCTCAGGCACACCTAGCGGATCGCTGTTCGCGGACAGCATCGGCGTTGCGCTGGCGGTTCGCCTGCTGGGTCTTGATGAAAAGGAGACCGAGCGAGCGAGCCGTCTGTCCGAGATCCAACTCAAGCGTGTAGTCGATTTCATCGAAGCCCAAATCCAAACCCCGCTGTCCCTGGAAACATTGAGCAGGGTCGCTGGGGTCAGCAATTCACACCTGAGAACCTGGTTCAAAGCTGCGACGGGACTGACCGTTCATCGCTATGTGCTTCGTCGCCGGGTCGAAAGGGCGCGTTTGTTGCTGTTGGCAAGCGACTTGAGCATCAGCGAGGTGGCGCATCTGACGGGCTTCGCTCACCAATCGCACCTTTCCCATTGGATGCGGCGCGAGATCGGCGAAACGCCTCGCGGCATCAAGCGGTCGCGCTCCGTTGCCTGACGCGTCAGGGTCCTGAGCCTAGTAACCGTAGTAAAGCCCCAGGCCCCGCTGCAGGGCCGACGCTAGATGCGCCTGCATCGCCGCTGCTGCCGCCTCCGGGTCACGTGCCTTGCATGCCAGGATGACCTGCATGTGCTCGCGCAGGGATTGCAGCACGAGTGGCACGGTGACTTTTCTGTCCAGCCGGATCAGCCGAACGTAGTTGTGCAGCCGCTTGTAAGAACTCTCGATCAATGGATTGTTCAGGCTGGCAATGATGGAGTGATGCAGCAAGGTCTCGAGTTCCTCGAGGTCGGCTCTGACATGGTCGGTGAGCCCGGTGCGCTCGATCTCTTCGATGGTCGCCAGATGTCGTCGTTCCAGTTCCGCTAATTCCGCCTCTTCGGCCGTTTGCGCGTAAACACCTGTCGCCGCCCGTTCCAGAATGCTGCGAAACTGATAGGTCGATCTGGTCAATTCGAATCCGGGCTTCACGAACTGGATGCCCGACCGCGAGTGGATGATGACGATCCCCTCCGCCTCGAGCAGCTTGAGTGCATCGCGCAGCGGCGCAACCGGGATCTGGAGCATTTTGACGAGATCGCCCTGCGACAGAAAAGCCCCTGCGGGGATCTTTCTGTCAAACAGCGTTTCGAGAATTCGCGTGTAGGCACGATCGCCAAGGCGTTGGCCCGCTGCCGCTCCGTCGTTTCCGTCGGGCTTCCTTTCGCGCTCAGCCACTTGCTTCACCTCTCTGAATCTGAAATATCTAAATAACATTCTGGCATATCAGATATAGAGACTTTAATATGCGCATCGCAGAATACCGCATCACTCGTTATCAATTCGCTCGTGACCGTATCATAGGTGACAGTCAGGTGCGCATCGATGCGGTTCATGTAGCCGCGCTCGAGCTCGTTGGCGAGGACGGCCAAACCGGACTGGGCTTTGTGCAGAGCTTGTTTCACCCTTTACCCGCCCAGGCCGAGATCGTCCGCGTTTTTGAGGAAGAGGTCTGGTCCGGTCTTGTCGGACAGCCGCCTTTGGCGCTCGTGCACCGGGTCCAGCGGCCCCGCGGCGGCAACCGGCGCCTCTTCGGCTTGCCTTTCGAAGAAGCCCTTCAGGTTGCCTTGTGGGATCTGAGCGCCAAGCAGGCCGGCCTGCCGTTGCACAGCCTGCTGGGAAGCCGCCGCAAGCGCGTGAGAGCCTATGCCTCGGGTCTCGATTTCCACCTTGGCGACGACGAATTCCAGGCGTTTTTTGCCCATGCCGACGCCCTCGGGTACCGCGCGTTCAAGATCAAGGTGGGGCACCCCGATTTCGATCGCGACTTGTCCCGGCTGGAGCTGTTGAGAAACACGGTGCGGCCGGGCGCATCGATCATGATCGATGCAAACGAGGCTTGGGGCGCAAAGGAGGCATCGGTAAAAATCCATAAAATTCATAACCTTGGCTATGTGCTCCTATGGGTTGAGGATCCGATTCTGCGCCATGACTTCGAAGGTCTTCGGATGCTCAAGGCGGCAACCCCCCAAACCATGATCAATTCAGGCGAATATCTCGATGCCGCCGGCAAGCGCCTGTTGATGCAGGCCGGGGCGACCGACATGCTGAATGTTCATGGACAGGTGACCGACGTGATGCGGATCGGCTGGCTGGCGGCTGAACTCGGCATCCCGGTGACCCTTGGCAATACGTTTCTTGAAATCGGTGTGCACATGGCCTGCGCCCTGCCCGAAGTCGAGTGGCTCGAATATTCCTTCCAGAATCTGAACCACCTTGTCGAAGAGCCTATGGCGATCGTCGATGGGTGGATTCAGGCCCCCGAGCGCCCCGGCCATGGCCTTGTCCTCTCCGAAGCGGCCCGCAGGCAATGGGCGCAGCCAGACGTGCTGCCGCACGATCAACTCGACAGGCCGCCTGTCGACGCGCGAACCGCGCTGTAACCATGACCCGTTCCGAAATGGTCTGACCTGTCGATAGACGGTGCTAAACACTGTTATGATGTTTCAGATTATGTGATTAATATCTCAGATAGAAGGTCGGCGGACGTTACAAAAACCGGCGTGGATTCCTATGAGTCCACAGCTGACCAGATTGGGCCAAAAAGGACACCGGGCGTCAGGACGATTTTCCCCGGCTCGATGGCACATTGATTGACGGTACTGACGAGGCAAATGGTAAGCCTCGTGCCGCAGCGATAGTTGATGTCCTGATCAAGGACTATGACGAGTATGTCAGCGGCTTCGGAAGGCATGGCGGCCACGTAAGGCGCGGTCTCGCTCAATCGGGGTGGTTCAGTCGAAGAACCCGGCGTCCTCTTCCAGCAGATACTTCTTGGCGGCCTTGGCGTCGATGTCGAGACCAAGCCCGGGGGCTTCTAGCAGATCAATCATCGAATCCTTCACAATCTGCTTAGGCAGGCCAATGACGATGTCCTCCCACCAAGGGTCGGAGGCGCTCGGGTATTCGAAGGCGATGTAGTTGGCGGGCAAGGTGGCGCAGACATTGATCAGCGCGCCGAGGCCGAGGAGGCCATTTGCGGTGCCGTGCGGCGCCATCAGGATCGAGTGCATATAGGCGTGCTCGGCCACCCATTTGAGCTCGGCGATGCCTCCGATATCGGCGGGATCCGGGCCGATGACGCGCACTGCCTGCGTCTCGATCAGTTCCTTGAAGTTGTGGCGCAGGTAGATCTGCTCTCCCGTGTGGATGGGAGTAGACGTGGATGTGGTGAGTTCACGATATGCCTGCGGATTGACCCACGGCACATAGTCGCCCGTCAGCATGTCCTCGAGCCACATGAGATTGTATTTTTCCACCGCCTGCGCGAAGCGGATGGCGTCGGGCAGGAACCAGCCGGGGCCGCAATCCAGTGCGAGCGAAACCTTGTCGCCGAGCACTTCCTTCATGGCGATGACGCAGTCGATCATATGCGCCATGCCGCGCTCGCTGATCTGCCCCTGGTCCATCGCGCCGTGATAGGTCGGTGGCTGCCGGACACCGTAATGGAAGTCGGGTACGCTCGTCTTCATGTTGGAGTGGAAGCTGATCCCCTGCTTCACCATGAAGAAGTTCTGCGGCTGCTCCATCATCCATTTGACATCCGCCGCATAGTCCTCGGGCCTGTCGCCGGTCCTTTTTTTGCGGATGGAGCCGTTATAGACCCGCACCTTGTCGCGGACCTTGCCGCCGAGCAGTTTGTAGACCGGAACGCCTGCCGCCTTGCCGGCGATGTCCCACAAGGCATGCTCGATTGCAGAAACAGCGGCGCCATAGGGCTTGAACGAGCCGCGCTGGCGGATCTTCAGCATGCAGCACTCGACGTCGGTGGGGTCCTCGCCGATCAGCGCGTCGCGAAAATGCAGCACCCAGGGCTTGAGATAGGGTTTGGTGTACTCAACCTCGCCAAGGCCATAAAGACCTTCGTCAGTGACGATGCGGACGATGGGATGTTTGCCGATGACGGCGCACCGTAGATCGGTGATCTTCATGCTTTCCCTTTCCTACACTGCCTCAAAACGTGAGGCGGTCAGCTCCAGGTCCGGTCCCAGGAATATTCGTCGTCCCAGTGGTCGGTCGGCTGCCAGATGCCTTTGACACCGTCCTGCAGGTGTTGGCTGATGACTTCATCGACCACGTCGTCGATGCCCAGGCCCGGCTTGTCGGGCACTGTAATGAACCCGTCCTTGACCAGCGGCTTGGGCAAGCCGGTGACGATGTCGTCCCACCAGTCCACTTCCACACTGTGATATTCGAGCGCCATGAAGTTTTCCGTGGCCACCGCGACATGCGCGGCGGCCATTGCCGCGATCGGGCTTTCCGCCATGTGAATGGCCATGGCAACGCCGTGGTCCAGCGCCGCGTCGCCGATCTTCTTGGTCTCGAGGATGCCGCCGGTGGTAAGCAAGTCCGGATGGATGACCGAAATGCCTGAGTTGAGCAGCGGCTCGAAGCCTTCCTTGAGGTAGATGTCCTCACCCGTGCAGATCGGCACGGACGTTGCCTCCTGCAACCGCCGATACTGGTCGGTGTACTGCCAGGGGATCACGTCTTCGAGCCAGGCTGGCGCGTATTTCTCGATCCGCCGGGCGAGACGGATGCCGTCCTGCAGCGAGACGTGGCCAACATGGTCGATGGCGAGCGGAATCTCATAGCCGATCACCTCGCGGACCTCGTGGATATATTGATCGAGCAGGTCGATGCCCTTTTCGGTGAAGTGGAGGCCGGTGAAGGGATGCGGCACGTTCTGCGCGTCGTAAGCGGCATTACGCGCCCGGCGCTCGTCCAGCGTGCCTGCTCGCCCGCGGCCGGCATGCGTGCGGAAACCGTCGAGCACGCCGGCCGGCGCGACGACCGCGCCTGGGATGTGGGAGATCTGCGCCAGCCCGAGGTCCATCTTGAGGAAGGTGAACCCGAGGTCCATCCGCGCCTTGAGCCGCTTTCCGGTCTCGGTGCCGCTGGGCTTGTCCGCGTCGGTGTCGCAATAGACTCGCACCTTGTCGCGGAACCGCCCTCCAAGCATCTGGTAGATCGGCACGCCATAGGCCTTGCCGGCGAGGTCCCAGAGGGCGATCTCGATTGCCGAGACACCACCACCCTGCCGCCCATGACCGCCAAACTGCTTGATGCGGCGGAACAGTCGGTCGATGTCGCAGGGATTCTCGCCCAGCAACCGGCTCTTCAGCATCAGCGCATAGGTGGCGCTGGCGCCGTCGCGCACCTCGCCCAGGCCGACAATACCCTGGTTGGTGTAGATCTTAACGAGCGCCGATGTGAACGGCGCGCCGACGATTTCGGCGACGCGCAGGTCCGTGATGCGCAGGTCAGTCGGCTTGGAATTCGTGTTCACCCGATTGAGCGCCCCGTCGGCTCCACCTGTCTTTGGCATGACTTATCCTCATTCTGGTCGGCGGAGTTTGTCGAAAGCACGCCGGGGCGGCATGGAGCGTTGCTTAGCCCAGCTCGATTTCGTTGGCCTGCAGGTAGTCGCGGTTCATCTCAACGCCGAGACCAGGCTTCGACGTCAGCTTGAGACTGCCGTTCGAAACGTCGAGCGGTCTGTCGATGAGGTGATCGTATTTGCCCAGGTTCCACTCCGACGTTTCGAGTTTGTAGAAGTTAGGCACCGTCATCATCACCTGCGCTCCCGCAACCACGTTGATCGGCCCCGCGGCGTCGTGCGGCGAGACCGGGATGTAATAGGCTTCGCACAGGGCGGAAATCTTCTTCAGTTCGGTAATGCCGCCGGTCCAGGTAACGTCCGGCATGATATAGTCAGCGAGCTTGTTCTCCAGCACCGGCACGAAATCCCACTTCGTGTGGCCGCGCTCGCCCCACGAGATAGCGGCACTGACCTTTTCACGCACCTGCTTGAGGGCGTTGAGGCTCTCTGGCGGGCAAGGCTCCTCAAACCAGTCGATCTGGCCGGCTTCCTCAAGGCTCCGGCACAGGCGAATGGCGGTGGGTACGTCGAAGCGGCCATGCGCGTCGATCAGGATGTCGACATCGGGTCCCGCCGTTTCGCGGATCAGCGCCGTCAGTTCGGCCGCTTCGCGCTCGTCCTTGCGGGTCATGCTGCCGTCGAGGTAGCCGTCCCGCTGTTCGCGGGACAGGCCATCGGCGGTGCGCCCCTGGTGGGGGAAAGGATCAAACTTGAGCCCGGTGTGTCCGGACTCGACGATGTCTCGAATTTCGCGGACCACGGCCTCCTTGCTGGTAAATTTGGCCTGGTTGGGATGGGTGTAGAGCGCGATTTCATCGCGTACCGGTCCACCCAGCAGTTCGTAAATCGGCTTACCAAGGACTTTGCCGCGGATGTCCCAGAGGGCGATGTCGATGGCGCTCACGCATTCGACGGCGGCGCCGCGGCTGCCCATATAGGTGAAGCTGCGGAAAATCTTGTGCCAGAGGTGCTCGATCCGCGCGGGATCCTCGCCGGTCACGGCGATGCCGATCTGCCGAAGGATCGTGCAGAGAGCGCGGTTGGCGAGCCTGGTGGTGGTTGTGATCTCTCCCCAGCCGCTCACCCCCTCATCGGTCGTCACTTCGACGAACAGGTACTCTCCCCAATATGAAGCATCGGACTTGATCAGCCACGGCCGAACGCTCGTGATTTTCATCTCTCAACTACCTTTATCTGATTGTCAGGCTAACGATGTTCCAGATCGGAGAGTCTATCCGGCCCGAGCGGCGTTGCGCGCACGCATCTGTTCGAGAACATGCCGGCCGGAACCCTCGACATGGCGGGAAATGAGGTCGGCGGCCTTGTCTGCCTCTCCCGCCTTCACCAGTGCGATGAGTTCGCGATGCTCGCGAAGGATTGCGGCGCGCCGTGCGAGCGTGAAATTGAATCGCCGGCTCACGGCCCGCAGTACCTCGCGATGCTTCCACCAAAGCTCGGCGGCATGGCGGTTATAGTGCCGCTGGTACATCACGGTGTGAAAGGCGGTATCCAGCTCACTGTGCCTGAACGTGTCGGCAAAGTTGTTCTCTTCAATCAGACTTTGGATACGTTCGAGTTCGGCTATGTCTTCGACGGTCGCCATATTCACAAACCATCGCGTCAGGGCTGGCTCGATCAGGACTCCGATCTCGTAGATATCCCGCACAAAATCCTGATCTATGGGCCGGACACGCGCCCCGCGGTTGGCGACAAAGGTGACAAATCCCTCCCCGCGCAACAGCTGCAGAGCCTCGCGCACGGGGTTGGTCGAGGTGCCGTGGCGCCGGGCGAGATCGGTCACCACAAGCCGCTCGTTGGCGGCAAGCCGCCCCTCGATGATGTCTTCCCTGATCAGCTCATAAAGCGAGGCGCCCTCGCTGGAGGCCCCGATGGGATCAATCCCCGCGGGTGGCTCTGCTTTGAAATCGCTTGTTTCGGCCAAGGCCGGCTCCCCAATTCAATACACACTTTAATCGATATCACGCACGGTTTCCATAAACAATGTACGATTTATCGCGTTGACAGACAATCCATGATCTGAAAACGTACAAAGTGCTCGAAGGGATACACAGAACAGGAAGACGTTCCGCGATCGAACGAGCATGGACCGCTTGCCTCGAAGCAAAGCGGCATGGGAGAGAACCTGGAGGATATCTATGACGAGGATTACACTCGGCGGTGCCGTCCTGCGCGGCACTATCTCCACTGCTTTAGTGGTATCGCTGTCCGCATCGGCGCTGGGTGCGCCGCCGGTCGATTTGAGCAAGTGGTCGCCGGAATATGTGCGTTCCATTGCGGGCACGCAGGATTTTGATACGGCCGCCGATTGCGGCAAAGTCACCCCGCTCGACTACAAGGGGCGACTGACTTTCTGGTATCAGGGCGTGTTCGAGGGCGATCCCGACCTCCTGCGCCAGTACTACAAGGAATTCTTCGAGACCTTCCGCAAGACCTATCCAAACATCCAGCTCGAGGAACAGGCCCTCACCTACAACGACCTTCTCGACAAGTTCCGCACGGCGCTCCTGGGCAATGCCGCGCCGATGGCGGTCCGCCTGCAAATCCTGGGTGGTACCGAGTTCGCCGCAAAGGGCTATCTGCAGCCGCTCAAGCCCGAGGATGTGGGGTATTCGACCGAGGATTTCTGGCCCGGCGCCATGAAGGCCGTGACCTGGGACGGGGTGACCTACGGCATTCCAACCAACAACGAGACGATGGCGTTCATCTGGAACGCCGACGTCTTCAAGCGTGCCGGCCTTGATCCGGACAAGGCTCCGGCGACCTGGGACGACGTGGTCAAATATTCCAAGCAGATCCACGACAAGCTCGGCATTTCCGGTTACGGCCTCGTGGCTCGCAAGAATGCCGGCAACACGCCGTACCGGTTCATGCCGCAGCTATGGGCCTACGGCGGCGGCGTCTTCGACGAAGCCACCGCAAACCCGACCTACAAGGAGGTCGAACTCAATAGTCCCCAGAGCAAGGCGGCGCTGCAAGCCTCGTACGATATGTATGTTCGCGACAAGTCGGTTCCGGTGTCGGCACTCACCAACCAGCAGGCCGATAACCAGCCACTGTTCCTCGCCGGCCAACTCGGCATGATGGTCTCGCACCCATCCGACTACAACGTCATGCTAGACCTGCAGAAAAAGGCGACGGGCACCGACAAGGACAAGGCGCAGACCGTCATCGACAACATGCGCTACGGGCTGATTCCGACTGGCCCAGACGGCAAGCGCGCCGTTGTATTCGGCGGCTCGAACATTCACATCCTGAAGCCCGAATATGTCGAGGGCGGCAAGGTGGACGAGCCGGCTGCAAAGGCCATCATCTGCATGTGGACGAGCCCTGAATGGTCGCTGAAGATGGCCTACGCCGGCTCGAACCCGGGCAACCTCAACGGCTTCAAGACCAAATGGATGAAGGAACGTCTGGACAGCATCAAGTTCCTCGATGTCACGACGTCGATGCTGCCATACGGCATCCCGTTTCCAGCCCTGCCGCAGTCTCCCGAGATCATGAACATCATCGTCCCGGACATGCTGCAGAATGCCCTGACCGGAGCGATGACCGTCGATCAGGCAGCGGACGACGCGGCCGAAAAGGTGAAGAGCCTGGTGGAAGGCAAACTCTAGTTTGAACCTGGCTTACGATTCGACCGGCCTGCACCGACGGTGCAGCCGGTTCGTTCCAAGGAAAATAAGGGCGCGCCACAGTGACGATCGTGACCGGTAAGGCCGAGGCTCGCCGAAGATTGCAATCCGGTAGGTCCGGCGTGCTGCGGAGGGTATGGGAGCATCGCGCCGACTACGCCTACGTGCTCCCGGCGATCGCCGTGATGCTCATCGTCATCGCCTATCCGATCTATTACACAATCGAGCTGTCGTTTTTTAAGACGCCGCCAGGCCTACAGCTGCGCGACAAGATCTACGTCGGCTTCGACAACTACACGAACATCCTCACCAGTCCGGTGTTCTGGAAAGTCACCTGGAACACGATGATCTGGACACTGGCATCGACTTTCATCTCCTTCGTCCTGGGGTTTGGCTCCGCGCTGGCGCTCCACCGCGACTTTATCGGCCGTGGCGTCCTGCGCGCTATCCTGATCATTCCCTGGGTTATCAGCGCCGTCGCCGCCTCCTACATCTGGAAGTGGATCTACCATTCGGACTTCGGGGTCATCGGTGCGGTGCTGGTCGGTCTCGGATGGGCCGACCGGCCGCCGAATTTCATCGACAACGTCACCACGGTGCTGCCCTCCCTGATCGTCGTCAATATCTGGCGCGAGTTTCCGTTTGCCATGATCATGATGATGGCCGGCCTACAGACGGTCCCCGAACAGCTGCTGAGCGCCGCAAAAGTCGACGGGGCCAGTGCGTGGCAGCGCTTCTGGCACGTCACCTTCCCGCATCTGAGCAGCGTCTCGACGGTGACCATCCTGCTGCTCGCAGTGGCCAACTTCAATTCCTTCATCATCCCCTGGATCATGACCGGCGGCGGGCCGTCCAACGCATCGCATATCTGGATCACCCATATTTATGAGCTCGCCTTCGGACGACAGCTATGGGGCKTGGCATCGGCCTACTCGGTGCTCCTGTTCCTCATCCTGATGACGCTGGGCTATTTCTATGTCCGTGCGCTAAGCGGCAACGAACGCAAAGAGGGGAGCGCATGAGCACGATTGCCGAAACAGCCTCTCGGGGTCAGACCCGTCGCCGCATGCGCGTCGACGGATGGCGGTGGGGCGGGCGCATCTTCCTTGTGTTCATGCTGCTTTACACCGCGTTGCCGATGATCTGGATGCTGCTCACTTCGATCAAGTCCGGCTTCGCGGCGATGCAATTTCCGCCGCAATGGTGGCCAGACGAGCCTACCCTTGCCAGCTACCAGAAGCTGCTCGATCCGCAGAACAGCGTCGGCCAGGACTTCCTGCGCTTCTTCTGGAACAGCCTTTTCGTGTCGACTGCCACGACAATCCTTTCGGTGATCGTGGCTGTCCCGGCGGCCTACGCGTTTTCGCGCTTCCGTTTCCCCGGCCGGAACTTCCTGTTCTTCGCCGTGCTGCTGCGCAACATGTTCCCGGCTGTGATCTTTCTCGTGCCGCTGTTCATACTGATGCGCATGCTCGGGCTGGTGAACACRCATGGCTCGCTGATCCTCACCTATCTTACTTTCGGCCTGCCGCTGGCGATCTGGCTGCTCAAGGGCTTCTACGACAACATCCCGGTGCAGCTCGAGCAGGCGGCGCGCATCGACGGGGCAACGCGGTTCCAGGCCTTCATCCTGATCGTGATGCCGCTTTCGACGCCCGGGATCATCGCCACCGCGATCTATTCCTTCATCGGCGCGTGGAACGAGTACATCTACGCCTACACCTTCCTTTCCAAGAACGAGCAGTTGACCCTGCCGGTCGGCATCCAGCGCTTCTTCTCGGAAAACACGACGGACTTTCCGGGCCTGATGGCGGCCAGCTTTATGATGAGCGTGCCCGTCGTCGTGTTGTTCCTCGTCCTGCAGCGATACTTCGTACGCGCCCTTACAGAAGGCGCGGTCAAACACTAGGGAGTTGCCGATGGCCCACGTGGTCCTCAAAGATCTCGTCAAGACCTATGGCGGCTTCAAAGCTGTCAACAACGTTTCGCTGACGGTCAACGATGGCGAGTTCGTCGCGCTCGTCGGTCCTTCAGGCTGCGGCAAGACAACCACGCTCAATCTCGTCGCCGGGCTGATCCCGATCACGTCGGGCGACATCGTCATCGGCGACCGGGTAGTCAACGACCTCGACCCCAAGGACCGGGACATCGCAATGGTGTTCCAGAACTACGCGCTCTATCCGCAGAAATCGGTCTATAAGAACCTGGCGTTCCCGCTGCAGATGCGCAAATTGCCCAGGGACGAGATTGACAAGAAGGTCAAGGACGCGGCGCGAGTGCTCGACATGACGCACCTGCTCGAGCGCAAGCCGCGCGAACTTTCCGGCGGGCAGCAGCAGCGTGTAGCCCTGGGCCGTGCCCTCGTCCGCGACCCGGCCGTATTCCTCATGGACGAGCCGCTCTCCAACCTCGATGCCAAGCTGCGCGTGCAGATGCGGTCGGAGATCAAGCGCTTCCACCAGGACCTCAAGGCGACGATCATCTATGTGACTCACGACCAACTCGAAGCCGTGACCATGGCCGACAAGATGGCGGTGATGAACGGCGGCTTCCTGCAGCAATACGATTCACCGGCACAGGTCTTTGCCCATCCGATGAACATGTTCGTCGCAAGCTTCATCGGCAGCCCGGCGATGAGCCTTATTCCTCTGCAGGCATCGACAGCGAACGGCAACACCGTGCTGACCAGCGCGGAGGGCTGGACCCTTGAGCTCTCGCCGCGCAACGCCCGCAAAGTCGCGAAGGCAACGACCAAGAAAGTCGTGCTCGGCGCACGTCACTCGACGATCAAGCTCCACAAGAGTGCAGTGCCAGGCAGCGTCCCGGCAAAGGCCTACACGGTGGAGCCGACCGGAGACGTCACCTTTGTTCAGGCGTTCCTGTCCGGCGCCATCGTCAATGTCAGCGTGCCGCCGACCATTGCCGTCGCGCCTGACGAGCAGATCTGGCTCGAGTTCGACCAGGAGCGCATGCATCTGTTCGACGGCGAAACTGAAATGGCCCTCAAGGCCGATTGAGACCGGGCGGATGCTTGTGGGACGTGGGCTTGGATGACTAAGAAGCTTAAGATTATTGCGATCAAGCCCTATCCGGTGTGGGTTGGAACGCGCAACCAGATGCTCGTCAAGGTCGAGACCGATCACGGCATTTTCGGCTGGGGCGAGAGCGGCTTGAGCGGTCGCGAGAGGGCCGTGGCCGGCGCGGTCGAGCACTATCGCGAGTTTCTCATCGGCCGCGATCCCATGCAGATCGGGCGGATCTGGCAGGAGGTCTATCGCAGCCAGTACTTCGAAGGCGGGCGCGTTCTGCAGGCGGCGATTTCCGCCATCGACATCGCCCTTCACGACATCAAGGGCAAGGCGCTTGGAGTGCCGGTGTACGAACTGCTCGGCGGCAAGCAGCGCGACCGCATCCCCACCTTCGCCTCGACCGGAGACGAGGCCGAGGGCGATGTTGCCATTGAACGAGCCCGCGAACTTTGCGCACAGGGGTGGCAGGCGATCCGCTTCTTCCCCGTCGGGCAAAGCAGCAGGGACATCTTCGAGCCGCGCGAGTCGATCGGCGTTACCGCGACCATGCTGAACAAGGCGCGCGAGGCGCTGGGCGACGACGTCGTCCTCGGCATCGACTATCACCATCGGCTGTCGGTGGCCGAGGCGGCGAGCTTCTGCAACAAGCTCGGCCGTGGCGTGCTTGATTTCCTCGAGGAGCCGATACGCGACGAGACACCGGAGGCCTACGAATCCCTGAGGACCATGACCGACATCCCCTTTGCCATCGGCGAGGAATTTGCCAGCAAGTGGCAGTTCCTCCCCTACATCGAGCGCGGCATCCATCAGTTCAACCGGCTCGATATCTGCAATGTCGGCGGGTTCACCGAGGCGATGAAAGTCGCTGGCTGGAGCGAAGCGCACTATGTGGACCTGATGCCGCACAATCCCCTTGGCCCAGTGTGCACGGCCGCGACCGTGCATCTCGCTGCCGCGGTACCCAACTTCGCATGGCTTGAGACTAGGGCGCCCGAAAGAAAGCTGGGCTTCGACAATTCCAACTTCTTCCCCGTGCAACCACGGCTCGACGGCCCCAATTATCCGGTCAGCGACCTGCCGGGGCTCGGCGTCGAGGTCAACGAAGAGGCAGTCCAGGCGGAGAGCTTTCGTTTTTGGGAAGCGCCTCACCTTAAGCGCCGCGACGGTTCTGTTACCAACTGGTAGTTCCATCCACCGGAGTCTAAAATGACGCATACCCCCGACATTACGCGACCGCCTAAAGACCTGATCGACGCGCTAAGGGAAATCGGCGCCGCGACGGTTGCCGGCACACTTGGCCACATGGGCTTCCGCAATCCGCACATGGTTGGTCCCGTGCCGCAAAACCACGGGAAGTCGATCGTCGGGCCGGCGCTGACGCTCCAATTCCTGCCGCAGCGGCCGGACCTCTTCAACGAGGGAGAATATGCCGATCCGGAGACGCAACTGCACCGGCACGTGCTCTATCACGCGCAGGAAGGCGACGTGGTCGTGGTCGACGCGCGCGGCGACATGAGCTCGGGCGTCTTCGGCGATATGATGTCGACGTATTTCAAGGGCAGAGGCGGCGCGGGTATCGTCATCGATGGATGCATGCGCGACCGGCCCAATGTCGAAAAGCTCGATCTGCCGCTATGGCTGCGCGGCTGGACGCCAAATTATCATGTGCAGACCAGCATCTATCCCAATGCCGTCAACGTTCCGATTGCCTGTGGCGGTGTCACGGTGATCCCCGGCGACATCATCGTCGCCGACGACGACGGGGTGGTGGTGCTTCCCGTCGCAATGGCCGCAAAAGTGATCGATGAATCGCAGAAGCATCACGATTGGGAGGAGTTCTCACGAGCGAAGCTCATGGAGGGCGGGTCTTTGCAACGATATTATCCGCTGCATGACGATGCCCGCGGGGAGTACGAGGCGTGGCGAAAAGCCAACCGCCTGGAGAACCCAAGTTAGCGCTTCCCTTGCGGCGGGCAGCGGACCTTCTGGCGGCAACGCCGGCGTCTACGCAACAACTGGGAGTGGATTTCGCCGTAGGCGTCGCTTTCGATCTGGCAGCCTGGACTAGCGAGATCCAGCCCCCGAAGTACGCCGAATGTCACGCCAAATTGGCGACACCAATGAAGCGCCGACGCTAGGTGTAGTGACATTCTCCCGGCTGCCAAAATGGCGTGCTGGCAGCGGGCGATCGGCGCTTCGCCCTTGGTCTGGTTCACGACCCACTTCAATGATTCCGACCAGTGCGCGAACAAACTCAACCATATCGTTTGCCGTGATGGCTGCCTTGTCGGGGCTTTGCCCAACGTGCTCGGCGGCATCGCAACATGTGCGGCGAATGAGATCGTAGTGTAAATCTCTCTCATCCTCCGGCAACGCGGCCAATTTCATGGCCCTGCGATGGATCAATCGCAGCAACTGTTCGAGAGCTGTTCCGACACTCATGCGTTTTCCCCGCATTGGTCGAGCGTCCCGCTGCTCCAAGGACGCGCGTTGGAACGTCGATGGGGAGGGCATTCCCCCGTCCCCAACGGAAAGGCTGCACCACAGCCGTTAATATATCGTTGCTGGCTAATATAAGACGCTTCATCGAGCGGCGAGCGCGGAGTGGCGACTGATCTTGTTGATGAAGGTAACGTTGCAAAATCCGGCCCGTCCAAACGCAACAACTGTGGTACACGCGGATCGCCAAGCGAACTCGGCCCTGCGACGTGAGAATCCCATGCGAATAGTGTTGCGCACCCTCTTCCTCGGCCTCGCCGCGGCCAGTCTGTCTCCCACCTGGGCCTCGGCCGGCGATTGCGGCGATGTTGTCGCCCTGGTGCAGCAGGCCTACCCCAAGGCCAAGAGGAGCGTCGACGCCACCTCGCTGGCCCTCGAACCCCATATCAGCATCCCCCTGACGCTCCCGGACTACGAAAACCCAGTTGGCCTGGTCTGCAAGATCTGGCCTGCCCATGATGACCTGCTGCTGGTCGCAGTGCCGCTGATCGACAGCGCCGTATCCAGCGATGACGGGCATGTTGGCGATATCGAGCTTCTGGTCGTCGACAGGAAGAGCCTGGGCGTGCGCCAGCGCCTGCTCCAGCCCGGCCTGATGACCGATGACGCCATCGCCATCCGCAAGGTCGAATTCGATACCGGTCGCTATCGGCTGGCACCCGATGTCTCCGCCTTTGGCCTGCGCATCGAACTGGCAACCCATTCGCAGGCCAATCCATTCAACGAAACCGGCCTGCGGCTCTATACCGTCGCCGGCGATGCCTTGCGCTTGGTGCTCGGCGGCCTTGCCGTGACCGGCCATGGCGGCGAAGGCGACGCCAGTTGCGCCGGATCCTTTCATTCCAGCCAGGTCAGCCTGGCGATAAGCGCGGCGAGCCACCATGGCTATCACGACATCACAGCGATCGAGCAGGCGGATACCGACGAACCCTTGCCCGACAAGGACGGCGAGTGCCAGTCTCATCCCGGCAAGTCCGTGAAGCGGACCTACCGGCTGCGCTACGACGGCAATCGCTATCCGGTTCCGGCGGCGCTCAAGGCAATGGAACCGTGAGAAAGCCGCTCGCGTCGAGAAGCGTGCTTGCACGCGCTAGGCCGCCGCGCGATAGATGTGTTGCTTCTGGAGGATTCATGCGGAAAATCTTGGCATCGGCATTGCTGCTGGCGGTCGCGTCATTTGCTCACCCCGCCCTGGCGCTGGACAGCAGCGGCACGCCCGTCGTCGTGACGCCGCTGGCATCGCGCACGACGACTGCTTCCGGCCAGCCGATCACGCTGCCGCAGAAGAGCGTGCAGGTTCTGGTGTCGACCTATGACATCGCGCCGGGTGCGACCTTGCCGGTGCACAGACACCCCTTCCCGCGCTACGCCTATGTCCAGGCCGGGACGCTGAAGGTTACCAATGTCGAGACCGGCAACAGCAACACCTACAAGACCGGAGATTTCATCATCGAAATGATCGGCCAATGGCACCAGGCCACCAACATCGGCGATGGTCCGGTCAAGCTGCTGGTGATCGACCAGGTCGAGGAAGGCGCCAAGAACACGGAGTTGCGCCAGTAGCGGCCAAGGTCGACGCCCTTTGCTCCAAGGCTAGCCCCAGGCGCCGACCACCTGCCGTGTCGTAGCGTTGAGCCGGTTGAAGGCATTGATCAGCGCGATCTGGATGACCAGGGCGGCGAGCGCCTTTTCATCGTAATGCCGGGCGGCTTCGTCCCATACATCGTCCGGCACCGCGTCGGGCCGGTCGGCAAGCCGTGTGCCGGCCTCGGCCAGCGCCAGCGCTGCGCGTTCGGCATCGGTGAAGTACGGCGTCTCCCGCCAAGCCGCGAGGGCGAAGATGCGCTCGTCCTTTTCGCCGGCCTTCTTCAACTCGCGCGCATGCATGTCGACGCAGAAGCTGCAGGCATTGATCTGGCTGGCTCGCAGATGGATGAGCTTGCGCGTCACATAGGGCAATTCGGCCGCCTCGGACGACTTGTCCAGCGCCAACAAGGCCTGCAGGGAGCCGGGAATGAGCACCACGGGATTCTTGATTCTTGCTTGCATGGTCTTTCTCCTTTTGAAGGGTTTCGTCAGGCCGTGTCTCGTCGGCCCGGATGCCGCGCATCCAGGTTTTCTGAGTTCGGTCTGTGAAATTAATAACCATCCGGTTATGATTAATCCATAACCCAACGATTATTTGACTGTCAAGCAGGGAGTTTGCCGCCTGGCCCAAATGGCCGGGCGCTGTTCACGCTTTCGCGCCAACCGGCCTGATGCTAGGGCTGGCGCCGATATCATGGAACTGGATCGCCCCTTGACCAAAGAAACTCGCCTGCCGCTGATCGAAATCTGTGTCGAAGGCATTGATGGCCTGCTGGCCGCGCAGGCGGCCGGCGCCGACCGGGTCGAACTGTGCGCCAGCCTCATTGAAGGCGGCATCACGCCGAGCCTCGGCACCGTGCGCGCCGCCCTAGATCAGGCGACCGTGCCGTTCCACGTCATGGTGCGGCCGCGCGGCGGCGATTTTCTCTACAGCGAAACCGAGTACGCCTCGATGCTCGCCGATGTCGCAGCACTGCGCGACCTCGGCGTGCCCGGCGTGGTGTTTGGCTGCCTGAACGCCGATGGCACCATCGACGAGGCGCGCATGAGTGAATTGACGCAAGCCGCCGGCTCCTTGAACGTCACCTGCCACCGTGCCTTCGACATGACCCGCGACCCCGCCGAGGCGCTCGAAGCGCTGATCCGCAGCAAGGTTGGCCGCGTGCTGACCAGCGGCCAGCGCGACACGGCGGTCGAGGGCATGTCGCTGTTGGCGGATCTGGTCCGACAGGCCGGCGGCCGCATCGTCATCCTCGGCTGCGGTGGGCTGGACCTAGGCAACATCGCCGAAGTGCTGGGAAAAACCGGGTTGTCAGAAATGCATTTCGCAGCCCTCAAGGACGTGCCAAGCGCCATGGATTACCGCAACCCGCATGTCGGCATGGGCGGCTCCGACCTCGACCGCGAGTACCGCAACACCTTGACCGACACGGACCTCGTGGCGGCCACCATCGCGGCTGCGAAGGCATGAGCGCGACGCCTGCCCCGATCAGCCTTGTATCGGCCGAAGACGAAGCGGCGATCCTCGCGCTCAACAACGAGCACGCAGCCGAACTGTCGTGGCTGGAGCCCGAACGGCTGTCCTTCCTGCTCGGCGAGGCGTTTTACACGCGGCGCATCGGCAATCTCGAAGCCTTCATCATGACCTTCGACCAGGACGCCCCTTACGACAGCCCGAACTTCGTCTGGTTCCGCGAACGCTACCCCCGCTTCGTCTATGTCGACCGTGTCGTCGTGGCAGCACAAGCGCGTGGCCGCGGCCATGCCCGCCGGCTCTATCAGGATCTGTTCGGCCACGTTGAGCGCGCCGGCCACACTCTGGTCACCTGCGAAGTCAACACCGACCCGCCGAACCCCGCCTCGGATGCCTTCCACGCCGCGCTTGGCTTCGCCGAAGCCGGCGACGCCGTCATCCACGGCGGCAAGAAGGCGGTGCGCTACTACATCAGACGGATTTCCGACTGATACATCAGGCGAATCTATCCTGATACATCAGGCAGATCGCCGCCTGATACATCAGGCGAATCTCCGGCTGATCCCGCTGGCGCTGGCCACACAAAGAAGCCGCAGCTAATATGAATGTTTCCGCCAACCGGAGGAAACGCGATGCCGAGCAACGTCTTTCGATTCGACGAAAGCTGGCACATCCCCGAAGGCACGCCGCAGGAAGTGTGGGAGGTGCTCTCGGATGCCGAACTGCTGCCGATCTGGTGGGGCGATGTCTACAAGGAAGTGGTGCCACTCGACAGGAAGGGCAAGGCGACCATCGGTTCGCGCGCAAGGGCGCGGGCTCGCGGCGCCCTGCCCTACGAGCTGAACTTCATCATCGAGGCCGCCGAACTCGAACCCGGCAGGCTGGTGGTGGTGAAAACCCTTGGCGATTTCGACGGGCTGTGGCGGGCGGAATTGTCGCCGTCCGGCACCGGCACCCATGTGCAATTGACCTGGCAGGTCACGGTGCTGCGGCCGATCCTCAAATTCCTCGCACCGCTGCTACGGCAGGCCTTCGCCTGGAACCATCGCTGGACGACGCCGCGCGGCGAAGCCGGCCTCAAGCGGTATCTGACGGACAAGAAGCGCCGGTCGGCTTAGGGCCGACAGCGCTGCGGCATTACCAGTTGCGGTTGAGCCATTCGCGTGCCGGTCGCTCGACGATGTAGTAGCTGCAAAGCGCGCAGACAAAGACCCCGGCCAGCATCGGGATCGGAGCGCTGCCTTGCTCGTAGACAAATTTGTAGAACGGCTGCTGCCACAGATAGAGCGAGTACGACCACAGCCCCAGCGTCGCCATCGGCCAGGAGGACAGCAATCCGGTCAGATAGCGCGGGCTGAAATCGAGTGCGTTGACGGCCAGCGCCAGCAGCGGCACCGCGAAGAGATAGTGGATCGGCGTCGGCACTGGATCGAGGAACAGAAGAACGGCGAAGACCGATGCCGCCAGAGCCACTTGCCTGCCTCTGAAGATCGCCGGCAGCCTGCCATCGGCCTTGAGCAGGCAGATCGAGGCCGACAGCAGGATCGAGGCGATATGCACATCGGTGCGCCAGTAGGTGGTTTCGTAGTCCATCCCGAACACCCAGTACGAAACCGCTCCATTGGCCATGGCAAGCAAGGCCAGCGCCAGGAGCAGCACGACTACGCGAGAGCGGCTTAAGACGACGACGCTGATCAGCGCCAGGATGATATAGGCGTGCTCCTCGATGCAGAGCGACCAGATATGGTCGAGTGCGCCCGCCCGCGTGACGAGAATGCCGGCATAATTGTAGGTGAATGTCAGCGCGGTCAGCGCCGCCTTCCATTTGAAGGCAATGAATGTGCCGGAGAGCGCAATCATGGCGACGACCACGAAGACCAGAAGTGCCGGATAGATGCGGGAAAAACGCCGCTTGAAGAATTTCTTCAGCGGGTAGCGCTCGATGAACAGGATCTCGCTCATCAGCCGGCCGCTGAGCACGAAGAAGAATTCGACGCCCAGCACACCCAGATTGATCCCGGGAACAGGAAAGAAATGGCCGATCAGCACCAGGGCAATCGACAGGCCGCGCCAGCCATCGAGATAGGCCAGTCTTGTTCTGGCCGCTCTGTCGGCGACGGGTCGGGACGCAACGACATGCGTCGCGGAGATGTCGGTCATGCCGGCTCCCTTCGCATTGAAAGATGCTGAAAGGGTCGCAGGCCGTGATCGACACTAACAACCCGGCTCGCGTTTGGTCACTGGCATAGTGCAGTGCAATATCGCTTTGTGCAAGTGCGAGATTGTCGCTGACGCAGTTCCTGGCGAAGTATGGACGGGAATTGCTTCAAGCAAACGGTTGGCGCGCTGAGGCGATCCCATCGGAACCGGACAGTTGCAGGTCACCGCACGCGAAAAAGGGGCCGAGGGGCCCCTTTCCTTGTGCGCGGCTGATGGTGTCAGGCGGTGGCGGCAGCCACAGCGCGCTTGGCCATCACCGCGATCAGATTGGCGCGGTAGTCGGCCGAGGCGTGGATGTCGGTCATCAAATTCTTCGCCGATACCTTCACGCCTTCGAGCGCCGAGGCCGCGAAATTCTTGGCCAGGGCTGCCTCGATCTCCTTCGAACGGAAGACGCCGTCATCACCGGCGCCAGTGACGGCGACGCTGACGCCATCCTTGCCCTTGGCCACGAACACACCGACGATCGCATAGCGCGATGCCGGGTTGCGGAACTTTTCATAGGCCGCCTTAGCCGGCGCGGTGAAGGTGACGGCGGTAACGATCTCGCCTTCCTTCAGCGACGTCTCGAACAGGCCCTTGAAGAATTTGTCAGCGGCGATCTGGCGCTTGTTGGTGACGATGGTGGCGCCCAGCGCCAGCAGCGCCGCCGGATAGTCGGCCGCCGGATCGTTGTTGGCGATCGAGCCGCCGATCGTCCCCCGGTGGCGCACCGCCGGATCGCCGATCAGCGACGCCAGATGGGCAAGCGCCGGGCAGGCCTTCTTCAGCTTCTCGTCATTGGCAACGTCGTAATGCGTGGTCGCGGCGCCGATGGTCACCGTCTTGCCCGACACCTTGACCCCCTGCAACTCCTTGATCTTCGACAGGTCGACAAGGTCGGAGGGCGCGGCAAGCCGTGTCTTCATCGCCGGGATCAGCGTCATGCCGCCCGAAAGCAGCTTCGCATCGCCCGCCTTGACCAGTTTGGCGGCGTCGGCGACCGAGGCGGCGCGGTGATAGTTGACCGAATACATGCTCGTTCCTCCTCAGTGTTTCGTCGTCGCGCGGATCGCTGCCCACACGGTGGACGGCGATGCCGGCATGGCAAGATCGTTGCTGCCGATGGCGTCGGTGATGGCGTTGATCACCGCCGGCGGCGAGCCGATGGCGCCGGCTTCGCCGCAGCCCTTGATGCCGAGCGGATTGCCCGGGCATGGCGTGTTCGAGGTCGAGACCTTGAACGACGGCAGGTCGCCGGCGCGCGGCATGGTGTAGTCCATGTAGCTCGCGGTCAGCAGTTGGCCGCCATTGTCGTAGTGGGCGCCTTCGAGCAGCGCCTGGCCGATGCCTTGCGCCAGTCCGCCATGCACCTGGCCCTCGACGATCATCGGATTGATGATGTTGCCGAAATCATCGGCGGCGACGAACTGGATGATCTCGGTCATGCCGGTTTCCGGATCGACCTCGACCTCGCAGATGTAGCAGCCCGCCGGGAAGGTGAAGTTCGACGGATCATAAAACGCCGTTTCCTTCAGCCCGGGCTCCATGCCGCCCGGCAGGTTGTGGGCGGTGTAGGCGGCGAGCGCCATCTGGAACCATGGCACGTTCTTGTCCGTGCCGGCGACCTTCAGCGCGCCGTTCTCGATGATGATGTCGCCCTCGTCAGCCTCGAGCAGATGAGCGGCGATCTTCTTGGCCTTGGCCTCGACCTTGTCGAGTGCCTTGACGATGGCCGACATGCCAACAGCACCCGAGCGCGAGCCATAGGTGCCCATGCCCATCTGCACCTTGTCGGTGTCGCCATGGACGATCGAGACCGAATCGAGCGGCACGCCGAAGCGCTCGTTGACCAGTTGCGCGAAGGTCGTCTCATGGCCCTGGCCATGGCTGTGCGAGCCGGTCAGCACCTCGATCGTGCCGACGGCATTGACCCGCACTTCCGCTGATTCCCACAGACCGACGCCGGCGCCAAGACTGCCGACCGCCGCCGACGGTGCGATGCCGCAAGCTTCGATGTAGCAGCTCATGCCGATGCCGCGCAGCAGCCCCTTCTTGGCTGCGGCAGCCTTGCGCTTGGCAAAGCCGGCATAGTCCGACGCCTTCATTGCCGCGTCGAGCGAAGCGGCATAGTCGCCGGCGTCGTAGCACATGATGACCGGCGTCTGGTGCGGGAACGAGGTGATGAAGTTCTTGCGGCGCAACTCCGCGGGTGAGACGCCGAACTGGCGCGCGGCGGTCTCCATCATGCGTTCCATGACGAAGGTTGCTTCCGGCCGCCCTGCCCCGCGATAGGCATCGACGGGTGCGGTGTTGGTGTAGATCGCCTTCACATTGGCGTGGATGGCGGGGATGTTGTACTGGCCCGACAGCAGCGTCGCATAGAGGTAGGTCGGCGTCGCCGACGAGAACAGCGACATGTAGGCGCCGAGATTCGCCTTGGTCTCGACCTTCAGGCCGAGGATCTTGTGATCGCTGTCGAAGGCCATTTCAGCATGGGTGTGATGGTCGCGACCATGTGCGTCGGTCAGAAAACTCTCGGTGCGGTCGGCCACCCATTTGACAGGCACGCCGGTCTTCTTCGACGCCCACAGGCAGACGATCTCTTCGGGATAGATGTAGATTTTCGAACCGAAGCCGCCGCCGACATCGGGCGCTATGACCCGCAGCTTGTTTTCCGGCGCGACATTGTAGAATGCGCTCATCACCAGCCGCGCTACATGCGGGTTTTGTGACGTCGTCCAGCAGGTGTAGTGGTCCTCTGCCTTGTCGTAGTGGCCAAGAGCCGCGCGCGGCTCCATGGCGTTCGGCACGAGGCGATTGTTGATGATATCCATCTTGACGACATGGGCCGCCTTCTTGAACGCCGCGGCCGTCTCGTCGGCATTGCCGATGTCCCAGTCGAAGATCAGGTTGTTGTCGGCCTCGGGGTGGATCTGCGGCGCGCCCTTGTCCATCGCCTTCGAGGCATCGACGACGGCCTTCAGCTCCTTGTAGGTGATCTCGACCGCCTCGGCGGCATCACGCGCCTGGCCCTTGGTCTCGGCCACGACGATGACGACGGCATCGCCGACATAGCGGACCCGGTCGAAAGCAAGTGGCGACCACGCCCCCATCTTCATCGGGGAACCATCCTTGGAGTGGATCATCCAGCCGCAGATGAGGTTGCCGATGCCGTCGGCCTTGAGCTCCTTGCCGGTCAGCACGCCGATGACGCCGGGCATGGCTTGAGCCTTTTTGACGTCGATCTTCTTGATCTGCGCATGCGCGTGCGGGCTGCGCACGAAGGCTGCGTGCTTCATGCCGGGAACCACCATGTCGTCGACATAGCGGCCGGCGCCGGTGATGAATCGTTTGTCTTCCTTGCGCGCGACCCGAGCGCCAACACCTTCAATGCCCATCAGAAATTCCTCCCGAAATGCTGAAATAGCGAATAGTGAGTAGTGAATGGCGAATTGTGGTGAGTTGGCGTTTCGTCAGACTGCTGACTATTCGCTACTCCCTATTCGCTGTTCACTTCCCTCTCACGCCGCTTGCCTGGCTTTGCCCTTCGACCCCTTGGACATCGTCTTCGATGCGGCAAGGATCGCCTTCACGATGTTGTGGTAGCCGGTGCAGCGGCAGATGTTGCCCTCGAGTTCGGTGCGCACCGTCACTTCGTCGAGGCCTTCGGGGTGGCGGTTGATCATGTCGGTCGCCGTCATGATCATGCCCGGCGTGCAGAAGCCGCACTGCAGCCCGTGATGTTCCTTGAAGGCGGCCTGCACCGGATGCAGATCGGCGCCATTGGCCAGGCCCTCGATCGTCACCACGGTCGAGCCGGAAGCCTGTACCGCGAGCATCGAGCAGGATTTGACCGCCTTGCCGTCGACATGGACGACGCAGGCACCGCATTGCGACGTGTCGCAACCGACATGCGTTCCGGTAAGGCCGAGATTCTCGCGCAGGAAGTGAACCAGAAGCGTTCGGTCCTCGGCAGCGCCGCTGACCCTTTTTCCGTTCACCATCAACGAAATGTCCGACATGCTTCCTCCCTGGGTATCAACCTTGGTCATCACGCTGCCGACGCGGTGTTGGCGCTTCGGCCATGCGTTATTCGTACACTGCACAATCGACAAAAAACAGCACGTCGCAAACTCGTTACATTGTACTTTCGGTCATGGGCCGAGCCCAAACGCACGGCCCCGGTCGCCCATTGCCAAAACAGGGTTTGAGGGCAACAATGTTATCAGACGCCCGCGCGCCCGACGCGCATAAAACAGCGTCGGAGGAAATGCGGAGAACACCGCTGGCCAGTTCACGGACGCGCTATGCATGCGGCCTGTCGGCGCTCACCACGGATGAGCCCGACATGGACGCATTCGCCAAGGCGATCGCGTTGGAGGCCGCGGCAATCGACGCCGGCTTCGCGCTGCTGTTCTTTTCCCAGAGCCTGGTCGAGGCCGACACCCTTTCCCAGGCGCTCATGAGCCACGCGCCCGCGCTTCATCACGCGGGCTGCTCGACCGCCGGCGAGATCACGCCGCAAGGCCTTGAGGATGGCCACGTGCTCGCCATGCTGCTTCCGTCCGCCGCGTTCACCGCCGTCAGCGTGATGGTCGACGATCTGTCCTCGTCGGGCATGGACAGGATCACCAGCGAGGTCGAGGCCTTGCGGCGGTCGCTGCGCGCGCGCCTGGGTTGCGACCGCACCAAAGGCACGTTCGCGCTGTGCTTCATCGACGGGCTCTCCTATGCCGAGGAAGCGGTGAGTTCGGCCATCCATTGGGGCCTCGACGACATACCGCTGCTCGGCGGCTCGGCCGGCGACGACCTGAAGTTCGAGACGACGCGCCTGATCTCGAACGGCGACGTCACCTCCGACAGCGCCATCATCGTGCTGATCGCCACCGAAATCCCTTTCCACGTCTTCAAGACCGACAATTTCGTTCCCACCGACGAGAAGCTGGTGGTGACGGCGGCCGATCCCGATCACCGCATCGTGCGCGAGTTCAACGCCACCAATGCGGCGGAGGAATACGCCGCGTCCGTCGGCATCGTCGCGCAGACGCTGACGCCGCTGAGTTTTGCCTCGCATCCGGTGGTGGTGAAAGTGGGCGGCGAGTATTATTGCCGGTCGATCCAGAAGATGCATCCCGATGGCTCGCTGTCGTTCTTCTGCGCCATAGACGACGGTGTCGTGCTGTCGATCGCCCAACCCAAGGACATGGTCGAATCGACGCGCGCGGCGCTCAGGGATGTCGAGGAGCGGCTTGGCGGCATCGACATGATCCTCGGCTTCGACTGCGTGCTGCGCCGCCTGGACGCGCGCAACCGTCAGGTGTTTCGCGATATCTCGGAGCTCTACCGGGTCAACAATGTCATCGGCTTCGGCACTTATGGCGAACAATACCGGTCGATGCATTTGAACCAGACTTTCACCGGCATCGCCTTTGGCGAACGACAGGCGGCGGAATAAGATGCCGCTCAGGGACATCAACGATCTCGAAAAGCTGAAGAAGATCAACGCCGCACTGGTCAGCCGTGTCGAGCGGTCGATGGACCAGCAGGGCAATGCATTCTCGCTGTTCCAGACCGCGATTTCGCTGGAAAACCGCGTGCGCACGCGCACCGAGGAGTTGCATTCGACCTTGCGCCGGCTGGAGCAGTCGAACATCGACCTCAGCGCCGCCAAAGAAAACGCCGAACTGGCGAACCTGTCCAAGACCCGCTTCCTCGCCGCCGCCAGCCACGACGTGCTGCAGCCGCTGAACGCGGCCCACCTCTCGGTTTCGGCGCTGGCCGAAGTACAGACCAGCGACGAGGGCAGGAAGCTGGTGCGGCAGGTCGAGCGCTCGCTGGAGACGATGGAGGACCTGCTGCGCACCCTGCTCGACATCTCCAAGCTCGACGCCGGCGTGGTGCAACCCGACACCGGCGACGTCAGCCTGGAGGCGCTGTTCTCCTCGCTGCGCTCGGATTTCCTGCCGGTGGCGGAACTGAAGGGACTGTCGCTGAAATTCCGGCCGGTCAACGCCGTGGTCCGCTCCGACCGAACGCTGCTGCGCCGCATTCTGCAGAACATTCTCTCCAATGCGCTGGGCTACACACGCTCGGGCGGTGTGCTGGTCGGCACCAGACATCGTGGCGACACCATCCGCATCGACGTCGCCGATACCGGCTGCGGCATTCCCGAAGACCAGCGCGAGGCGGTGTTCGAGGAATTCCATCGCGGCACCTCGTCGGCCAATGCCGAGTTGGACGGCGGCGGTCTCGGGCTCGGGCTTGCCATCGTGCGCCGCATGGCCAGCGCGCTCCGCCATCCCGTGACATTTTCATCCAAGGTCGGGCGCGGCACGATCTTCCACATCGATGTTCCGGTCGGAATCGGCGCCCCGGCCGACGCCATCGCCAGCAGCGCCGACATGGAACGGCCGCGCGGCTACGGCCTGTTCGGCACCAAGGTGCTGCTGATCGAGAACGATGTCGAGGTTCTGCAGGCCATGACCTTCCTGCTAGAGCGCTGGCAATGCTTGGTGCGGGCCGCGACCTCGACCGACGACGCCCTCGACATGCTGGGCGATACAGACTGGGTGCCCGACATCGTCATTGCCGACCAGCATCTCGACGGCGGCGATCTCGGCACCGCCACCATCGCCGAGGTCCGCGACTATCTCGGCCGCGCCGTGCCGGCCCTGATCGTCACCGCCGACAGTTCTGAAGCCGTCGCCAAGGCGGCACGCGCCGGCGGCATCGAACTGATGCGCAAGCCGCTGAAGCCGGCGCAATTGAGGGCGCTGCTGGCGCATCTGCTGGCTTAGAGAATGATCAATGGGATTCTTGAATATCTAGGAAATCCGGCGTCGCTACTCCTATCGTCGGCACCGTTTAAATTCTGGAAATTCCGAAAAACTGTTGAAGATGACCTTCCAGAAATCCGCATAGATTACGTTTCTGCGAGCAACAAATTTTCATTCACATGCGATAACGATGAAAAAATAGACACCATATTTATAGAATCTGACAATTTGGGTCGAGAGCTTCTTGATATCCCCTTTTCATCCAGTCGCAACGATGTGCTGGGTACCCTCGGTGTGCCCTCGAAAAGCGGCGACGCACGGAGAGATCCCATTTTGGGTGAATACGGCCCTTGGGACCGATTTGATAAAGCGGACTATTCGATACATATTTTGTATCACGCTTATGTTGACAGAATAAGGAGGGTGACCTTGGCGCGCGCCGACGCAGTCTCGAGATGATAATTCTAAGATGCGAATTGCGGTGACAGTGCACTTTTATCGAGGCAATTACGGCGACAGTGCACTTTCATCATGTCTGCCACTCGCCGTGACAAATCACCCGGCCCAAAGAATCGACAATGATAGTACAGTTCTATGGCATCACCTTCGACCTGCCTGCCGGATGGGAAGACATAACCGACGACCTTCCCGCAGGATCACCACCCACCTTGGCTAGAGCATCAGGTGTCGGCGCCCTTCAATTCTCTATTGCGAAGTATCGTGCTGGGGAAAAGCCAAACGCAGGTTTCGACGTCCTTAGATCGTTCATGATTGAATTTTGTCAAAACAACCTCATAGACGCCAAGCGTATTCGGGCACGAAAATTTGACAGCACAATGTGCGTCGGCGTCTCCTCAGAGACTGAAGATAAGAGGTTGTCCGCGTGGTATTTATCAAACGGAAACGATTTTGCATTCGTGACATACGTAGCCCTGGGTGTGGAAAACGACCGTATGAATAAGGAGTTGAATGAGGCGACAGAAATTGTTTCGTCTATATCGCTTTAGCGCCCCGAAACATGCGCTATTCAAGGTAAAAATTACGGTGACAGTGCGCTTTTTGCGATGTTCGCCCGGCCGCCATTTCATAACGAGGGGATCTATTAATGGGAGATCAACCGCGATTGCGGTATGAAAATAATTCATGGACGCTAGAAGGTTTAAAGGGCGAATATCATCTCAAAGAAGTTAGAGATTTCTTTCGACTTTTTTCGTTGCTGGATGATTCCTTCTTGATCGCCGCTGATACCGTCAAAGAATTGATTGATGGACCCACCCAACAGAATTTTCCTATGTGGAAGATCGTTGCGGCAGCATTCTTATCAAAGTCACGGTTAGCGTCCGAGAAAGCCGCAGCATGGCTGCCCTCACTAGCAGACGAAGACCTTCGCGAACTCCAGCCCTATTTGTCGGATATTGTGTCGTCTAGATGGGCTAACCAGAAAACGCGTCATCTCGCGAGAAAGTACGTCGATCGGTCGTATTATTAAATTTCAAAAATGACGAAAAGCACTATTTGCCAACCGGCGCCGCCACCCCACCCCGTTCCGCTTCGCCTCAAAACCCAGCCTGATCCCTGAACAACTCCGCATTGTCCAGTTTCGACACCTCGATCACCGCTTGCGTGCGGCTGTACACGTTCAGCTTGCGCAGGATTTCGGAGACATGCGCCTTGACGGTGGTTTCGCCGACCTGCAGCTCGTAGGCGATCTGCTTGTTGAGCAGGCCCTGGCGTAGCATCTGCAGCACGCGCAATTGTTGCGGCGTCAGCGTCGACAGGCGCTGCACCATGTCGGCGCGGTCGACGCTGTCGGCGTCCGGCGTGCGGCCTTCATAGGTTTCCGGCACGTAGATCGCACCTTCCATCACCGAGCGTATGGCGGCGGCGAGGTCGCTCTTGCGCGCCGATTTCGGGATAAAGCCGGCCGCCCCATAGGACAGCGCCTCGGAAATGATTTTTGGCTCCTCATAGCCCGAGACGATGACCACCGGCAGGCGCGGATAGCGAGTTCGGAGCTGCAGCAGCCCTTCGAAGCCGTGCACGTCGGGCATGCTGAGATCGAGCAGCGCCAGATCGAACGGCTTGGCGCCGGCCAGAAGATCGAGCGCCTCGGTGATCGAGCGCGCCTCCACCGTGTCGACTTCCGGATAGGCCATCTGCACCGCGCTGTGCAGCGCCTCGCGAAACAGCGGATGGTCGTCGATGATCAGGAACCGGGCGCGATCGTGGATTGCGGTCATGGGGTTCATTTCGGTTCAGGGGCGATTGATGCATGTCGCCCAAAAGTGGCCCCGGTTTTGGGTGAACGACATGCATGAGACAAAGACCTAAAGCGCGTCGCCTCAAATCCGTTCAAACGCGACGCGCTTTAGAATAGCCTCGCGACCATGGCCAGATTATTGCCAAATAGTACATCGCCATCTCCGTCGGAAAGCGCGGCCGCGCTTTCTCGACCCATTCGCCTTGCCCGGCGGCCCAAATCGACCGAATGTTCCGGTAACCAAGCAGAGACCCCACATGACCGCCTTCGTCCTACCCTCGCCCGCGACATCATCGGTGGCCGTTGCAGGTTCGCCCGAGCGTTTTGCGGTGCGCCGCATCTTCTGCGTCGGCCGCAACTACGCGGCGCATGCCCGCGAATTCGGCAATGACGAGCGCGATCCGCCCTTCTTCTTTACCAAGCCGGCCGATGCGGTGGTCGATTCCGGCACCACCATCCCCTACCCACCCTTGACCGGCAATCTGCACCACGAGATCGAACTGGTCGCTGCGATCGGCAAGCCAGGCTTCCGCATCACGCGCGAGCGGGCTCTAGATCATGTCTGGGGTTATGGCGTCGGCATCGACCTCACCCGCCGCGATCTGCAGGATGAAGCCAAGAAGACGGCGCGGCCCTGGGACTGGTCGAAGGCGTTCGACCGCTCCGCGCCTTGCGGCCCGCTGGTCCCCGCGGCGAAAGCCGGCCACCCGCAAAAGGGCCGCATCTCGCTCGCCGTCAATGGCAAGGTCAGGCAGGATGCCGACCTCGCCGAACTGATCTGGCCGATCGCCGATATCGTATCGATCTGCAGCGAGGCGGTGGAACTGGAACCCGGCGACCTGATCTTCACCGGCACGCCGGCCGGTGTCGGCGCGGTAGGCCCAGGCGACACGATGACTGGCGGCGTCGACGGCATCGGCACGATCGAAATCACCGTCGGCCAGCCGAGGTGAGCGCATGAGCGACATCGTCCTGCACAACTACTATCGCTCCTCCACCTCCTATCGGGTGAGGATTGCGCTGGAGATGAAGGGGCTGAGCTATGATTATGTCCCGCATCATTTGCGCCATGGCGAGCATCTGGAGCCAGCCTATCTCGCGGTCAATCCGCAAGGGCTGGTGCCGGCGCTGATCCTCGACGACGGAACGCTCTTGACGCAATCGCTGGCGATCATCGAATTCCTCGACGAGACCCGTCCCGAACCACCGCTGCTGCCGAAGGACGCGGCTGGCCGGGCGCGGGTCCGGATGCTGGCGCAGATGATCGCCTGCGATATCCATCCGGTGAACAATCTGCGCGTGCTGACCTCGCTGCGCACCTTGTTCGGCGCCGGCGACCAGGACATCACCAACTGGTTCCGCCACTGGGTGAACGAAGGCTTTCAGCCGCTGGAAAAGATCCTGGCTGCCTCGGCCGAGACAGGAACATTCTGCCATGGCGACATGCCGGGCCTGGCCGACATCTGCCTGGCTGCGCAGGTCACCAGCAATGCCCGCTTCGGCCTCGACATGACGCCCTACCCGACGATAGCGCGCGTCAACGGCGCCTGCATGGCATTGCCCGCCTTTCAGAAAGCGGCGCCACAGAACCAGATCGATGCCGAGTAAGGCCGCCGACGCGTAGCGCCGGTACCGGCGCGACCCGGTCAGCCCGTCTGGCGGAATCGATTTCCGCTTGACCGCACGGGGAATCGGCTATCGTTTCCCACAGGCCGTTTGAAGGTTGGGAGTTGCCAATGAAAGCCGTCGTCTTCGAGAAATTCGGTGAAACGCCGACGATCCAGACCGTTCCCGATCCGAAACCGGCTGCCGATGGCGTCGTCATCAAGGTCGAGGCGACCGGGCTGTGCCGCAGCGACTGGCATGGCTGGATGGGTCATGACGACGGCATCCGCCTGCCGCATGTTCCAGGCCATGAGCTGGCCGGTGTCGTGGTGGCCGCCGGCAAGCATGTCACCCGCTGGAAGGCCGGCGAGCGCGTCACCGTGCCGTTCGCCGTCGGCTGCGGCCGTTGCTTCGAATGCACCTCGGGCAACCACCAGGTCTGCGAACATCAGACGCAGCCCGGCTTCACCGGCTGGGGCTCGTTCGCCGAATATGTCGCCATCGAACACGCCGACAGCAATCTCGTGCGCTTACCCGACGAGATGGAATTCGCCACCGCCGCCAGCCTCGGCTGCCGCTTCGTCACCTCGTTTCGCGCCATCGTCGATCAGGGTCGGGTGACACCGGGCGAATGGGTGGCGGTGCATGGTTGCGGCGGCGTCGGCCTGTCGGCGATCATGATCGCCAGCGCGATGGGCGCCAATGTCATCGCCATTGACCTCACCGACGAGAAGCTCGATTTCGCCACGAAGATCGGCGCCGTCGCCACCATCAACGCGTCGAAAACGCCGAATGTGGTCAAGGCCGTCAAGCAGATCACCAATGGCGGCGCGCACATGTCGATGGACGCGCTCGGCCATCCCACCACCTCGTTCAATTCGATCGCCAACCTGCGCCGGCGCGGCCGCCATGTGCAGGTCGGCCTGATGCTGGGCGAGCACGCCCGCCCGCCGGTGCCGATGGACAAGGTGATCGCCTTCGAGCTCGAAATCCTCGGCAGCCACGGCATGCAGGCCTATCGCTACCACGCGATGATGGAGATGATCCGCCACGGCAAGCTCAAGCCCGAACTTCTGGTCGGCAAGAAGATCAGCCTCGAAGAAGCGCCCGCGGCCTTGATGGCCATGGGCGGCTTCGAGGGTATCGGCATCGGGGTGGTGACGAAGTTCTAGGGAAAGGAGCCGCCGCCCCGGAACTACCTGGCAAATTTCTTCGCGCCGAACACGCACAGCACCACACCGAGCGTCACGACCACCATAAGCGGACTGACCTGCTCATGCAGCAGCGTCGCCGCCAGTGCCAGGCCAAAGAACGGCTGCAAAAGCTGTAACTGCCCCACCGCAGCGATGCCACCTTGCGCAAGGCCGCGATACCAGAACACGAAGCCGATCAGCATGCTGAACAGCGAGACATAGGCGAGCCCGACCCAGGCGTTGGAGCCGACGCTGGCAAAGGATGGCGGCAGCGTCGCGAAAGTCAGCAACAGCATGATCGGCAGCGACAGCACCAGCGCCCAGCAGATCACTTGCCAGCCGCCGAGCTTGCGCGACAGCGCTGCACCCTCGGCATAACCCAGGCCGCAGACGACGATGGCGGCCAGCATCAGACCATCGCCGACCGGCGAGGCTGTCACGCCCTGCATCAGGGCAAAGCCCGCGACAAGCGCGCTGCCCACGCACGAGAACAGCCAGAACGCCGGGCGAGGACGTTCACCGCCGCGCAGCACGCCGAAAATCGCGGTCGCCAGCGGCAGCAGGCCGACGAAGATGATGGAGTGGGCCGAGGTGACGTGCTTGAGCGCCAGTGCCGTCAGCAGGGGAAAACCCACCACCACGCCGAGCGCGACGATGACCAGCGACAGCAGATCCCCTCGCTCCGGGCGCTTTTGGCGGAACACCAGCAGCAGGGCGAGACCAAGCAGTCCGGCAATCGCCGCGCGGGCCGATGTCACGAAGGTTGGATCGAAATCCATCACAGCGACGCGCGTTGCCGGAAGCGAGCCGCTGAAAATCAGCACRCCGACGAATCCGTTCACCCAGCCGCTCGCCATCTTGTCCATCACAGGCTCCGTTTGTTTCGCCCTCTATCGGGCCTGCGCCTATGGCGTCGCCAGAGACAATGGGGTACAATTTTGCAAAACTGTAATGGCCAACAAGGCAGTACAGATGACGAGAACAGCGATTGAGACTGAAGACACGGTCACTTTGGTCGAGAGCGTGATGGCAACTGTCCGCCAGCGGATTGCCGCGCGCAGCCTGACTCCGGGGGCGCGATTGCCGTCGATCCGCGCCTTCGCCAAATCCATGCAGGTTTCCAAATCCACCGTGGTCGAAGCCTATGAGCGGCTCGCCGCAGAAGGCGCGATCCGCTCCCGACCGGGCTCAGGCTTCTATGCCGCCGGGTCGCTGGCGCCGCTGTCTCTGGCCGAGATCGGTCCCCGGCTCGATCGCGCGGTCGATCCGCTCTGGATCTCGCGCCAGTCGCTGGACGCAGGCGATGACAGTCTGAAACCCGGCTGCGGCTGGCTGCCGGCCGCGTGGATGCCCCAGGCAGGGTTGCGCCGCGCGCTGCGCACCGTGGCGCGCGCCGATGATGTCGCGCTCGCCGACTACGGCACGCCGCTCGGCCTGCCGCCGCTGCGGAACCTGCTGGCTCGGCGCATGTCCGAGCATGGCATCGAAGCCTCTCCCGAACAGATCATGTTGACGGAATCGGGCACGCAGGCCATCGATCTCCTGTGCCGGTTCCTGATCGAGCCCGGTGACACGGTACTGGTCGACGATCCCTGTTATTTCAATTTCCACGCTCTGCTGCGCGCCCACCGCGCCAAGGTCGTCAGCATTCCCTACACACCGTCGGGGCCGGACATCGACCTGTTCGCGCAGGCGTTGGCCGAGCACCGGCCTCGCCTCTACATCACCAATTCGGCCATCCACAACCCGACCGGCGCGATCCTGTCGCCAGTCACGGCCCACCGGCTGCTCAAGCTCGCCGATCAATCCGACCTGACCATCGTCGAGGACGACATCTTTGCCGATTTCGAACATGCGTCCGCCCCCAGGCTGGCGGCATTCGATGGCCTGAGCCGGGTCGTCCAGATCGGCAGTTTCTCCAAGACGCTGTCGGCGTCTGTTCGCTGCGGCTTCATCGCAGCACCCCGCGACTGGATCGAGCGCCTGACCGATCTCAAGATCGCCACCACCTTCGGCGGCGGGCGGCTTGCGGCCGAACTGGTGCTGACTCTGCTGAAGGACGGCAGCTACCGCAAGCACATGGATCTGCTGCGGGCGCGGCTTTCGCGCGCCATGGGCGAGACGAGCACCCGCCTGAGGGCAATCGGCATCACGCCCTGGATCGACCAGCCGGCCGGCATGTTCCTATGGTGCGGCCTGCCGGATGGCGTCGATGCGGCCGAAGTCGCCCGCCGGGCTCTCGCCGACAACATCGTGCTGGCGCCCGGCAATGCGTTCAGCCTGTCCCAGACAGCCAGCCGCTTCCTGCGCTTCAACGTCGCCCAGTGCGCGGACGAACGGATTTTCAAGGTGGTTGAGGCGGCGATGGCGCGTTGATGTTGCAAGGTGGTCAGCGAGATGTCGCACAGACCTCGCGCACACAGTCGCGCAACCAGCGCTGCGCCGGATCGGCATCGAGACGCGGATGCCAGAGCATGGAGATGGTGACCTCCACGGTGGCGACCGGCAGCGGAAAGCTGTGCATGCCGGCGCGCGCGCCTTCGGTGTGACGCGCAGGCACGCTGGCGATCAGGTCGGATGCGCGCGCCATCGCAAGCGTGGCCGAGAAGCTTGAAACCATGCAGACGACAGCCCGCTGGAGTCCAAGCCGCTCCAGGGCTTCATCGATCGGCCCTTTCTCGCGGCCACGCCGCGAAACACTGATGTGGCGGCCGGCCGCGTAGCGCTCGGGCGTGACGACGCCCTCGCTCAAGGGATGGCCAGCGCGCACGGCACCGATGAAGCGGTCGCGAAACAGGGCCTGAATGCGCATCTCGGGTCCGGTTTCACCGGCGACACCGATTTCCAGGTCAACCGCCGCCTCGCGCAGCGGCGTGACATCCTTGTCGGACTTCGGCGCGAAACGCAGTCGCACGCATGGCGCCTCCGCTTCGATACGAGCGACAAGGCGCGGCGCGAACTCTTCCACGAAGCTTTCATTGGTGCGCAGTGTGAAAGTGCTGGCGAGGCCCGAAAGGTCGAGGAGCGTGGCAGGGCGCAGAAGTGCTTCCGCATCCTGGACGACGCGACCGGCCTGCTGCCGCAACTCCTCGGCACGCGGTGTCGGAACCAGGCCGCGGCCGGCGCGAACCAGCAGCGGATCGCCCGTCGCCTCGCGCAGCCGCGCCAGCGTCCGGCTCATCGCCGAGGGGCTGAGACCAAGACGATTGGCGGCGCGCGCCACACTGCCTTCGGTCAGCAGAACGTCGAGAGCGACGAGCAAATTGAGATCGGGCGATGCCATCGGCGGATCATAGCACACGATATGGCGTTTGGTGCACGAATAACATGCAAATGCTGCGCCTTCCGCCATATCAACCAAGAGACTAGATCTCCGACAGCTCCGGTTCTGGAGCCGATGGAAAGGAGATCGCCTTGGCAATCGCACAGCAAAATGAGCGCGTATCGGCGCCGCCCCAGGTCCAATCCTCCCGCCGGGCGCTGGCGAGCCTTTCGCTCGCCACCCTGCTGTCGTCGCTGGGAACCAGCATTGCCAGCGTCGGCCTGCCGTCGCTGATGCAGGCGTTCGGCGCTTCGTTCCAGTCGGTGCAGTGGGTTGTTCTGGCCTATCTGCTCGCCATCACCACATTGATTGTCAGCGCCGGACGGCTGGCCGACATGTTCGGGCGCCGGCCGTTGCTGCTTGGCGGCATCGCGCTGTTCACGCTGGCATCCATACTCTGCGGCCTGGCGCCAACGCTCTGGCTGCTGATCGCCGCGCGGGCCGTGCAAGGACTTGGTGCGGCGCTGATGATGGCGCTGACGCTGGCTTTTGTCGCCGAAACGGTGAGCAAGGCCAAAACCGGCAGCGCCATGGGCCTGCTCGGCGCCATGTCCGCAATCGGCACGACACTCGGGCCGTCGCTCGGCGGCCTTCTGATCGCGGGCTTCGGCTGGCGGGCGATTTTCCTCGTCAACGTGCCGCTGGGCATGCTCACCTTCGCTCTCGCCTATCGTGCCTTGCCGGCGCGCGGCAAGGCAGCCCAGACCGATCCAGGCAAGTTCGACGCCGTAGGCACCGCCCTGCTGGCCCTGACGCTGGCCGCCTATGCGCTGGCCATGACTCTAGGCAGGGGCAATTTCGGCGCACTCAACCTCGGCCTGCTGATAGCTGCCGGCATCGGCGTCGTTCTGTTCGCCGCTGCGCAGGCGAAAGTGAAGAACCCCTTGATCAAGCTTGCCGGCTTCCGTGACCTCCAGTTGAGCGCCAGCCTGGCGATGAGCCTCGTCGTTGCAACGGTAATGATGGCGACCCTGGTGGTTGCCCCGTTCTACCTGTCGCGCGGGCTCGGGCTCGATGCCGCTATGGTCGGCCTCGTGCTGTCGACCGGCCCGCTCGTCTCGGCCCTGTCGGCGCTGCTGGCCGGACGCCTGACCGACCGCTTCGGAGCCCACAGGATGATGGTTGCCGGCTTGGCCACCCTCGCCACCGGCACCTTCCTGCTGTCGCTCGCCATGACGAAACTCGGCATTGCCAGCTATGTCGTGCCGATCACCATCACCTGCATCGGCTACGCGCTGTTCCAGACGTCCAACAATGCAGCCATCATGACCGGTGTTGGCGCCGGCGAGCGCGGTGTCGTCTCCGGCCTACTCAATCTGTCGCGCAATCTCGGCCTCATCACCGGCGCATCGTTGATGGGCGCCGTCTTCGCCGTCGCATCGGCTGGGGAACAAGACATTCTGAGTTCCGTGGCCGCCGCCCGGGGAATGCAGGTGACCTTTCAGACGGCAACGGCACTGGCGCTGGTCGCGCTGTTCCTTGCGCTGCTCTCGGCCCGCACCGTTGGCCGCGCGCAGCCCAGCGTTTCGTAACGCTCAGGCCCCTGCCCGTTTTCGGCGCTCGTAGAGCATGACCAGCGTTTCAGCGGTGAGCGCCGGCTTTTCCTCGCCTTCGATCTCTACCGTGTTGGCCGCCTTCATCAGATACTGGCCAGGGCCTCTGTCCTCCATGGACAACAGCACGGCGCGCAGCCTGATACGCGCGCCGACCTTGACCGGCGCCAGGAAACGCACCTTGTCGAAACCGTAGTTGAACGCAGCCTGGGTGTTTTCGGGCACGATGCCCATGCCGAGCGCCAGCGCGCCGATGATCGACAGCGTCAGGTAACCGTGCGCGATCGTCGTGCGGAACGGGCTTTGCCGTCGCGCCCGCTCAGGGTCGACATGAATCCATTGATGGTCGCCGGTGCATTCGGCGAACTGGTTGATACGATTCTGGTCGACCGTCGTCCACTCAGACACGCCAAGCTCCTGCCCGGCCATCGTCCTCAATTGCTCGTAGGTCGGCGGCGTCTTGAGCCGTATTTCAGTCATTCCTGGTTTCCCGATAGCTTCCAACGCCTCCGGACCACGAACTGGCGGCCCCTGTCAATTCGCCCTGCGCGAATCCGTTCCGCCGACTTCGGCCGCGATCGTGCCATGCCGCCCGCCGCAACGGCAGGGTAAATCGGGATTTCTATGGCTTTCGGGCTGCCGGCGGCAACAATGCCACCTTGGCCGGAGACCGCTACTTCCTGTCGTAGCCGGCGCGGATTTCCTCCATCGCCTCCTTGATGCGCGTGCGCAGGATGTCGACCGATTCGGTGCCGGATTTCTTGACCAGTTCAGCCACTTCGCCGGCGTTCTTCAACGCAGCCTCGAAGGATTTGCGCGCGAATTCCGTCTGTTTGGCCATCAGATCCTGCGGATTGCCCGGCGCCCTGTAGCTTTGCGCCATCTCGGTAACCTCGCGCAGCGTGTCCTGCAGCATTTCGCGCTGCCTGGACAACAGCGAGGTCGCGCCAGCAGCACTGGCTCGGGCCGATTTTTCCAGCGCTTCGAGGTTCTTGCGATGATGCGCAAGAATTGCCTCTACATCGACGTTGGGCACTTTGAGGTCGCGGCCGAACTTGCCGAACATGTCCATGAAGGAATCAGATTCCGGTTGCTTGGCCATGATGGTCTCTCCCCTGTCGCCGCCGATTGGGCTTCCGGACAAGAGAATAGCACCGAAGTGCTGCGTGTCCATTCGACCGCAGTGAATGGCCCAGGCCCGAATGGGCGTCAGCCGACAAGGAACAGCCGCTCGGCGACATAGAGCACGACACCGGCAAGCCCACCGATGATCATACCGTTGAAGCGGATGTATTGCAGGTCCCTGCCGATGTTCATCTCGATCAGCCGTGTCAGCTGCGTTAGGTCCCAGCGCTTGACCTGGTCGGCGATGAATTTCGACACGCCGCTCTTTTGGCTCTCCACGAACGAAGCGAGCGCCACCACGAACCCCTGGTTCATGTCGGCCCGGATCTGTGCATCGCTGGCAAGATGGCGACCGACCTCGACGAACATGTTGGCGAGATGCGTGCGAATGATCGACTCGGGCGCCTTGGCGTCCTGCTCGATGAACTGGCTGAGGCTTGCCCACATGTCGCCGGCCAATCCCCTGACCTCCGGCCGGGCGAGGAAATCGCGTTTCAGCTTCTCGGCGCGCTTGGCATATTGCTTCGATGTCCTGAGCCTTTCGATGAAGGCTTGAGCGAAACGGTCGAATTCGGCGCGCATTGGATGGTCGGGATCGGCCCGCACCTCGTCGAGCAGCGAACCGGCCGAGGCGACGATCTTCTTCAGCAGGTAGGCGTCGGCGCGGAACAGGTTGAACAGCGACGGCAACTCCTCGCGGATCTTCTCGCGCATCGTCGCCAGCGCCTGCTCGTCGTTTAGGAACCGGCCGATCACCTTGGTGAATTCGTCGAACAGTTTCTGGTGGCGACGGTCGTCGGTGAGCGCCGACAACAGCTCGGCAGCCAGCGGCGCCAGCGGCACCTTTTCGATCTGCTCGAGCATGCGGCTGGTGACGAAGCCACGCAGGCCGGATTGCTCGACCGCGGCAAGCGTCTGCGGCACCAGCCGCACGACGAAGCGCGACAGGCCGGCCGCACGTTCGGCATCGGCGAGCCAGTCGGCGACCAGCGCCGAGAAATCGACCTCGGCAAGCTTTTCACGCACTGGTTCGGGCGCCAGAAAATTGACCTCGATGAAGCGGCCGAGATTGTCGGCAATGCGGTTCTGGTTCTCGGGGATGATGGCGGTGTGCGGGATCGGCAATCCCAGCGGCCGCCTGAACAGCGCCACCACTGCGTACCAGTCGGCCAGACCGCCGATGGTCGCGGCCTCGGCAAAGGCCGCGACGAAGCCGAGCCACGGATAGGTGTGCTCGAACGACTTGGCGAGCGCAAACACCAGCACGCAAAGCGCTAGCGCCGCCGCCGCGATAAACTTTGTCCACCGCAAGGCGGAAAGCTTGGCCTCCGCGTCGGCATCGAAACGGACAGGCGCCAGCGACTGGACCGATTGTGACATGGATGAGCTGCTCCTCGTCAATCTCGGGCCTATTTAGTGTTTCATCAGGCGAAATGCCCGTTACAGCCGGTTTCGCTCGCACCTTGCCCAGATGCACACACAAAGTTGACGAGAATGTTCATCTATTGTGCCCGGCTAGTCTGGAATTGTTCCAAGGTATAGGCCATATTCCGCCCAGGCCAATGTGGCGAATCCGAAATTTCGGGGTCAAAGCCGCATCAGTAAAGTTTTGAAATCTGGCGTGGTTCTACCGCGCCAGCGCGTTGTGAGGACAAAATGCGGCTTACGCGCCAGACCAACTATGCCATGCGCATCCTGATGTATTGTGCCGCCAACAATGATCGATTGAGCCGCATCCCCGAGATCGCGGCCGCCTACTCGGTGTCGGAGCTGTTCCTGTTCAAGATCCTGCAGCCGCTGGTCGAGCACGGCCTGGTCGAGACCGTGCGTGGCAGGAATGGCGGCGTCAGGCTTGGCCGTGCCGCTGAGTCCATCAGCCTGTTCGATGTCGTGCGCGTGACCGAAGAGAGCTTCGCCATGGCCGAATGCTTCGAGAACGATGCCGCCGAATGCCCGCTGGTCGACAGCTGTGCGCTGAACTCGGCATTGCGCGAGGCGCTGAACGCGTTCTTCGCGGTGCTGGAGCGCTACACGATCGCCGATCTCGTGGCGGCGCGGCCGAATGTGCGCAACCTGCTCGGTATCGACATGCTGGTTGAGCGCCGCGCACCTGCCGCCTGAGCAAGTCTCCCCGTCTGAGTAGGTCTGTTGAGATTCAGGTTAGGACGAGTCGAGAATGGCGGGTTCCGAGAACCGGAACGGAGCGTACTTTCGGGTACGTGAGTACCGGAAGCGCAGGAAAACGCCATTCGCAGCCCGGCCTCACCTGAATCTCAATAGACCGTCGACTGCGGCAAAACGAATGGCATGTCGCCGTCAGGCAGCACGCCGATCCTGAGCCGGCAGTCGAACACTTTTTCGATCAGATCGTCGCTCAGCACGTTCCGCGGCGAGCCGGTGGCGGCAAGCAGGCCGCGATGCGTGACAAAAATCCGGTCGGCAAACATGGCCGTCAGATTGAGGTCGTGCAGGATGGCGACCACGCCGCCACCCCTTCTGGCGAAGTCGCGGGCGATGTTCATGATGATCAGCTGGTGCTTGATATCGAGGCTGGAAACCGGCTCATCGAGGAACAGATAGCGCGGCTTGCCGTCGAGCACCGGCGCCCAGACCTGGCACAGCACGCGCGCAAGCTGGACACGCTGCTGCTCGCCGCCCGAAAGCTCCTGGTAGAAACGCCCGGCAAAACCGTCGAGGTCGACACGCGCCAGCGCCCGCTCCGGCAGCCGCGCGTCCTCGCCCGGAAGGACGCCCGAGCGGCCGCCGACAAGGCCGAGCTTGACGACCTCTCGCACCGTGAACGGAAACGACAGCGTCGTCGCCTGCGGCAGCACGGCCCGATGGATGGCGACCTCAACCGGCTTCATCCCCGAGAGATCGCGGCCGTTGAGGACGACATGTCCGGTGTAGGCAAGTTCGCCGGACAGCGCCTTGAGGAAGGTCGTCTTGCCGGATCCGTTGGGGCCGACGATTGCCGTCACTTCGCCGGGGTGTGCGGCGAAATCGACACCGGCAACGATCCGCTTGCCGGCGATCGCCACGGAAACATCCCTTGCCTCGATCATCCCAGCCTCACAGGTCACAAATCCCAAATCACAAATCAACGACGCCGCGCTTGCGCAGCAGTATCCACAGGAAGAACGGCGCACCGGCGATCGCGGTGACGATGCCGATCGGCAATTCAGCCGGCGCCACGATGGTGCGCGCGATGGTGTCGGCCAACAGCAGCAGCGAGGCGCCGAGCAGCGCCGATGCCGGCAGCAGATAACGATTGTCGGGACCGATCAGCAGCCGCAGCAGATGCGGCACGACGATGCCGACGAAACCGATGCCGCCGCTGACGGCGACGGATGCGCCGACCGCCGCCGAGACACCGATGATGGCCGTGTACTTCAGCCGCTGCACCGGAATGCCGAGATGGCCGGCGGTCGCCTCGCCCAGCGCCAGTGCGTTGAGGCCGCGCGCCAGAAACGGCATCGCCGCCAGCGCCAGCACGATGATCGGTCCGACCGAAGCGATCTTCGCCCAGGTCGCGCCGCCGAGCGATCCGAGTTGCCAGAAGGTCAGGTCGCGCAACTGGCGGTCGTCAGCAACGAAGATCAGGATGCCGGTCAGCGCCATGGCAAGCGCCGCCAGCGCGATGCCGGCGAGCAGCATGGTGGCGACCGAGGTTTGTCCCCGTCGCGTGGCAACCTGGTAGAGCACCAATGTCGTGGCGAGCCCGCCGCAGAATGCCGCCAGCGGCAGCGCAAGCGTGCCAAGCCAGGCCGTCACCGGCGCCAGCACCGTGGCGCCGAGCACGATGACGGCAACCGCGCCGAGGCTGGACCCGGCCGAAACGCCGATCAGGCCGGGATCGGCGAGCGGATTGCGGAACAGCCCCTGCATGACAGCGCCGGAGACGGCAAGTGCTGCGCCGACCAGCGTTCCCAGGATGATGCGCGGCAGGCGGATGTCGTAGACGATCAGCCTGTCGCGGGCGCTCAACGCGGTGTCGCGGGGCACGGTGCCGAACAGCCAGTCGCTGATGACGTTGGCGGCCGATGCGTCCGACGCCCCCGACGTGAGCGACAAAAGCACGGCAATGACGAGCCCCAGGCACAGCAGAAGGATGATGATGCGGGCGCGATCCGAGCGATCGCCTTCGGATCCACCCGCCATCACCTTCACCGGGCCGGCGATTGATTCATCGACCATGATCTGCCCGCTCAATCCGTGACCTGCCCGCCATAAAGCGAGACGGCGAGATCGTGGATAGCATCGGCCGTGCGCGGCCCGAAGCCGAGCAGATAGGCGCCGTCGATGCGGATCAGCTTGCGTGCGGCACCCGCCGGCGTCGAGGCGATCGACGGATTGGAGAACAATTCGTCGTCCGAGACCGGAGGCCCGGCATTGCTCATCATCAGGATCGCGTCCGGCCTGGCGGTGATGATCGCCTCGTCGGACATTTGCTTGTAGCCGGAAAAGCCTTCCACGGCATTGATCCCGCCGGCGAGCTTGACCATGCCGTCGGCGGCGGTCTCGCTGCCGGCCGCCAGGATCTTGCCGCCCTGTATCGACAGCACGAACAGGATGCGCTTGCGCTGCTTGATCGAGGCCGTCTGCCTTTCGGCCGCGGTGAGCTTGGCATCAAGCTCCCTGACCAGCACCTCGGCCTTGGCGTCGACTCCGAGTGCCTTGCCGACGATGCGGACCTTCTCCAGGATGCCTTCGTGGCTATAGTGTTCGGGCACTTCGATGAATGGGACACTCGTCTTCTTCAGCACATCGACGGCTTCTCTGGGACCACTGCCGTGCAGCGCAAGGATGCCGGTCGGGTTGACCGACAGCACACCTTCCGGCGACAGCTGGCGCATGTAGCCGACATCAGGCAGATCAAGTGCGGCTTTCGGATACCGGCTGGTGGAATCGCGAGCCACCAGATGCTTCTCCTCGCCGAGCGCGTAGACGATCTCGGTGATGGAGCCGCCAATGGCAACTGTCTTCGAGCGATCGGCAAAGACGGTCGCACCCTCGGCGGCGTTGCCGGGTTGCAAGGCGACAAAAGCCAGGGAGAGACCGATTGCCGGTCCAAGCGCCAGCCTGAGAACAGGCGCCAGTCTGGAAAGGGAAACCATAGGTATCGTCCTCAGGCTGCGGTCGGGCTAGGGATGCGCGGCAGGTGTTCCGCCAGGAATCGCCAGTCGTCGCGCTCGCTCTCGCCTTCGTGGCGTTTGCCGAAGAACTGGATGATCATCTTGCCGTCTGCGTCATAGACTTCGAGCGAGGTGACATGACCGTCCTTGGTCGGCTTGCGCACCGCCCAGACCTCATGGATGTGGTCGGTGCGCAAGTGCAGGTGGAAGGTCTCGTCCAGTACGTTGATCCATGGCCCCATCGGCTTGATGGATTTGACCGGACCGGAATGAATCTGGATGCAGCCGCGATTGCCGACAAAAGCACATGATCGGCATCTCGCCCTCGGAGGCATGATGGAACATGGCGCGGACGGCGTCATTGTCGAGCAGCCAGGCATAGTCCTGGCCGACCATGCGCACCGCCTGCCTGCGGCTGAGCTTCAGCGYCTTCAGCATGCCGAAGAACTGGTGCACGTCGGTCAGCCGRCTCCAGCGGTCGCGCAGATCGTCGAGATTGGCGGTGGTTTCCCCGCCATGGACCTCGTCGTCGGGGACGTGTCCAGAAATGTCGATCGTCGGCTCCTGATTCGACGATTCGAGTGCGGCGACCAGCTTCTGGTAGGCATAGAGACTGGAGGCAGGCCGCAGATGCACCTTGTGCACCGCCTCGCCCGCCGCGTCGAAGAACTGCAGGCTGCGGCGGATGTCGTCGCCATCGCGCTTTTCCACGGCAAAGCCGTGCGCCCAGACTTTCGGGAAGATGCGCAGATCGATATTTTCGCCGAGCACCATGGCATTGTGGTTGCCGGTGACGATCTTGTCGTAGACGCCGATCTTCTCGTGCACCGCACTTTCGTTGCGGGTCAAGGCCATGACTTCGCCGACTGCTTCGAGGCCGGTCAGCAGATCGTTGACGCGCGGCTCGATGCGGACAACCCCGTCGCCGCAATGCGCGGCGAGCAACTCGGCCTCCGAAATGCCGAGCTGGGCAGCCAGATCACGCTCGCGCGTCTTCGGATTCTCTGTCCGTGCCCGCCGGATTTCATGCGGGGCGGGTTTTACGCGCTGGTCCATGTTTCGTCCCTACTGCCTTGCCTTACTTGTTGAGAATGAGCTTGCCCTGGCGGGTGATCTTGAGCCGGTAGAGAGCGCCATGATGCTCGATGCCGATCTCGTGCTCGCCCTGGAACAGGGTGTTGCTGGACAGCGTTCGCACCGCCAGCGGAACCCGGTCGAAACGGGTGGAGGTGTCGTCGGAACGACGGACGCGATAGCGAAAGTCATTGGGATTGTGCGTGTTCATCTGGATCGATCCCTTTCCTGTGCCGGGCGCCTGGCTAGGCCTGCATAAATGCCGATTCATTTCTTGACTCGAATAATCATGTTTACTAGTCAGTGCAATACCGGAGTAAATGAGTCAACATTTAAGACGCCGGACACGATCAAAAACGCCAGCGAGCCCCAGGCCAGCCAGCAACGAACCTGGGCTTTGGAGTTGGGGCATGGGGTTGATGAATTGGGAATGGCGTGGCCGGTTTGACACTGGCCCGTCTGATGAGGGTCTTGGCGGGCGATCCACGGCAAGAGCGATGACGGCCTTGCTGGCAAGCGTCGCGGCAGTCGCTTTGCTGGCGCCACCGGCCAGCGCCCAGCAAGCGGCGCAATCACCGAAGGCTGAGGAGGCAAAGCCCGCCCCGGCGGGCTCAACACTGCTCGACAAGATCCTGGTGCTGAGCCGCACCGGCGAGACAGCGATCGAATCGCTGGCTTCGGCCAGCCATATCCACCAGGAACAGCTTGACCGCCGCATGGCGACGACGCCGAACGAGATGCTGCTCGGTGTGCCAGGTGTCGCGGCGCAGGCCGACGCCAGGCGCGTCAGCACCAGCATCAACATCCGCGGCCTGCAGGATTTCGGCCGCGTCGCGGTTATCGTCGACGGCGCCCGCCAGAATTTCCAGCGTTCCGACCACGGCACGCAGTCGACCTTCTACATCGATCCGGAGCTCGTCAAATCCGTCGACGTGATCCGTGGTCCTGTCGCCAATACCTATGGCTCGGGCGCCATCGGCGGCGTGGTCTTCTTCGACACCAAGGATGCCGAGGATTTCCTCAAGCCGAATGAGACATGGGCTGGTTCCGTCACCGGGCGCTATGAGAGCAATGGCAAGGGCTGGACCACCAGCGCATCCGGCGCCTATCGCTTCAACGAGAACTGGGATGCGCTCGGCAACATCGTCTACCGCAACTATGACGACTACAAGGATGGCGATGGCGATACCGTCAAGGGCACTGGCTTCGACGTGCTCAGCGGCCTGCTCAAGACCACCATCCGGCCGACCGACAACAGTGAGCTGAAGCTCGGCTGGGTCGGCTCAAGCGATGGCTGGAACGAGATCAGCGGTGGCGCGCCGGTGAATGATGTGGACCTGAAGTCGAACACCTTCACAGCCCGCTACAACATCACCGACGAAGACAAGAGCTGGCTCGATCTCCACATCAACACCTCCTACAACAAGACCAACCTCGACCTGAAGAGCCTCGTCCCGCTAAAACGCTTTGATCCGGTCACCGGCCTGCCTGTGGTGCTGCCGACAGGTTCGACCTCGACCTTCAATGTCGGCACGACCAGCATCGACATCTGGAACACGTCCAGGTTCGAGACCGCCGGCGTCGCGCACGAACTGACCTATGGCGGTGACTGGGCGGGCGACAACGTCGAGACCGGCGGCACGGCCGGTGGTGACAGCTTCTACACGCCTTCCGGCAAGCGCAACGTTTCCGGCGCCTATGTCCAGGACAAGCTCACCTGGGAGTGGCTCGAAGTCATCGCCGGCCTGCGTTACGACAACTACAGCTTGAAGGATGATACCCACGAGACTTCCGGCGATAGAGTGTCGCCGCGCATCACCGTCGGCGTCTCGCCCTTCGAAAGCGCTGGTCTTGCCGGCCTGCAATTCTATGGCACCTATGCGGAAGGCTACCGTTCGCCCTCGTTGACGGAGACGCTGATCAGCGGCAACCATCCGGCCGGCGTTTCCTTCCCGTTCCTGCCCAATCCCAATTTGCGGCCTGAAACCGGCAAGACGACGGAATTCGGCGTCAACTACAAGCAAGATGACATCATGGAGGCCGGCGACGCGCTTCGCATCAAGGCGGCCTATTTCAACAACAATGTCGATGATTATATCGACGGCGTGACGCTGTCGCCGTTCGACCCGACCAGCGGCTGCCCGTTCGGCCCGGGCATCCCGATCTGCTTCCAGTACCAGAATTTTGCCAAGGCCAAGATCAACGGCTTCGAGATGGAGGGCGTTTACGATGCGGCATGGGGCTATGCCGGACTTTCCGCCTCCATCATCAATGGTCACACCATATCCTATGAAGGCGACCGGGCAGACCTTGCCACCATCCCGTCCTCTCAGGTCACGGCCCAGCTCGGCCTGCGCTTCCTCGAGGACAAGCTGACCGTCGGTGGCGAAGTGCAGTACAATGGCAAGCCGAAGGGCAATGCGGTGGCCAAGAACTATACGCTGGTCAACGCCTTCGCCAGCTATCAGGCGACCGACAATCTGAAGGTCGATTTCCGCGCCGACAATCTGTTCGATGTCAAATACGCCAACCCGTTGAACGGCAGCACGACGGTCGCGGTCTATGAACCGGGCATAACGCTGAAGCTGGCGGCAACGATGCGATTTGGAGGCTGACGGCAATGACGAGCTTGAGGACATCCCTTCGTCTGCTGACCTCGGCGTTGGCGATGTCGCTTGCGATGGTTCCGGCGTGGGCTGAGCAGTCCGCGCCGGTTCCCGCGCTGGCCCTCGAACTCAACGGCGCGCAAGCCTCCGACAAAGGCTGCCGCCTGACCTTCGTGGTCAGCAACAACCTCGGCGCCGACCTCTCCAAGGCGGCGTTCGAGATCGCCCTGTTCAACGAGGCGGGCGTCGTCGACCGGCTGACCGTGCTCGACTTCAAGGAATTGCCGGCAGGCAAGACCAAGGTGACACGCTTCGATCTGGCCGGCACCGACTGCGCCAAGGTCAGCCGTGTGCTGATCAACAGCGCGACGGAATGCGCCGGCGCTGCCGTCGAACCGAACGCCTGCATGCGCAAGTTGAAGACCGACACCAAGACCGGTATCGCTTTCGGCGTCTGAGGTGGGACTGCATCCCGCATTCCTGCAAAACGCCGTGGCATGGCCTCCGGTCGGCTACGGCCGACTGCCGCTGGCAAACGAACTTGATTTGACAATTCTGCTAGGGTCGCAGCAGGTCTCGCTGCGAGACATGCAGGATATCAGCCCCCTCTCCGAAGCCAGCGCCGCCGAGCTGGCTATCACGCCAACTGAGGCGCTTGCGCCGCCGCGGTCATCGGCCTGGAACCGCAAATGGACGGCGGCGATCGCCGTCTCCTGCCTGCTCCATACGGCGGTGGCTGCGGGTTTTCTGATTTCGCCCCCGGAGACATTCGATTCGCAGGACGCCATACAGTCGGAAGGCAGCGATCAGTCCGGGGACAAGGTGGTCGGCAGCGCACTGGACCAGGATCCGGCGGCGGTAAATGTCACGCTGGTGCCCAATCCACGGCCGACCAAATCAGAGCCGTCAAAGGCGGCCAGGCCGACGACACCAACAGAGCCGTCTCAACCTGTTCAAGAAACCGCCAAACAGCCGGTCGAGCCTTTGTCAGCGCCTGTCAAACAGCCTTCCGTCACGCCGGACATTCTGGTGGCGACAGCCCCGCGCGCCGATGACAAGAGCATCGTTGCAAAGACTGAAACCCCTGCACAGCCGACCGTTCTGGCCGAGCCTGCCGCCGTCCCGGAGCAGCCACCGGTTCCCAGCGCCAGGCCAACTCCGGCAGCCGCCCCGCCCAGCACCAGCCAAGCGGATGAGAAGCGTGGCACGGCGAATGGCCAGGACCGACTGGCGCAGGCGGCCAGCAAGGGCAAAAAACAGAAGGAGGCAGGCAGCGCGGCGGAAGACAATTACCGCGGCGATGTCTTCCGAAAGCTCAGCCGTGTCAATCGCGGCGTCCCGCCTTCGGTACAGTTGGCTGCTCGCAACAATGCCGTTGTGACATTCGTCATCGGCAGCCGCGGCGGCATTGATGACCTGCGCATCGTGCAAAGCTCTGGATCGCCGAACTTCGACAAGGTCGCGCTCGGCATCGTGCGCAAGGCAGCTCCTTTTCCTCCAATTCCACCACAGGCCGCGAGCAAGAGTTTGGCGTTCGAGGCCGAAATCGGCCCATTTTGAAACTGTCGCGCCCTCAGCCATCAACACCCGAATGAAAGGAACCTCCATGTACATCGCCATGAACCGCTTCAAGGTGCAGACCGGCTCGGAAGCCGATTTCGAAGCCGTCTGGAAGAACCGCGATTCCAGCCTTGCACAGATGAAAGGTTTCCGGGAGTTCCATCTGCTGCGTGGCCCGGTCAACGAGGCCGAAGGCTACACGCTGTTTGCCTCGCACACGGTGTGGGCGAGCCGCGATGATTTCGTCGCCTGGACCAAGTCGGAGAATTTCCGCGCTGCCCACAGAAATGTCGGCACGACGAAAGTCCACTATCTCGGCCATCCGCAATTCGAGGGCTTTTCCGTCGTGGAAGGGGCCTGAGATGGCAACGCCTACCGAAGACCCCGCGCGCAGTATTCCGATCCTGCCCTCGCCCGACATCGAGGCAACGCGCGATTTCTACCGCGATGAGCTCGGCTTCGGTGTCGTCGGGCCGGAGATGGACGACTATCTGATCGTGCGCCGGGGCGATATCGAAATCCATTTCTGGAAGAGCGACGACCGCAAACTTCCCGAAGTTTCGTCCTGCTATATCAGGGGCGGCGAGGTGCCGGCGCTGCATGCCGAATTTTCAGCGCGCGGTGTGAGGCAACTCAGTCCGTTCACCGTGCGGCCGTGGAACATGAAGGAATTCCATATCCGGGACCCGCACGGCAATCTGCTGAAGTTCGGCTGCGCACCCGAAGAGGTGTGAGCAGCCGGCCCGTCAGGAGCCGGCCAGCAGGCTGGCATTGCCGCCCGCCGCGGTGGTGTCGACACAGACGGCGCGCTCATGCGCATAGGCCGCCGGGTTGAGCACCTCGCTGACCAGCGGCACGATTGGCCCTGAGCGGTCAGCGATGACCTTGCGCACGATGCGCGCAGCCTCCGGTGTGCCCGAGAAGGCGACGACGTCGACGTGCAGCGAGCGCGCTTCGACCGGATCCGGACGGCCGTCGATGGCGGCCAGCGGCAGGCCCTTGCCGGTCAGCGCCGAGAGCGCCGCCGGTGCGCCCGGTGCAACGGCCAGCACCGCGTTGCCGGCGGCGAGTGCCTGGATCGCTTGGGCAAGCAGCGTGTCTTGATCGGGACCGAGGCACAGAACCCGTCCGCGCGGCGACAGCGACAGCGTGTTGGCCTCGCCGGTCGGGCCGGGCAGGTCGACCTGGCCGAAGTCGATGCCGGCGGCGGCGCCAATGGCCGCGGCACCCTTGCCGCGCAGATGCTTCCTCAGGATGGCAATCCGGTCGGGCCGCGTCGACCAGCCACCCAACGCCGGATCGGGCAGATTGTCGGCAAGCTCGGTCGCCGTCACCTTGTGGCCTTCGGCAATCTGCGTGCCGGCCTCCGGCCCCTTGCGGAACCGACGGAGATAGTGCGGACCGCCCGCCTTCGGCCCGGTGCCCGACAGCCCCTCGCCGCCAAACGGTTGCGAACCGACGACGGCGCCGATCTGGTTGCGGTTGACGTAGATGTTACCGGCATGGATGCCGTCGACGAAATGCTGCACGCGGCCCTCGATGCGGGTGTGCAGGCCGAAGGTCAGGCCATAGCCCTTGCGGTTAATGGCGGCGATGACCGCGTCGATCTCGTCGGCGTCGAACGTGGCGACATGCAGCACTGGCCCGAACACCTCGCGCTCCATGTCCTCGATACCCTTGACCCGGAAGACATGCGGCGCGACAAACCGCCCATCCTTCGGCGCCTCGAGCTTGGCGATCAGCCGGCCCTGCAGGCCCATCTTCGTGCAGTAATCGCGGATCGAAGTCTGCGCCTCGTCGTCGATGACCGGGCCGACGTCGGTCGAAATCCGCCAAGGGTCGCCGATGCTGAGCGCCTCCATGGCGCCTTTCAGCATCTCAAGCATCTTCTTCTCGACATCCTTCTGCACATAGAGCACGCGCAGCGCCGAACAGCGCTGGCCGGCGCTCTGGAAGGCCGAAGCCAGGATGTCGCGCACCGCTTGTTCGGGCAGCGCGGTGGAATCGACGATCATCGCATTCAAGCCGCCGGTCTCGGCGATCAGCATGGCGTCCGGCGCGGCGGTCTCGGCCAGTTGCTTTTCGATCAGCTTGGCCACTTCGGTCGAGCCGGTGAAGCAGACACCGGCGATGCGCGGGTCGGCGGTCAGCGGCCCGCCGACCGAGGGGCCGTCGCCGGGCAGAAGCTGGATGACGTCTTCCGGCACGCCGGCCTCGCGCAGCATTTCGACGGCGCGGAATGCGATCAGCGGCGTCTGCTCTGCCGGCTTGGCGATCACCGAATTGCCGGTGACGAGTGCCGCCGCGATCTGGCCGGTGAAAATGGCGAGCGGAAAATTCCACGGCGAAATGCAGGCGATGGCGCCGCGCGCCAGCGTGCCCGGTTCGGCATTGGCGGCCTCGGCAGCGTAGTAGCGGAGAAAGTCGACGGCCTCGCGCACCTCGGCCACACCGTCGGCCAGAGATTTGCCGGCTTCCCGGGTGGCCAGTGCGAAGAACTCGACGGCGTTGGCCTCATAGAGATCGGCAGCGCGATTGAGAATGGCGGCGCGCTCGGCCACAGGACGCTTTGCCCAGGCCGGCTGCGCCTCCACGGCGATGCGCACGGCGGTCGCCACCTGCTTGGCGGCGGCTTCGCTGACCGTGCCGACGACTTCCGCGGGTTTGGCCGGATTGACGATCGGCCGTTGCTTGCCATATCCGGCGGCCCGCGTGATCGGCTTGGCATGCCAGCGATCGGGGCCGGCGAACGCAGCCTTGGCCTTGTCAATCGCCGCCAGCGTCACAGTGTCGGTGATATCAAAACCCTTCGAATTGCGTCGACCGGCACCGAAGATCTGGGAAGGCCGGGCAATCGCCGGATTGGCGGCGGGGCCCTGGCTCTCGACCGTTTCGAGCGGATCGCGGGCGATGTCCTCCGGCTCGACCTCCTCGTCGGTCAACTGATGCACGAAGGAGGAATTGGCGCCGTTCTCCAGCAGCCGCCGAACCAGATAGGCAAGCAGATCGGAATGCGCGCCGACCGGCGCATAAATGCGGCAGCGCGTGCCTTCGGCCTTGCGCACCGTCTCGTGCAGCGCCTCGCCCATGCCGTGCAGACGCTGGAACTCGAAGGAATCGCGGTCCCCGGCCATCGACAAAATGGCGGCGACGGTGTGGGCGTTGTGGGTGGCGAATTGCGGATAGATGCGGTCGGTCATCGACAGCAGCTTTTTGGCACAAGCCATGTAGGAAACGTCGGTGTTGGCCTTGCGGGTGAAGACGGGATAACCGGTAAGCCCGAGCGTCTGCGCCCGCTTGATCTCGGTGTCCCAATAGGCGCCCTTGACCAGCCGCACCATGATGGTGCGGTCGTATTTCTTGGCCAGCGCGTAGAGCCAGTCGATGGCAAAGGCGGCACGCGGGCCATAGGCCTGGACGACGACGCCAAAGCCGTTCCAGCCGGCAAGCTCCGGCTCGGCCAGCACCCGCTCGATGACGTCGAGCGACAGATCGAGGCGATCGGCCTCCTCGGCATCGATGTTGAGACCCATGCGCGAATGTCGCGCGGCCAGCGCCAGCGACAACAGCCGCTCGGCCATGACAGGCAGCATCTCGTCCTTCTGCGCCACCTCGTAGCGTGGATGCAGCGCCGAGAGCTTGACCGAGATGCCGTGATTCTGGCGGATGTCCGGGCCGTTGGAACCGGAATCGAGCGAGGAAATCGCGTCTGCATAGGCCTTGTGATAACGCAACGCGTCGGCCTCGGTGCGTGCGGCTTCGCCCAGCATGTCGAAGGAATAGAGATAGCCCTTCTGCGTCATCGGCCGGCCGCGCTTGACGGCCTCGGTGATGGTGCGTCCGAGCACGAACTGCTCACCCATCTCACGCATGGCCGCCGCCACCGCCTTGCGGATGACCGGCTCGCCCAGCCGGCGCACCATGGAGCGCAGCGTGCCTTCGATGCCGCCCTCGCCTTCATCGAGGACACGACCGGTCAGCATCAGCGCCCAGGTCGAGGCATTGACGAAGATGGAGCTCGAACCGCCCGAATGCGCCGACCAGTCGTGCGGCGCGATCTTGTCGGCGATGAGATCATCCATCGTCTCGGTGTCGGGCACGCGCAGCAGCGCCTCGGCTAGGCACATCAGCGCCACGCCTTCCTTGGTGGAAAGTCCGTAAGCGGAGAGGAACACCTCCATCAGCCGCGGATCGGACGAGCCGCGTACCGCCCGCACAAGATCGGCGGCGCGGGCCGAGATCGCCTTGCGGTCTTTCGCGGAAAGCCCCGTCGCCTCGGCCAGTCGCTGCACCGCCTCCTCTTCGTCGGGCAGATAGTTGGCGCGGATCTGCTGGCGGATGGAATCTAGTGGCATGGCGGTCCTGCGGAGCGAGCATCGGGGAGCGGACCGGCGGTCACCGGACCGAATGGCGCAAGCTAGCACAATGTGCGAATTTCGGTCGGTCCGAAGAAGTCGACATTTTAGGTCATTCGATCTATCATAGCGGCAATAAACAGGCATATGGACTGTACTTTCGATGACAGAAGACCAATTGGACCGCATCGACCGGAATATCCTGTCGGCGCTGGCAAGCGATGGGCGGCTTTCGATGTCCGAACTGGCGGCAAAGGTCGGCTTGTCGAAGACACCGGTGCAGGCGCGGGTCAAACGGCTGGAGAAGGATGGCTACATCAGGGGCTACCAGGCGATCATCGACCGCGAGCGCATGGGCGAAGGTCATGTCGCCTTCGTCCAGGTGAAACTGTCCGATACCCGATCCGCAGCACTCGATGCCTTCAACCGGTCCGTGCAGGCGGTACCGGAGATCGAGCAATGCCACATGATGGCGTCGAGCTTCGACTATCTGCTGAAGGTCCGCACCCGGGACATCGCCGCCTATCGCCGCGTGCTTGGCGAGCGCATCTCGGCCCTGCCCCATGTCGCCCAGACCTCGACTTTCGTGGCGATGGAGACGGTCAAGGATCGGTAGATCATTCCGCCAGCGTCTTCAGGAAGGCCACCAGCGCCGCGCGTTCGCGATCCGACAGTTCCAGCGGATGGATTTCGGATGTTCCTTCAACGCTGGGCGCAGCCTTTGCGTAGTGCGCGATCACCTCGTCGAGCGACGAAAACTGCCCGGCATGCATATAGGGTGGACGCGTTGCGACGCCGCGCAGCGAGGGCGTCTTGTAGGCCCGGATCAACTGCGGCCCATCCTTGACCATGAAGCGCAGCTCGCCGCAGGCACTGGCGTCGCCATCACGGTAGGCGCCCAGGCAGTTGAACGGGTCGGCCTCGACTTGGCGTACCGCATCGATGCGGCCGCGGTCGGGCGGCAGATCCGCAACGGGCGGCACGCCGGTGTTGTGAAAACTGTTGTCGGTGAAGCGCGGCCCATTGTGGCATGTCACGCAATTGGCCTTGCCGATGAACAGTTTCAGCCCGAGGATTTCCTCTTGGGAGAAGGCGGCATCGCCTTTGGCCTCGGCGCCGGTGGCGAGATCCAGCGCAAAGCGGTCGAAGCGCGTCGGCGCCGGTTCGATCGACCGTTCGAAGGCGGCGATCGCCTTGCCGATATTGGCATAGACGCCGTTGATCGCGTTGCGCTGCGTATCACTCATCGCGTTCCAGGCGGCCTTCTCGGCATCGGTTCCGAGTGGGCTTGCATTCAACGGCATGCCGGAAAAATCGGGCAGCGGTCCAAAGATGCGCTCATAGCGTTCGCCGAATCGCGCCTTCATGTAATGTGCATAGGCGGTACGGTTTCCCGCCTGCTCCAGCGGATTTTCGAGCGGCGTCAGCGCCTGCGCCCACAGGCTGTCGCGGCGGCCATCCCAGAAGAACCAGGGATCGCGCGCCACGCCCGCCAGCGGCATGGTGCGCCGGTTGGTGTGGCCGACGCCGACCGCTTGCGGTAGGTCGTCCTGGAACTGGCGGTCGATCTTGTGGCAGGTCGAGCAGGAGACCGTGCCGTCGCGGCTCATACCCTGATCGAAGAACAGCGTCGAGCCGAGTGCGGCGGCCGCCGGCACATCGGCAAAGCGGTTGGTGGTGTCGGGCTTCAGCGACGGCAGCGTTGACAGCGCCAGCGAGGCGACGGTCTTCTTCTCGGCGTCGGAGAAATCCGGCTTGCCGCAACCGGCGAGGACGATGGCCGCCAACAGCGCCAGAAAACGCGGAAAGTGCCTCATCGGTCGCTCACAGCACCACGTTGAACAGCACCGTGTCGGAGCCGGCCGTGGCCGAGATGGCGAAGTGCAGTTGCCACCAGCCACTCATCGTGAATTTCACACCTTCGATCCGGTAGCGCCCGTCGCCGAGATAGTCGGTCGCTTGCGGGCTGGTCGGCAGGCCGTGATTGTGCTGCGGCATGCCGCCGGAAATCGCGATCGCGGCCCCCTCCACCGGCGCGCCGGCCTTTGTCTTCAGGGTCAGCAGCCAGGATTCCAGTTCGCCTTGCCGCACGACGCCCCGCTCCGGCAAAAAACTTGCCACGAAAAGCCCGTTGTCGGTGTTCTTCGTCCGCGAGACATCCGGACCGGCAGGCTGCACCGATCGCGGCGCCGTCAGATAGACGACCGCGAGAATGCCGACCAGCAAGGCAGCCAGACCAAGACCCGCCAGAAGATAACGCCATAACGATGCCAAACCGGTTCCTCTTCTGCAGACAACGTTTTGCCGGACGGATCGCATCCCGCCAGCCTGTGGGAAAACGCTGTGGCGGAAAAAAGCCTGCTTGCCAAGCATGGCGCTGCCCGTGGCAAAAAGCTACAGCACCGGGATCACTGGAGGATTGTAGATGGCGGGAAACGGCGTCGCCTCGATCGGCGAATGCATGCTCGAACTCTCTGGCCAGACAGGCCCGAACTGGCGCATGGGTTTTGCCGGCGACACGTTCAACACGCTGTGGGCGCTGCACGCGTTGAGCAGTGAGCGGCCAGCAACCTATGTCTCGGCGTTTGGCGACGATCCCTTCTCGCAAGGCCAGATCGCTTTCTTCGCTGAAAACGGCATCGGCATCGGTTCCAGCCCGGTCATAGCCGGGGCGCGGCCCGGCCTCTATGCGATCACTTTGACCGGCGCCGAGCGTTCCTTCACCTACTGGCGCGGCGACGCCGCCGCCCGGCAGCTCGCCTCCGATCCGCCTGCATTGTCGAAAAACCTGGAAAATCAGGCGCTTGTCTACTTCAGCGGAATCACTTTGGCAATTCTGGACGATGCCCCGCGGGCTGCGCTGTTGGCGGCCGTGGCCAGGGCGCGGGCGGCAGGCTCGACTGTTGCCTTCGACCCCAACTACCGGCCGCGGCTCTGGCGCCGGCGCGAGGATGCGCAGGCAGCGATTGCCGAAGCGCTTGCCGTCACCGACATCGCCTTGCCGACCTTTCCCGACGAGCAGATGCTGTTCGGCGATGCAACGCCGCAAGCGACCGCCGCCCGGCTTGGGCAAGTGGTCAGCGAAGTTGTCGTCAAGAACGGCGAGGCGCCGGCACTGATCGCCGCCAGCGGAACATCGCACGACGTGCCGGCGATCCATGTCACCGCACCTGTCGACACCACGGGCGCCGGCGACTCCTTCAATGGGGCGTATCTCGCCGCACGCCTCGCCGGTCACGCGCCGGCGGATGCCGTATTGCGCGCGCACCGCGTCGCGGCCGCCGTGGTGCAGGTGCGCGGCGCGCTGGCGCCATTCGAGACGTTGCGAGCGGCGTTCAAGAGCGAATGACCTGAAATACTAAGGGAGCCGGAACCGATATTCCGTCACATGATGGTAGATCGCGCCGGGCCACAGCGTCGCCTGCGGGAAATACGGCCGGTTCGGCGCATCCGGCCAGACCTGCGGCTCCAGGCAGAACCCGCAGAAGGCCTTGTAGTCTCGCCCTTCCAACCCCTTGCGCGGCGTCACGTACTGGCCGGTGTAGAGCTGGACGCCGGGCTCCGTGGTCCACACCTCCATCTCGACACCGGAACTCGCCCCTTGCGTCCAAGCCGCCTGTTTGAGCGGCCCACGCGTCGGGGCGAGGCAGAAATTCTGGTCATAGGGCAGCTGTTCGCCCTCGGTCTCCATGCGCAGCGGCCGCGCCTGGCGGAAATCGAAGGGCGTGCCGTCGACCGGCTTGACCACGCCGGTCGGGATCATGTCGCCATCGACGGGCAGATAGGCGCCGGCATTCAGCATCATCCTGTGGTCGAGAATGTCGCCGGCGCCACCATCATCCAGGTTGAAATAGGAATGCTGGGTGAGGTTGCACAGCGTCGGCTCCTCGCAGGTCGCGGTGAGTTCGACGCTGAGCGTGCCGGGGATCTTCAGCCGGTAGGTGCAGGTGACGTCGAGCGCGCCGGGAAAGCCCATCGTGCCGTCGGGATCATGCAGCGTCAGCGTGACGAAATCCCTGCCATGCAGCGAAACCGTCCACGGCCGGTGGAAAAAGCCTTGCGAGCCGCCATGCAGCGTGTGCTTGTCGAGGAAGTTGCGTTCGGTCTGGTAGCGCTGGCCGGCGATGGTGAAGCGGCCGTCCCGGATGCGATTGGCGTAGCGGCCGACGACCGCACCGAAGAAGGCGGTGTCGGTCTCATAGGCTGCCAAATTGTTGTAGCCGAGCACCAGCGGCGCATCGTGTCCGGTGAGGCGCAAATCCTGGATGATTGCGCCGAGCCCGATGATGTTGGCGGTAAGACCGCCACCCCTGATCGCGAAGCGACGCACCGGTTCGCCTGCCTGCGTCGTACCGAAAACCTCACCGTCCTTCATTCGCCATGCTCGCAAACGCCAGTTGATTCAGAGAATTTCGGCTGGTTTTCTCGACTCAAGCGGGCAGGTCACAGACCTGCCCGCTTGGAGCTAGCCTATCAGAGGCCGAGGCCACCGATGCAGACATATTTGGTGTCGAGGTAGTCCTCGATGCCCTGATGTCCGCCTTCCTTGCCGAGGCCGGATTCCTTGACGCCGCCGAACGGCGCCTCGGGCGTGGTGATGAGGCCTTCATTGACGCCGACCATGCCGTATTTCAGCCCTTCCATGACGCGGAAGGCGCGGCCGAGATCGCCGGTGTAGAAATAGCAGGCGAGGCCGAATTCGGTGTCGTTGGCGAGCGCGATGGCTTCCTCTTCGGTCTCGAACTTGAACACCGGTGCGACCGGGCCAAAGATTTCTTCCTTCATGAAGCGCATCTTGGGCGTCGCATTGGCGATGACGGTCGGCTGGAAGAACGARCCGCCGAGCGCATGACGCTTGCCCCCGGCGACGATCTTGCCGCCCTTGGCAGTCGCGTCGGCAATCAGCTCCTCGACCTTCTCGACAGCCTTTTCGTCGATCAGCGGTCCCTGCTGCACGCCGTCCTCGAGGCCGGAACCGACCTTCAACCCGTTGCTCGCGGCAGCGAGCTTTTCGACGAACTTGTCATAGACGCCGGCCTGAACCAGGAAGCGGTTGGTGCAGACGCAGGTCTGGCCTGAATTGCGGTATTTGGCGGTGATCGCGCCGGCGACGGCACGCTCGAGATCGGCGTCGTCGAAGACGATGAACGGCGCGTTGCCGCCAAGCTCCATCGACACCTTCTTGACGGTGACCGAGGACTTCTGGATGAGAAGCTTGCCGACCTCCGTCGACCCGGTGAAGGTGATCTTCGACACCAGCGGATTGGCGCAGATCTCGTCGCCGATCTCGCTGGCCGAACCGGTCAGGATGTTGATGACGCCCTTGGGGAAACCGACTTCCTCGGCGAGCGCGCCCCAGGCCAGACCCGAGTACGGGGTCTGCGAGGCTGGCTTTACGACCGCGGTGCAGCCGGCGGCAAGCGCCGGGCCGAGCTTGCGGGCAAGCATCGAGGACGGGAAATTCCACGGCGTGATGGCGGCGATGACGCCGACCGGTTCCTTGGTCACCAGGATGCGGCGGTCCGCCCATGGCGAAGGCACCACGTCGCCATAGGTGCGGCGGCCTTCCTCGGCGAACCACAGAATGTAGGAAGCGGCCGAGCCGATCTCGCCCTTGGACTCGAACAGGGACTTGCCCTGCTCGATGGTGAGCAATTCGGCCAACACGTCCTGATTGTCCATCATCGCGTCGTGCAGCTTGCGCAGCAGCTTCGAGCGCTCGAGCGCGGTCGTCTTGCGCCACGACTTGAAGGCAGCTTCGGCGGCCTCGATCGCACGGCGGGTCTCGGCCTTGCCCGACTTCGGCACAGTGCCGATCTTGAGACCGGTGGCCGGGTTGTTGACGTCGACCGTTTGGCCGCTGTCGGCCTGCACCCATTCGCCGTTGATGAGATTGGCCTGCCGCATGAAATGGCTGGTTTTCTGAAGCATGGTCTATCCTCCGTTCGGCGCACTGACGGGCCGGTCTGTGAAGTCTTCGGTGAGCGTGCGCCATGGAACTGAAGCCGGCACGCCGGAGCCACTGCTCTTTACCTAGGGCAAGGCCTGCAAGCAATCGCTACATGGCATATAGGGGTTGGGCCAGCCCGAGGCGAGAGCAGGCCGACATATGGCATGAAGATCGCAGGCCGGCATTGTCTGAATATCAGCATAACCTTTCAGAAAACGTGGAGCACCACCGTCAGCCAAAAAGCAGTCGTCACGGCGGCGCAGGCCGTGGCGATGGTCATCTGGTTCGATGCCAGCGCCTGGCCGGTGTTGAACTGCACGGCGATGAGATAGGAATTGATGCCGGATGGCAGCGCCGCGATCACGACCGCCACCTTGGCCGTCAAGGGCGGCAGGCCGAGCAGCCAGACGAAGGCAAGAACCAGCGCCGGCATCAGGAACAGCTTCAGCACCGAAAGCGCCAGCGCCGGACGGACATTCCCCGAAATGCCGAAGCGGCGCAGGCTGAGCCCCATGGCAAACAGCGCAACCGGCCCGGCCGTATCGGCCAGCGCATCGACCAGTCGCATGGCAAGGTCGGGCAGCGGCACACCGCTGAGGCGCCACGCCAGTCCCGCAAGAATGCCGATGATCAGCGGATTGATGAACAGCCGCCGCAGGAAACTGCGGATGATGCGCAAGGGGTGCATAGGCTCGCTGCCAGTCCGGCCGAACATCTCGAACAGGACGATCGACGCCATCATCATGACCGGCAGATGCACGGAGACGAGCAGCGACAGCACTTCGAAGCCGCTCGGCCCGAATATGCCGAGAATGAAGGGGGCACCGAGCAGCACGACATTGGAGTAGGCCGACGACACGCCGCCAACGACCCCGGCACGTGCATCCCGTCCGAAGATCCGCGTGGTGACGAGATGGCCAGCGGCCCAGGTGATCGCTACCGCCGCGAAATAGGCGCCCCACAGGGACCATGGTGCGACGCCGTGGAAATCGGCGTTCACCATGGTCTGGAACAACAGCAGCGGCATCGCCACGCTGACCGCGAAATCGGATATCCCCTCGCCGCTCGCCGGTCTGAGATAGCCTGTGAACCCGGCGAGATAGCCGAGCGCGACAAGGCTGAAGACGAACAGGACGGTTTCGGTGAGCGGAGACATTTTTCCCGTGATAGGCGAGCCACGGTCGTGGCGCAATCGCGCCTGAATTTGATCATGGTCGGCTGGCAGCGTTATAGAGGGTTTGGATCATCGGGGCGGGCGCGAACGACAAATGGCCTTTGTCGAAACTTCGAAGCGTAATCTTTTCCGGCAGGCGTGGCTGACAGCTTTCGCCACTGCCCTGTTTTGCCTTACCGCGACAGCGCTTCAGGCCGCCGAAACGAAAAGCCTGAAGGGTGTGGCGCTGATCATCGGCCAGTCGAAATACGAACATATCGCCGCCCTCCCCAACCCGGCCAACGACGCCCGCGACATGGCCAAGATGCTGACCGACCTCGGCTTCGACGCTCGTAACGTCACCGACCGCGACGCCGCCAAGCTGAAGCGCGATCTGGAGCGTTTCACGGAGGATGCCGAAGGCGCCGATGTCGCCTTCATCTATTATTCCGGTCATGGCATCGAGGCTGGCGGCGAGAACTATCTGGTGCCGGTCGATGCCGACATATCGTCCCTGAAGGATGCTGACGCGGCCCTGGTGCCGATTTCCGCCGTCATGGATGCGTTGAAGACGACCGTGCCGGTTACGATCGTGCTGCTCGATGCATGCCGCACAAATCCGTTTCCGGCGGACGCAGTGGTGCGGCGCGCCCCGACCGCCTCCGCCTCGCCGATTGGCGCTGGCGGCCTGGAACCGGTGCGTGGTGCCAAGGCCCTCGGCAACGCTGCGGCGACAGACGCGAGCCTGGGCACCGTGGTCGGCTTCGCCGCCGAACCCGGTCGCCCGGCACTCGATGGCGCGGCTGGCGAAAACAGCCCTTACGCGGCCGCTCTGCTGCGCCACCTCGCGGCGATGAAAGGCACCGAGTTCGGCTCGGTCATGCGCATGGTGACCGAGGAGGTCTACCTCGACACCAAGGCCAAGCAGCGCCCCTGGGTCAATGAGAGCCTGCGCCGCCTGCTCTATTTCGGCATTGCGCCACCGGAGCCGACCGGCGACGACGGGTTGATCACCGGCGAGCGGCGGCAGCTGCTGTTGACCATTTCCGACCTGCCCGACCCGAAGCGGGCCCAGGTGGAACTGGCCTCGCTGCAGGAGGGCGTGCCGCTCGACGCGCTCTATGGCGTGCTGAAGGCGCTCGGCACGGAAAAAATCCCCGAGGATCCAACAGATCTGCAAAAGGTGCTCGACGCCCAGGCCGAGCGCCTGAAGAAGATGATGTCCGAGCGCGCGGCGTTGCGCACCGACGATCCCGAGATCAAGCGCCTCGTCGCGTCCGCCGACGAGGCCATCGCCCAGGGCGCCATCGTGACGGCGCGCAAATTCCTCGATGACGCGGTCGGCCGGGTCGAGCAGGCAGGCGCTGCGGTCGATGAAGCCGAAGATCTCGTCAAGCTGAAGCGCCTTGCCGATGCCGCGATCTACGCCAGGCGCGCCGATGCCTCGGCGCTGGTCTTCGATTATAAGTCCGCCGCCGGCGACTACGCCAAGGCGTTTTCGCTGGCCGAAAAATGGGACGACAAGCTGCGCTGGAACTACAAGAACCAGGAAGCCGAGGCGTTGAATGCTTTCGGCTATGCCTCTGGCGATCTCGAGGCGCTGCAGCATTCCATCGAGGCCTATCGCATCATCCTGAACTTTATCCCCAACGGCGAACAGAATCGCGACTGGGCGATCACCCGCAACAACATGGCGGTGGTGCTGCAGACCATCGGCGAGCGCGAGACCGAAACCGCTCATCTCGACGAAGCGGCACAGATTTTTCGCGATTCCCTCATCGTGTTCGAGCGCGAGAAGGACGACCTCAACTGGGCCGCCGCGCAGAACAACCTGGCCAATGTGCTCTTGAAGATCGGCGAACGCGAGAGCGACCCGAAGCGCCTGAATGAAGCGGTGGCGGCAATGCGCGCCACCCTCGATAAGCGCCCGCGCGACAAGGTGCCGCTCGACTGGGCAGCTTCGCAGAACAACCTCGGCCTGGCGCTCTATGCGCTTTCCGAGCGCGAGGCCGCCGGCGAGCATCTGACACAAGCGGAGGCGGCCTACCGGCTGGCGCTTGAGGAATACACGCGCGAAAAGGTGCCAGTGGAATGGGCAATGGTCGAGAACAATCTCGGCAACACGCTTGTGTCGCTTGGCATCCAGCTCAACGACAAGGCAAAGATCAACGCGGCGGCCGACGCCTTCCGTGCCGCACTCGAGGTGCGAACCCGTGAAACCTTCCCGGTCTCCTGGGCCACCAGCCGGCTCAACCTCGGCAATGCGCTGAGTGGCGTCGCCCGCTTCGACTTGGGCACCAGTGCACTTGAGGAGGCCGCGGCGGCCTATGACGATGCGCTGACGGTGTTTACCCGGCAGCGTTTTCCGATGGACTGGGCGTCGGCGCAGAACAATCTCGGTTCGATCTACCAGACGCTTGGCCAGCGCACCCGCGACGCGGCCAGGCTCGAACAGTCGGCGGCGGCGTTCCAGGCCGCCCGACAGGTCTATGTCAGACGGAAATTCCCGCTCGACTGGGCAATGGGCCACTACAATCTCGGCAACACACTGCAGCTGCTTGGAGGCGTGACCGACAAGCCGGAACACTATGGCGAGGCGATCGCCGCCTACCGCGATGCGTTGCGCGAATACAAGCGCGAGACGAACCCGCGGCAATGGGCGCTGGCCCAGGCCGGCCTTGGCTCGACGCTGCACTGGCTGAGCATGAGCAACGCCGACCCGAAGACCCTGCTCGAGTCCATCGCCGCACGGCGGGCGGCACTTGAAGTGTTGACCGTCGAAGCCGCACCCGTCGACTGGGCCAATGCCCAGAACGGCATCGGCATGAGCCTTCTCAACCTCGGCAATCTCCAGCGGACCGACAAATATCTCGGCGATGCCGAGGCCGCCTTCACGGCAACGTTGAAGGTGTTCACCCGCGAAAGCCAGCCGATGCAGTGGGCCTTCGAACAGAACAATCTCGGCGACATCCACTGGAACCGCGCCAGCTATGGCGGCGGCAAGGCCGAATATCGAAAGGCGATCGAATTCTTCGAGAACGCCAAGCAGGGCTTTACCGAAGCCGGCTATACGATGCCCATCCCGTTGACCGACCAGAAGATCGATCTGGTGAAGAAACAACTGGCGAAGAAGTAGGGCTCTGTCCTACCGCGCCTTGTCTTTCGGCTGGCTTTACYGTCCCTATATGTCGAGTCACCGGAGCCCATGCCGGGAACCGGAGAAGGATAGCCTATGATTCGATTTTTGTTGGCTTTGCTTCTGTTCGCTATCCCGGCCGCGGCCCACGCAACGGACGCCGGCTGGGCGCTGTTGCGCGACGGCGGACATGTCGTGCTGCTTCGCCATGCCATGGTCACCGGCACCACCGATCCGGCCAATTTCGACATCGACAGCTGTGCCACCCAGGTCAACCTGTCGGCGCGCGGCAAGCAGCAGGCGAGCAAGATCGGCGCCTTGTTTGCGGCGCGGGCGGCACCCATCGAGCGCGTGCTGTCGAGCCGCTATTGCCGCTGCCTCGACACCGCGCGCATCGCCTTCGAGGCCGAGCCGGATCTGTTTGCGCCGCTCGATCTCCTGAAGGGGGATGAGACGCAGAAGGCGGCACAGATCGCGGCGATCATGAAGGAAATCCGCGCCTATTCCGGCTCCGACAATCTGGTCATGGTCACCCATCTGGAAGACATCGTGGCGCTGACCGGCGTCTCGCCCCGCGAAGGCGAAGCCGTGGTCGTCGAGCCGCAGGGCGATGGGCTGCGCGTGCTCGGCCGGGTCACATTCTAGTCGTGGTGATGACCGACTGACGCGTCGGTGAGCAGCCACGCATCGATGCGGACTTGCCACGCCTGGATCATGCGCGCGAACGCGTCCTCCGTCAGCGCCGATAGATACGACCTGCCTGACGCGTTCAGGGCGGTGAACGTGTAGGCGATCGATGCCTCGGTGCCGCCGTCAGCCGCCGGATGGCAGGCCACCTCGACAAATCCGAAACGTGAATCCGGCGTGACCCTGACATAGCGGACACGATGCCCGACAGGATCCCAGTCAGCGCAGGCCCAGAGAGTCGTCTCATCACCATGGGCGGTCCGGAAGACCATGCCTTGCTGCGTTTCGCCGTCCTGCGGATGCAGAAACTCCGGATCCCAGCCCTCCGCCCACAAGGTCTCGCCGATCGGCGAGAACAGCGGAAAGACGCGATCGACCGGACCGGAAAGGACGATGCTGTGGCAACGCTCAAGATGGCTCGTCATCCGCCTTCGCCCTTCCGTTCGGTCAGACGGTGGCTGTCCGCGGCGCCAAGCTCCAGCCCATAGATGCGCTTCAATTGGCCGATTGTTTCGAGCGTCGCCGGCGAAAACGGCGTCTGCCCTTCGAAAGCATGCAGCACGATGCCCTCGATGAGATCGCCGAGGCTCATGTCGCGGTGTTCGGCCAAGGCCTTGAGGACCTTCACCAGTCGCTTTTCCAGGCGAACTCCTGTCTGCACGCGCTCTATGTCCATAGCCATTTTGTACCATGGTACATTGGTACACACAAGTGCTCGCCGGCCACTGCCGTTTGTGTTGCCGAAATGCCACCACGGAAAGAAGCCGCAAATTGGCCATGACAATGCCGCTTGCGACAACCCGTCGCAGGGGCTATAGGCGCGCACCCGGTCACGAAAACCGAAGCGAGCACAACGGTTGGAGCTTTCGTCTCCGCCCGTGCAGGCGGCTTTGCCGCCCTGTATACGGCGCCGCTTTGGGGATTGGGATCGCGGATATAGCTCAGCGGGAGAGCGCCGGATTTGGGTCCGGAGGTCGCAGGTTCGATTCCTGCTGTCTGCACCACGGATAGCTCAGTTTGGTAGAGCATCAGATTTAGGTTCTGATTGTCGAAGGTTCGAATCCTTCTCCATTGGCCTGATAAGCCAGCACCCTGCCACGGTGTTATCTGAAAAACGGTCCGGGGACTGGAATGCCGAAGATCTGACGGAAGGCCCAAGCCTTAGGGCGTGGGTCATCCTGAAAGTCTGACGCCATCGGCTCGCGGCCAGGCCCGCGGTGATGGTCAAGGCGCAGCGTCGCCGGCAAGGGAGGCCAAGGCCTCCGGCGCCCGCTTCGCTGCCTCGCGATCCGCTCCCGCAGGTCCGCCACGGATTGATGCCACCAGTCCCCGGATCATTCGTGCCGGACCATGACGCAAGAGACGATGTGAAACGAGAAACGAAGGGAAGATCGACGCATGACTTGACGCCTCGCATGGGGCCATGCCCGACAGGAGTAAGACAATGACCATTCTCGACAAGGTTCTTGGACGCGAGCGCGTCCTCGTAAGGGAAAACGAACGTGCCCTCACCCTCTACAAGGGTGAGATCAAGGCTGTCCTGCTGCCGGGCGAACATTGGCTCGCCAACCGGCGCGGAAGCCTCGAGGTGTCGCGGCACGATCTGAAGAACCCGGAATTCGTTTCGGCATACGAGAAGGCGTTGTTCGACAAGCTCCCGGATGTAGCCGCGCGTCATTTCACCGTCGTTCGCACCGGGCGCACGGACGTCGCCGTCATCGAGCGTGACGGCAACCTGCATGCCGTGCTGGCGCCGGATCGCAAGCTCGTGCTGTGGACGGATGCCGGTCCGTGGAAGGTGACGCTGATCGACACGTTGGCCGATCTGGCCATCGATGCGGCGGTCATGCGCCGGCTCGGCCAGGCCCGGAAGGCGGAACTGATGTCCGTCCATCCGGTCGTCGACGGCCAGGCCGGACTGCTGTTCATCGACGGTGTCCTCGTGCGGACGCTGTCGGCGGGCGTGCATGCTTTCTGGAACGTCGGACGCATGGTGCAGATCAAGGTCGTCCACCTCAAGCGCCAGTCGCTCGACGTTGCCGGGCAGGAAGTGCTGACCAAGGATCGCGTCACGATCCGCGTCAACATCGCCGCCGAATACCGGGTCGTCGATCCGGTCAAGGCGGTGAGCGCTGTGAAGGACTTCTCCGAAGCCCTCTACCGTGCCCTGCAGTACGCCTTCCGCAAGACGCTTGGCGCGCTGACGCTCGACCAGATCCTTGAGAAGAAGGTGACGGTCGACGAGGAAGCGGCGGCCAAGGTCCGCGCCGACATGGCGGAGATCGGTGTGGAGGTCAGCGATATCGCCCTGAAGGATGTCATCCTGCCGGGCGAGATGCGCGAGATCCTCAACCAGGTGGTGTCGGCTGAAAAGCAGGCCGAGGCCAACATCATCCGTCGCCGCGAGGAGACGAACGCCACGCGTTCGCTGCTTAACACGGCCAAGGTGATGGCGGAGAACCCGGTGATGCTGCGGCTGAAGGAGCTCGAGGCTCTGGAAACCATTGCCGGCAAGGTCGAGCGGCTGACCGTCCACAACGGAACGGGCGGGCTGCTCAACGACCTGGTCAAGCTCCGCGACAGCTGAGCTTACGTAACGTCAATGGGAGGGGCCGCCGGGTCGACCGGTGGCCCTTCTTGCGTTTCTTGAGCGCCCTACCCATCTGCGCTCCGCGTATCAGGCCTTTTCCTGCCGGGAAAAACCGATTAGACAGCGCCCAAACACATGCGGACAGATTCCGCCCGCAACCGAAGGAAAAGCCTCTTGTCCACCACGTTCGACAAAGTCGCCAAGATCATTGCCGACACCAGCGAGATCGATATCGACACCATCACGCCCGAGAGCCACACGATCGACGATCTCGGCATCGACAGCCTCGATTTCCTCGACATCGTCTTCGCCATCGACAAGGAATTCGGCATCAAGGTGCCGCTGGAAAAGTGGACCCAGGAGGTCAATGACGGCAAGGCTTCGACCGACGATTACTTCGTCATGAAGAACCTGTGCGCCAAGATCGACGCGCTGGTCGCCGCCAAGACTGCTTGACGTCAGTTGAGCGCGCGATCTTGACGCGCTCTGCCGCCTGACCCACAAAGCCGCCCATGAGCAGCCCCCGCGACGTCGTCATCACTGGTATCGGCCTTGTCTCCTCGCTGGGAGAGGGTCCGGACGCCCACTGGCAGAAGCTCGCCCAGCCCGGCCTGCAGCCGGTGCTCGAGGCCGCGCGTTTCGCGCCCTACACCGTCCACCCCCTGCCGGAGATCGACTGGAACCTGCAGATCGCCAAGCGCGGCGACCAGCGTCAGATGGAGACCTGGCAGAGGCTCGGCACCTATGCCGCCGGCCTGGCGTTGGACGACGCCGGCATCAAGGGCAATGACGAACTCTGCACGACCATGGACATGGTTGTGGCCGCCGGTGGCGGCGAACGTGACGAAGCGGTCGATGCCGCCATTCTCGCCGCTTCCGAAAGCCGCAACGACCGCGACGTGCTGCTGAACGAGAAGCTGACCACAGAACTGCGGCCGACCCTGTTCCTGGCCCAGCTTTCCAATCTGCTCGCCGGCAACATCTCCATCGTCCACAAGGTGACCGGCTCGTCCAGAACCTTCATGGGTGAGGAAGGTGCGGGCGTCGCCGCCGTCGAAACGGCTGCCGCGCGCATCCGCTCCGGCCAGTCGACCCACATCCTGGTCGGCGGCGCCTTCCAGACCGAACATTCCGACATGCTGCTCGGCTACGAACTTGCCGGCTACCTGCATCGCGGCCCGTGGAAGCCGGTCTGGCAAAGACAGGGCTCTGAAGGTGGCGGCGTGGTGTCGGGCTCCGGTGGCGCCTTCCTGGTGCTGGAGCAGCGCGAACACGCGACAAGCCGTGGGCGCAAGATCTATGCCGAACTCGGGCCGGTCGTCTCCGGCCGCGCCAGGCGGCGGCGCGGAGAACTCGGCGCCGAGATCGCAGCGCTGCTCAGCCAGGCGGCGCTGCCGAACGGCAAGCTGCTTGCCCTGTCGGGCGCGTCGGGCGCTCATGCGGCAACCGACGCCGAGAAAGTAGCGCTCGATGCCAATACGGCGATCGCTTCTCGCGGCTTCTCGACGCTGACCGGACACATGAAGGAAGCGCAGTTTCCGTTCGCCGTGGCGCTGGCCGCACTCGCCGTCGACCGCAAGGCCGCCTACCCTGTTTTTGACGCCGCTGCCGAGACGCCATTCGAAGGCGTTCCCGCAACCGTCCTTGCAACGGCGATCGGCTATCACCAATTCGAGGGCATGGCGCTGGTCAACGCCGCCTGAGGCGGCGTTCCGCGATCCATGCTGCAACGACAAACGCTCGAGGGCTCCCGGATGGCCAATCTGAACGATCACATGGGCAGGCCGATCGTCGCCGTCACCGGCATCGGTGTGGTGACGTCGCTTGGCGTCGGCAAGACCGATAACTGGGCGGCGCTGACCTCGGGCAAATCGGGCATCCACCCGATCACCCGCTTTCCGGTCGACCATCTCAACACCCGCATCTCCGGCACCGTCGACTTCCTGGCGTCGAGCTCGAAGGGCGCCAGCCCGCTCACCTACGAACTGGCCGAAACCGCCGCGCACGAGGCCGTGGCCGAAGCCGGTCTCAATTCCAGTGATTTCGGCGGTCCGCTTTTCCTGGCTTCGCCACCGGTCGAACTTGACTGGGCCGAACGCTTCTCGCTCTACAATTCCGACAAACAGGATGCCGGCGCCGAAAGGCTGCTGCGGGTGGCGCGCGGGCTGAAGGAAACAGACATTTTCGAGACCACACAGTTCGGCTCGATCGCCGACCGTCTCGCCGATCGTTTCGGCACACGCGGCCTGCCGATCACGCTGTCGACCGCTTGTGCCTCCGGCGCCACCGCCATCCAGCTCGGTGTCGAGGCGATCCGCCGCGGCGAATGCGACCGGGCGCTGTCGATCGGCGCCGACGGTTCGGCGACCGCCGAGGCACTGATCCGTTTCTCGCTGCTGTCGGCACTTTCGACCCACAACGACATCCCGGAAAAGGCATCGAAACCCTTCTCCAAGGACCGCGACGGCTTCGTACTGGCCGAGGGCTCCGGCGCGCTCGTGCTGGAATCGCTGGAAGCAGCACTCGCCCGTGGAGCGACCGTCCTCGGCATCCTGCGCGGCTGTGGCGAAAAGGCCGACGACTTCCACCGCACCCGCTCCAAGCCGGACGGTTCGCCGGCGATCGCCGCAGTTCGTGCCGCCCTTGCCGATGCCGGCCTGAGCAAAGACGAGATCGACTACGTCAACGCCCATGGCACCTCGACGCCGGAAAACGACAAGATGGAGCACCTGTCGCTGTCGACAGTGTTCGGCGAGCGGATCGGCTCGATGCCGGTCTCGTCGAACAAATCGATGATTGGCCATACGCTGTCGGCGGCAGGCGCGGTCGAGGCGGCGTTCTCGCTGATGACGATGCGCGAAAGCGTCATTCCGCCGACCATCAACTACGACAATCCCGACCCGGCGATCGTGCTTGACGTGGTGCCGAACAAGAAGCGCAATGCCGAGGTTCGCACCGTTCTGTCGAACTCCTTCGGCTTCGGCGGCCAGAACACCTGCCTTGTCATGGCGCGGGAACCGGTCTAAGCGACCTTTTTCCGCTCAACAGAACCGACAGGCTCCATGCGCGCACTGCAACTTATCGAGGACCGCCGTCTTGAAACGGTGGACCTGCCGCCTCCCCCGCCGCCGGCACTCGGCGAAGTCACGCTGCGCATCAAGGCGGTGGCGCTGAACCACATCGACGTCTGGGGCTGGCGCGGCATGGCCTTCGCCAAGCGCAAGCTGCCGCTGGTCGTCGGTGCGGAAGCCTCCGGCGAGGTCGAGGCGGTCGGTCCCGGCGTTTCCAGTCTCTTGCCCGGACAGTTGGTTTCGATCTACGGCGCGCGCACCTGCGGCCTTTGCCGTGCCTGCCGCGAAGGCCGCGACAATCTCTGCGAGCATGTTTCGGGGGTTCACGGCTTCCATCTCGACGGCTTCGCGCAGGAAAAGATCAACCTGCCGGCGCGCCTTCTGGTCCCCGCCCCGCCCGGCGTGACAGATATCGGTGCCGCGGTGGCGCCGGTCACTTTCGGTACCGTCGAGCACATGCTGTTCGACAATGCCCGCTTGCAGCCAGGCGAGACCATCCTTGTCCATGCAGGTGGCTCCGGCATCGGTTCGGCGGCCATCCAGCTGGCGAAGCGGATGGGCTGCACGATCATCACCACGGTCGGCTCGAACGACAAGATCGACAAGGCCAGGGCGCTCGGCGCCGACCATGTCATCAACTATCGCGACGACCGTTTCGAAGGCGTCGTGCGCAAGCTGACCAAGAAGAAGGGCGTCGACGTCGTTTTCGAACATGTCGGCGCCGACACTTTTGCCGCCTCGATGCTGTGCCTGAAGCGCGGCGGTCGCCTGGTGACCTGCGGCTCGACCTCGGGCGTCTCGACGCAGATCAACCTGATGCAGCTGTTCCAGCAGCAGTTGAAACTGCTCGGCTCCTTCGGCTGCCGCATGGAGAACATGGCCAACGCCATGCAGAAAATGGCGGCGGGACAGGTCGCACCGGTCATCGACACCGAAGTCGGCTTCGACGATATCGATGCCGCGCTGAAGCGCATGGAAGGCCGCGACGTTTTCGGCAAGATCATCCTGCGCGTCGACTAGAGCTTGACCTCAGTGCTCAAGAAGTTTCGCCGGGATCTCAAATTTCGCTATGGCAGGCAGTTGCGCCAGTTGAACTACTGGCTGGTGGCGCGTGCGGCGATGATGATCATCTCGGTGCTGCGCCTGCTGCCGGCCGACAGCGCGCTGAATTTCGCCGACCGCATCGCGCGCCGTCTCGGCCCCCGGGTGGGGCGCCATCAGGTCGCCGTCGACAATCTGCGCAAGGCCTATCCGGAAAAGAGCGAAGCCGAGATCCAGGCCATCGCATCGGACATGTGGGGCAACATGGCCCGCCTGGCCGCCGAATACATCTTTCTCGACGCCCTGTTCGACTACGATCCAGCCGCCACCAGTCCGGGACGCGTCGAGGTCAAGGGGATAGAACACTTCATCGAGATCGCCGCCGAAAAGCAGCCGCACATCGTCTTCACCGGCCATCTCGGCAATTTCGAATTGCTGCCGGTGGCCGCCGCAACTTTCGGCATGAACATCACGGCGCTGTTTCGCCCGCCCAACAATCCCTATCTCGCCGACTACATCCTCTCGACGCGCCGCTCGACGATGGGATCACTGCTGCCATCGATGGCCGGCGCCTCGTTTGCGTTGGCCGGGGTCTTGGAGAATGGCGGCAACATCGGTGTCTTGGTCGACCAGAAATTCACCAACGGCCTGGAGACGACGTTCTTCGGCCGCCCTTGCCAGAGCAATCGCGTCCTGGGAACCCTTGCCCGTCACTACGACTGCGACGTCTATCCGGCGCGCTGCGTCAGGCTTCCGGGCAACCGCTTCCGGCTCGAGATCGAGGACAGGCTGACCTTGCCGCGGACCGCTGACGGCATCGTCGATGTCCGTGCCACCACCCAGCTTCTCAACGACGTGGTCGAGCGCTGGGTGCGCGAAGACCCCGGCCAGTGGATGTGGTTCCACAAAAGGTGGGAGATCGGCGGCCGCCGGCGGGGAAAGCAGCCCCCGCAGGCAAAAGCGCCAGTCGCTGGCGCCTGAGCCCGTTGACTGGCGAACCGGTCCTGACATTCGTAGCTTTGTTGGTCAGGGAATCTTAAACGGCCGGGGCGCAAATATCCCATGTTCATCGGCTGGGCCCGTTGCATGGTTAGTCTCGAAACGCGTCGCGCCGACCGGGATAGGCTCGAAGACCGCTCGTTCGGCCGTTTTGGCAGGGCCTGGTCCTTTATCCGCCAGCGAGGCTTGCTGGAGCCGGTCAGGCTCGTTCGTCGGCACGGGATCGGTGCGAGCGTTGGCTTTGTCCTGCGAAACGTCCGTTACATCGTCGCCGACCGCCTCGCGCGAAAATGGGATCGGCGGCACGATGTCGATACGTCCGGTTCGATCCAGCTCGCTGCGCTCGATGTCGTCGGCCCGCATCGCAGCAAGGGCAACGAAGCCGTATGCACCTCGCCGAAAACCTTTGATTTCATCATGAAGTCGCTGCCCCAGGACCTCCAGGGCCGCACATTCATCGACATCGGCTCTGGAAAATCGCGGACGCTGTTGCTGGCGTCGCGCTATCCGTTTGCAGAGATCATCGGGGTGGAGTTCGCTCGCGAGCTGGTCGAAATCGCCAGGAGCAACATAAGGCGCTTCGGGAATCCGTCGCAGAAATGCCGCGCGCTCTGTGTCGTCGAGGCGGACGCGGCGACCTACGAATTTCCCGATGCGCCCCTGGTGGTCTATTTCTACAATCCTTTTTCTAAAGACGTTTTCGACATCGTGCTGAAAAATCTCGTGTCGTCGCTCGAACGGCGCCCGAGAAACTGTTTCATCGTCTACGGAAGCTCAAGCCACCGCGCCATCGATTGGGCAAGGCCGGCAATCCGGGCGGCCGGCATTTTCATGGAACTTCCCGTGCCGCCGATGCCCGGCTTCCTCGATGCGATCCGAACCATCGACTACGCGGTCTTTCAGTTTCGCGCCGGAGCGTAGCTCTTGCTTCTGGCCTTGACGAAACGCGTGACGTTGCGCGCGGCGTATGGCGTGCCGGCAGTGAACCGCATCAGCGGGCCAAAACTGCCGACGGCGCTCGCACCGACGAAATGCAAGCCTGGAATGCTCGACTCGAACCCTGCGGAGAGCACCGGAGCCCCTTCCCGGCGTGCAATCGCGGCAAGCACATCGGGCGCGAACAGCCCGAGCCTGGCGATATCGATCCGGTAGCCAGTTCCCAGCAGCACGTGATCGAAGGTGGCGACATCCTTCTCGAACCGCAGTTCGATGGCGTGGTCCTTGGCGGCAGCACCGACAATCCTGCTGCCAGCATTGACCTTTATTCCATCGAAGTCCGGCTTCAGCCAGCCTGACGCGCCGGCCCCAAGACTGCGGATGTTGAGCCCGTCTCTGGCTGCCTCCGGAAACCGGTGCACGAAGCCTGGAACTTCGACCAGCCAGGACAGTGGGAAGGGGCCGACCCTGGAGGGAGACGCAAGACGCTCCGAAGCGAAGTCGCGCAAACTCCAGCTTTTGTTTCCCGACAGCGTTCGATACCCGAGCCAATGGATGTCGCCACGGCAGACAAGTTCGACATCCGCCCCGCTACGCTTGAGCAGCACCGCGGATTCGCAGGCGCTCTGCCCGCGCCCGATGACGGCAACCCGTTTGCCGCGAAAGGCCTCGTAGCCGGCATGTTCGCTGGCATGGCTGACCAGTTCGGCGGGCATTCCATTGAAGACGGCGGGGATCATCTGCTGATTCATCAGCCCGGTGGCAACGACGACACGCCGCGCTTGGACGGCATCACCATCAGCAAGGGCGAGGCGAAACCCTCCCCTCGCCGTCTCGACACGGCCAACCATGCGCGTATCCAGATCGGGAACCGCCTGGGCCTGTATCCACAGTCCATAGTCGACGAAGTTTTCGAGCAGCAGCGGTTCGCGCGGCGAGATTCCAAGGACCGCTGCGTAGGAATCAAGCGAGAGCGAACCTTTGGTGTGGCCGATATAGGTCGCATGCCAGGGTGAGCGCAGCCTCATGCCTCTCGGCATGTGATCACGCCAGAAGGACATTGCGCCGCCGAGGGCAATCGTTTCAATGCCCGCCGCCTTGAGGGCGGAAGCAACGGCCAGCCCAAACGGTCCGGCACCGATCACAGCCACCTCGCAATCGGTCCTGGGCACGGGAGCGGTCATGTCACTGGTCTCGTGGTTCCGTTTTCTCGACGCCTGGTCCCGACTGAAACCCCGGTCGGACACCCCGTCGTCCTAAACATTCCCAGGTTAAGAATGCGGAAATGAACCGCATCCTACCGCCTGTCCGACAGATGACATGGCGTCGTCGGTTAATGGTTTCACCGCCTGCGAAGTATTCGCCTCGTCAACACTCTCCACATGGTCAAGGGTATGTCGATCAGGCCTGGCATCGGGTCGCTTGCCGTGAATGTCGCCCATGCCCGCACCGAACCGAACGAGCGCAAATAGGCCCGCCTTGTCAGCCGGCCACTTGAGATCAACTTGCTGACGGCCACTATATCCCGAACCAGGTACATCCAGGATGTATTCGGCCGCGCCGAGACCGCCCTGACCTCGCGGCCCGATCTGATCGCCCAAAGCATGGCGCCGAGATCGACGCCCGCGGCAGCGGCAAGCCCAAACCATGTCCAGGGTCGCGGATTGACATCGAGTATCCTCAACGAGCCATCGCGGGGGTCGCGCTTGAATTCGACCTCCACCAATCCGTGGTGACCGATCGATCCAAGAAGCCGGCGCGCGGCGTCGATCAGATGCGGCTCGTCGACGACCTCCACGAACGTGCTGGTATAGCCGAAATCGACCGGATATTGCCGGCTGCGGCGGGCAGTGAACTCGGCCACCGGTGCGCCCCGGTTCCACAGCGCCGCGTAGGAAAACTGGTTTTCTCCTCCTCCCGGTATCATTTCCTGGACGACGACATTCTCGAAACCAATGTCTTCGGCGGCCCATTTGTAGGCTGTCAGGAACGACGCCTGGTCGTTGGCGAGAATGGCCTTTGTACGGGCGAAACGGCTGCGCCCGCCCATGTTCGGCTTCAGGATGACGGGAAAGCGAAGCTCGGCCGCCCCTGCCTGCTCAACCGAAGTAAACTCGTAGGTCAGCGGAATGGCGAGCGCCAGTTCGCGGGCACGGCGATACAGAAGCGGCTTCTCACAAACCCATTTCAGCTGCCGCCATTGTGGCAGCACCACGTCGAATATATCGGACAGTTGCTCGATGGCTTGCGACACCAGGCGAACTTCAGGATCGCCGCCGGGAACCAGAAGAAAGCCGCCCAATCCCTGGGTCGCAGCCAGGTCGAGCAGGAAGGCAACGGCGCCGTCATCCTCGGGGCCGGGCCACGTCATCTGCCGATGAGCGTAACGCGAAAAGCGGGGCAAAGGCGTGTCGGCGCTTATCAGCCAGACCGGCACTTTCTGTGCGCCAAGGCTCCTGGCCAGCGCCAGCGTCCCGTGCGCCCCACCAAGAATAACCACCCCGGCGGGCCGACTGGAAACACGATCGTCCATTTCTGGCTGGGAGAGCATCCGTCAAATCCGACAATCGGTGCGCAGTGGCGAGACTTCTGGTTACCGATTGACCGGCCTGCAAAAAGTAAGGACATCTCATATAGAAGCTGGTCGCCCAGGTGCTGCCACCACCGGCGGAACGTCTCATACCAATGCTTTCCACATGGTAATGAAAATTGGCGCCACTTTAAAAAGAGGCCCGGCAGTCGGCAGCGACACCATGCCAGGAATGTACGCGTTCCGACTTGCCACTGGCGTCGACAGCCAAAGCAAGTTCACCGAAAGTGCCAACAAACGGTTGGACCGGTTCAGCGACCCACCGACGTTGAACCGGCTAACAAAGACAAGACTGCGCCGCGATCCGGACGATGCCCGACCGACGGCCCTAGTTCGTCACGACGATCCGCGTGTTAACGAAACCCACTTCCCTCACCATCGAATAGAACGTCGCGGCGTTGGCCGTGTGCAGCCGCACGCAGCCATGCGATGCCGGCCTGCCGAGTTGCCTGACGGCGCCAGTTCCATGGATGGCATAGCCGCCATGGAAGAACACGGAATAAGGCATTGGCGACATATGGTATTTGCGCGAATACCACATCCGGGCCGTGCGTTGCGGCCGATAGGTGCCGCGCGGCGTGAAATAGCCGGATCGCGCGGTGGACACGCTCCACCGGTAAACCGAAAAGCCGTATCTGACCGTCATCGTCTGCGACGACACGTCTATGTTTGCAACGAGGCTGGCCGCCCAGCCTTGCCCCGCGGCACCGAACAGCATCGCGACAAACACGGCTGCCATGAGAACAGTCTTTTTCATGCGATCAAACCCCTTTGATTGCCCCTTACTTGCCTGCCATCACGTTGTTTTTCATCTTTTTAATGGCGAGTGATGCGATAGCACACACTCCTTGACCAATTCGCCAATCCAAAGCAGCGAATTTGAACGATTTCGCGCGATAGTTGCCGCAACGACACGCCGCACCGGTCTGTTCACCGTCGGGCTTGCAAAACCGCTGATATCGCTGCTCAACTCGTCGCATGAACGAGCGACTCCTCAAGGCGATCGATGACCGGCGCGACGATGTCGTCGCGCTGACCGCCGACCTGATCCGATTTCCGACCATCAACCCACCCGGCGAGGCCTATCGCGCATGCGCCGAATATCTCGGTGCGCGACTGAAGAAGAGTGGTTTCGAGACCGAATTCATCCGTGCCGAGGGCACACCCGGCGACACCGATCGCTACCCGCGGGTCAATGTCGTTGCACGGTTCGACGGACGGTCGCCGGGCGCCTGCGTCCACTTCAACTCGCATATCGACGTTGTCGAAGCCGGCGACGGATGGAGCGTCGATCCCTTTGCCGGCGTGGTCCGCGACGGCAAGGTCTACGGCCGTGGTGCCTGCGACATGAAGGGTGGCCTTGCCGCCTCGGTCATTGCAGCGGAAGCCTTCATGGAGGTGTTTCCCGACTTTCCAGGCGCCATCGAAATATCGGGCACTGTCGACGAGGAATCCGGCGGCTTCGGCGGCGTCGCCCATCTGGCCAGGCTCGGCTATTTCTCGAAACCCAGGGTCGACCACGTCATCATCCCCGAACCACTGAACAAGGACCGCATCTGCCTTGGTCATCGCGGCGTCTGGTGGGCGGAGATCGAGACCAAGGGCGAGATCGCGCACGGCTCGATGCCGTTTCTCGGCGACAATGCGGTGCGCCATATGGGCGCCGTCCTGCAGGCCTTCGAGGATGAACTATTCCCCGCGCTCGATCGCAAGACGACGCGCATGCCGGTGGTGCCCGAAGGCGCCAAGCGCTCGACCATGAACATCAACTCCATCCACGGTGGCCAGACCGAGGATTTCCGGCCCGGCCTGCCTTCGCCCAACGTGCCCGATTCCTGCCGGCTGACCATCGACCGCCGATTCCTGCTCGAGGAGGACCTCGACACGGTCAAAGGTGAAGTGACCGGCATTCTCGACCGGCTGAAGCGCGAGCGGAAAAAATTCGACTATGAGATCCGCGACTTGATGGAAGTGCTGCCGCTGATGACGGAGCGCGACGCGCCCGTGGTCAAGGCGGTGGCGCAAGGCATCATGGCGATCTTCGACCGCGAACCGGACTATGTCATCTCGCCCGGCACCTACGACCAGAAGCACATTGCCCGCATCGGCCATATCTATGATTGCATCGCCTACGGTCCGGGCATTCTAGACCTCGCCCACCGGCCGGACGAATGGGTCGGGATATCGGACATGGTGGAAGCGGCCAAGGTGATGGCGATCGGGCTCAACGTGCTGCTGCGCGGCACAGCCACGGGATAGTCGCATCGCAACAAGCTTCGACCAGCCGACAGGGCTGTCACGGCAAAAACATTCCCAGCCATCCTGCCGGGCAGAACGAAACGCAATTTACTCCGTGGCCAAATCACGCTTCTATCGCCCGGGTTTGAGCACGTGTCTGAAAACGCATGGGGAGTTGCACGATGAGATTGTGGAAAACCATCCTGGCCGCAGCGGTGCTGTCGCTGGCCACTGGCACGTCGGCATTCGCCGCGCGAACCGACCTCGTCATCGGCATCCCGCTCGAACCGCCGCATCTCGATCCGACCGCCGGTGCTGCCGCAGCCATCGACGAGGTTCTCTACGCCAATGTGTTCGAGGGCCTGACCCGCATCGGGCCGAATGGCGAGGTGCTGCCGGATTTGGCCGAAAGCTGGACCATTTCCGATGACGGCAAGGTCTACACCTTCAAGCTGCACACCGGCGTCAAATTCCACGACGGCACCGATTTCGACGCCAGTGATGTTAAGTTCTCGCTCGACCGCGCCCGGGCCGACAATTCGGTCAATGCGCAGAAGGGTCTGTTCGCAGCGATCGACAAGGTCGATGTCGTCGACCCGGCAACGGTCAAGGTGACATTGAAGAACCCGCAAGGGTCCTTCCTCTACAATATGGGCTGGGGCGACGCGGTGATCGTGGCGCCTGAATCGGCCGACACCAACAAGGAGAAGCCGATCGGCACCGGCCCGTTCAAATTCCAGAGCTGGGCCAAGGGATCGTCGATCACGCTGGTCAAGTCGGACAATTACTGGGGCACGCCGGTGTCCCTCGACAAGGCCGAGTTCCGCATCGTACCGGATGCGGCGGCCTACGTACCGGCGCTGCTGTCTGGCGACATCCAGGCTTTCCCGTTCTTCGATGCCGACAGCGTCGCCCAGGTCAAGGACGACCCGCGCTTCAAGGTGGTGATTGGCGCGACCGAGGGCGAAACCCTCCTGTCGATCAACAACAAGAAGCCGCCTTTCGACAAGTTGCAGGTGAGACAAGCGATCTCCTATGCGCTCGACCGCAAGGCTATCATCGACGGCGCATCGGCCGGCCTCGGCCAGCCGATCGGCTCGCACATGTCACCGGCCAACAAGGACTATGTCGACCTCACCGGCCGTTATCCGCATGATGTAGCCAAGGCCAAGGAACTGCTGAAGGAAGCGGGACTGGAGAACGGCTTCAAGGCGACGCTGAAATTGCCGCCGCCCTCCTACGCGCGGCTCGGCGGCGAGATCATCGCCTCGGAACTTCGCGACGTCGGTATCGATCTCGAGATCATCCCGGTCGAATGGGCGCAGTGGCTGGATCAGGTGTTCACCAAGAAGGATTACGACCTGACCATCGTCTCGCACACCGAGCCCAACGACATCGATATCTATTCGCGCAAGGATTATTACTTCAACTACGACAACCCCGCCTTCGACAAGGTGATTGCCGACCTCAACCTCACCTCTGACGAGGCCAAGCGCAAGGAACTGCTCGGACAGGCGCAGAAGATCCTGGCCGATGATGCCGTGGTCGGCTTCCTGTTCGAACTGCCCAAGGTCGGCGTCTGGGATGCCAAGCTGCAAGGACTGTGGGAAAACGCGCCGATCCAGGCCAATGACCTGACCAAGGTGAAGTGGAGCGAGTAAGGCTGTTGGCCAAAAGGCGCGGCTTGCGCCCCTTCGCGCCCCCCTCTGCCCTGCCGGGCATCTCCCCCTCAAGGGGGGAGATTTCGCCCTTGTCACGGCTTTCGCTATCCATCGATGAAGCCTTTGTAGCGCCTGCGCTGAAATTGCCGATCTCCCCCCTTGAGGGGGAGATGTCCGGCAGGACGGAGGGGGGCGTCGCAGAACGCTATCGTCACTTGTTGTCTGCCCTCGGCAACGCAGCGGTCCCATGACGCCCTATCTCCTCAAGCGCCTCGCCATCGCCATTGCCACGCTGGTGCTGGCCTCCATCGTGGTGTTCGCCGTGTTGGAGATCCTGCCCGGCGACCCGGCGCGGCTGATGCTGGGCATGAACGCTAGCGCCGACCAGGTCGAGCTGTTGCGCAATCAGATGGGGCTCAACGCGCCGCTGCCTTGGCGCTACCTGCATTGGGCCGGCGGCCTGCTCAGTCTCGATTTCGGTCGTTCGTACACCTATTCGGTGCCGGTCATCGATCTCGTGCGCGAGCGGCTGGCTGTCTCCCTGCCGCTGGCGCTGATTGCGCTGGCGCTCTCCACCATCATCGCAATTCCGGTCGGCCTGTTTTCCGCCAGCCGGCGCGGACGGGCCGGCGATACGGTGGCGATGGGCGCCGCTCAGCTTGGCGTCGCTGTCCCCAATTTCTGGTTCGCGCTGATGCTGATCTATGTCTTCGCCGTCTGGCTGCGGCTGGTTCCGGCCGGCGGCTTTCCCGGCTGGAGCGCCGGCCCCTGGCCGGCGCTGAAATCGCTGCTGCTGCCGGCAGTGGCGCTTGCCTTGCCGCAAGCCGCCATCCTGGCGCGCGTCACCCGCTCGGCGCTGATCGAGGTGCTGAACGAGGACTATATCCGCACTGCCCGCGCCAAGGGCCTGCCTTTTCGCGCTGTGCTGTGGCGGCACGCGCTGCGCAACGCCATGATCCCGGTACTGACCATTCTTGGCCTGCAGTTCGCTTTCCTGCTTGCCGGCACCATCATCATCGAGAATGTCTTTTATCTGCCCGGCCTCGGCCGGCTGGTGTTCCAGGCGATCACCCAGCGCGACCTGATCGTCGTCGAAAGCGTCGTCATGTTGCTGGTCGCCGCCGTCATTGCCGTCAACCTCCTTGTCGATCTTTCTTATGCAGTCGTAGATCCGCGCCTGAGGAGCAGGCAATGACGCTGCACATCGACATCCCCGAGGAGACGTTCGGCAGCATCCTGGCCAAGGCGTTCAGGAACACCGCTTTCGTTGCCGGCTTCGTCATCACCCTGCTGATCCTGACGATGGCGATCGTCTCCTACGTCTGGACACCCTATGATGTGACGAAACTGGTGATATCAGACAAGACGCAAGCCCCCTCCCTGGCGCACTGGTTCGGCACCGACCATTTCGGCCGCGACATCCTGTCGATGGTCATGGTCGGCGCCCGCAATTCGATTGCCGTGGCGTTGGTCGCGGTCGGCATCGGCATGGGTGTCGGCGTGCCGCTCGGCGCCTTTGCCGCGGCGCGCGGCGGCCTCGTCGACGAGGCGCTGATGCGGCTGAACGATCTCGTCTTCGCCTTCCCCGCCTTGCTGTCGGCCATCATGATCACCGCCATCTTCGGACCGGGCGCCGTCAACGCCATCATCGCCATCGGCATCTTCAACATTCCGGTGTTTGCCCGTGTCGCCAGGGCCGGCGCGCTGGCGATCTGGCCGCGCGAGTTCATCCTTGCCGCGCGCGCCGCCGGCAAGAGCAGCACGCAGATCAGCATCGAACATGTGCTGCCCAACATTGCCACGCTGCTTCTGGTGCAAGGCACCATCCAGTTCGCGCTGGGCATCCTGGCCGAAGCTGGGCTTTCCTATCTGGGCCTGGGCGCCCAACCGCCAATGCCGAGCTGGGGCCGCATGCTGTTCGACGCGCAGACCCGCATGGTGGTGGCGCCGTGGATGGCAATCTTTCCCGGCATGGCGATCGTCGTCACCGTGCTTGGGCTCAACCTTCTGGGCGATGGCATCGCCGACATCCTCGACCCGAAATCGCGGCGGCAGCGATGAGCCTGCTCGAGGTCGAGAACCTGTCGCTGACCATAGGCGACACGCCGATCCTCAGAGGCATGGAGCTTTCCGTTGCGCCCGGCGAGGTCATGGGACTGGTCGGTGAATCCGGTTCGGGCAAGTCGATGACGGCGCTGGCGGTGATGCAGCTTCTGCCTCATGCCGCGCGCGCCACCGGGCGCGTCTCGTTCGACGGCATCGACATCCTCGCGGCAACCGAGGACCAGATGTGCGCGCTGCGCGGTGACGACATCGGCATGGTGTTCCAGGAGCCGATGACGGCGCTCAATCCGGTCAAGACGATCGGCGAACAGGTCGCCGAGGGCATACGCTGGCACACCAGGGCAAGCCGCGCCGAGGCCGAGGAGCGTGCGCGAAAAATGCTCGACCGCGTCGGCCTGCCCTCGGCAAAATTCCCTCTCTCGCGCTATCCACACGAACTGTCCGGCGGCCAGCGCCAGCGCGTCGTCATCGCCATCGCCTGTGCGTTGAAACCGAAGCTGCTGATTGCCGATGAGCCGACGACGGCGCTCGACGTTGTTCTGCAGGCCCAGATCCTCGACCTCCTGCGCGACCTCGTCGCGGAGAGCCGCATGGGCTTGCTGTTGATCTCGCACGATCTTGCGGTGGTGACCGAGATGGCCGACCGCATCACCATCCTGCGCCACGGCGAGGTGATGGAGGCCGGCGACACGGCGCGCACGCTGTCCGAACAGCTCCACCCCTACACGCGCCAACTGGCGCAGGCCTCGATGCATGTGCCGGCGCGGGCGAGGCCGCATGGCGTCGGATCGAGCCAACTCTTGCTTCAGGTCGAGGGCGTGACGCGCGACTATCCCGGCCCGCGCACCTCGCTGTTCGGGCGTGCGCCTGATATCCGTGCCGTGGACGATGTATCCCTGTCGATGGCGCCGGGCCAATCGGTGGCGCTGGTTGGTCGCTCCGGCTGTGGCAAGTCAACGCTCGCCCGCATGATCCTGGCGCTCGACCGACCAAGCTCGGGCACGATCCGGTTTCGCGGCGAGTCCATCACCGGCAAGAGCGAAGCGGAACTGAAGCCGGCCCGGCGTGACATGCAGGTTGTCTTCCAGGATCCTTACGGCTCCTTCGACCCGCGCCAGAAGGTTGAAAAACTGGTCGCCGAACCCCTGCATGTTCTGGACAAGAAGCCCACGCGCGCCGAGCGCCACGAAATGGTGGCGCATGCGCTGCATGAAGTCGGCCTCGACCAGCGCGACATGGACAAATATCCGCATGAGTTTTCCGGCGGCCAGCGCCAGCGCCTTTCGATCGCCCGCGCCATCATCACCCGCCCCAAGCTGGTCGTCGCCGACGAGCCGGTCTCGGCGCTCGATGTCTCGATCCGCGCCCAGATCCTGGATTTGTTCGCCGAGCTCAACCAAAAACTCGACATCGCCTATCTCTTCATCACACACGACCTGTCCGTCGCCCGTGCCATCACGGACGAGGTGCTGGTCATGCATGACGGCAAGATCGTCGAGCGCGGCAAGACGAACGAGGTGCTGGATCACCCGCAATCCGAGGCGGCCAAGGCGCTGGTCACTGCTGCCCCGAACCTGCAGCGGGCAATCGCTCGGCGGATGCAGGAACAGGGTTAGCCCATCAGATCATCTGGAATATTCCGGGTCCGTGAGCACCGGAAGCGCAGAAAACGCCGCTAGATGGCCGCCAGAGAAGAATTTCCAAATAGCCTCTCAGATCATCTGGAATATTCCGGTGGTCTTGAACCGGAGATAGGCCTCGATGCTGCGCGCCATATTGGGCAGCATTTCGGGCAAGTCGTCGGGCGCGAACCAGCCGACGGCACTGCTCTCGTCATCGGTAACGGCCGGCTCGCCTTCAAAGGAGCGCGTGTAGAACATCAGCGCGAAAAACTGGGCGCGATCGCCATTCGGAAACTGGAAGGTTTCATAGTGCGGGTCACAGCCGAACCCGAACGGCTCGACATCGCTGACGATCAACCCGGTTTCCTCGAGTACCTCCCGGACCACGAGGGTCTCCAGGCCCTCGCCTTCCTCGGCATTGCCGCTAGGCAGGCCCCACAGGCCAAAATCAGTTCGTTTCTGCAACAGGATGCTGCCGTCGGCGCGTTCGATGACGATGCGAGCGCCCGGCATCAGCACCAGACGATCCCCGATCAGCGCCCGCAATTGTCCCAGATAGCTGTCGGCAAAGGCCATTCCAACGCTCCCCGCAGCTAGCGAAGCCGTTGCGCGAGCAGCGCCTCAGCCTTCCGGCTTGACCACGTCGACCGGACTGATGTCGAGCAGGTCGAGCGTGCGCCGGAGCAGCCGCACCTCGCTCTCGGCCAGCTGCGAATCCGCCTTGGCGATCTCGGCCATATGGCGGGCCAGTTGTTTGCGCCGCTCGAGGTCTAGATCGCGGAACAGCGCGATGGCCTGCGAGCCGTTGGTCTCGTAGCCGAACTCGTTGAGATATTCGATGACGCTGTCGATGCTCGTTTCGGCAATGCCGAAGGCGTCCTTGCAGATGCGTCGGAAGGCAACCATCTCGCTCTCGCTGACCGACCCGTCGGCCAGGATCATGCGGAACAGCATCAAGAGTTCCGCCGACAGGACCGGATCGTCCGCCACCTTGCGCACGCCCGGGTCGCCGTCGAAGATCGAGCGTATCTGGTCCAGCAATGCGAATGCCATCAGGAGCCCCTTTCCGGTTCAGATGCGTCGCATGATTCCACCCAAGCGCGACGCGCTTGAATAGAGGTAGCGCGGAATCGGCCTTGCGCAAACAGGGCCATCGTGGTCGAACGCCCGATATCTCAGCCCACCGGACATTTCCACACTTCAGATGATCGACCTCACCACCCAGACCGTCGCCATGCTGGCGTTCGCCGGCTTTGCCGCGGGCTTTGTCGACTCGATCGCCGGCGGCGGCGGATTGATCACCATTCCCGCACTGCTTCTCGCCGGTTTCTCACCGATCGAAACGCTTGGAACCAACAAACTGCAAGGCATGTTCGGCTCTGGCTCGGCCACAATCCATTATGCCGCGAATGGCCATGTCGACCTGCGACGACAGCTGCCGTCAGCCTTGCTGGCGCTTGCCGGCGGCACTGCCGGTGCCTTGCTGGCAACGATTGTGCCGGGCGATATTCTACGCGCCTCGCTGCCGCTTCTGCTGATCGCCATCGCATTGTATTTCGCCATAAAACCCAACATGGGTGATGTCGACCGTGCCGAGCGGCTGTCACCGTTCCTGTTCGGGTTGACTGTCGCGCCCGCGATCGGCTTCTACGATGGCCTGTTTGGACCCGGCGCCGGCTCCTTCTACATGCTGGCCTTCGTCGCACTCGCCGGTTTTGGCGTGCTCAAGGCGACCGCGCATACCAAGCTGCTCAATTTCGCCTCCAACATCGGCGGCTTCATCGTCTTCGCCGCGGTCGGCGTCGTCTACTGGAAGATCGGTTTGATGATGGGCGTTGCCCAATTCCTCGGCGCTCGCGTCGGCGCCAGCCTGGCCATGCGCATCGGTGCAAGACTGATCAAGCCGCTGCTGGTGGTCGTCTGCCTTGCGCTGGCCGTGAAGCTCTTGGCCGACCCGGCGAACCCGCTGCGTGTCATGATTGGTGTGTGAACACCCGCCCTGATAGAATGCCGCTGTTCGAATCATGTTGCGAGGAGCCAGACATGAATCTTAGCGCACCCACCCAAATTGTTTTCATCATTGCAGTTGTTATCGCCATCATCGGTGTTCTCGCCGCCTTTGGCGTTCTTGCGTTTATTCCAATCGCATCGGTGTGGATTGTTCTTATTGCCTTCATCGTGCTTGCCGGCGGCTGCTTGATGCGCGGCGCCTGACCAGTTTCCCTTGAAGTGGGGACCTGGAGCGCCCGGCCAAAAGCCGGGCGCTTTTGATTCTGGTCTGGGGTCTGCTAGATTTGCCTCGGCGGAAGGAGGGCAAATGCCTGTTGAGATGCAACGCCGGAAGGAACAGGACCACTCCATTGCCGGGCGGTTCGAGATGCGCCGGCGCCTGCCCAATGCTGTACTTGAAGGCATCGTCACCGACATCTGCGGCTATCGCGAAACGGCGCCAGGCCATTTCCACAATGTCGAATATGCATCGCTGACCGTGCCGCTGGTGATCAGCTTTGCCGAACCCTTCGCCATCGGCCTCGGCAAGACGCCGGGCGACAATGACCGCTTCGCCAGTTTCGCCGCCGGCCTTTTTGCCGGACCGGTGGTGATCGAATCCTTCGGTGGCGCCTGCTGCGTCCAGGTCAACTTCACGCCGCTCGGCGCACGCCGGTTTTTCCGACAGCCGATGAGCGAGCTCACCGACAGCATGGTCGTGCTCGACGACGTGCTTGGCGCCGAAGGCATGGCGCTGCGCGAGCGGCTTGGCAACACGCCGGACTGGGCGGCGCGTTTCGACATCGCCGAAGCCTTCGTCGCGGCCCGTCTCAAGAATACCGCCGAAACCCCGCTCGAAATCGCTTGGGCCTATGACCGCATCATCACCTCTGGCGGCCGGACCCGCATTTCGGTGCTTGCCGAAAAGCTGGGCCGGAGCCGCAAGCATCTCGCCAGCGGCTTTTCCGATGCGATCGGTATCGGCCCCAAGACGCTGTCGCGCATCGTGCGCTTCAACCGGGCGCTCGGCCTGTCAAGGCAGCAGACCGTCGACTGGGCGGATATCGCCGCCGATTGCGGCTATGCCGACCAGGCGCATCTGGTACGCGAATTCCGCGACCTTGCCGGCGAGACGCCGACCGCACTTGCCAGGTAACATTTCTTCAAGACGCTGGAACGGCCTTCGACCAGAGTGATGCATGTCGCCCAAAAGTGCGCAGCGGTTTTGGGCATGCACAATCAAGGTTCATCGACCAACCCAAGTGAAGGAGTTCCCATGCCCACCACCACGGAAGTGCCGCGTCTCTACCCCGCCCTGCGCTACAAGAACGCGGCAAAAATGATCGACTGGCTGTGCGAAGCCTTCGGCTTCAGCGTCCGTGCCCGCTATGGGGAAGGCGATGTCGTGCACCATGCCGAACTGGTTTTCGGCTCGTCGATGATCATGCTGGGCACGGTGCGCGACGACGACTACGGCAAGATGGTCGGCGAGCCCGGCCTAGGCGGCGGCAAGTCGATCTACATTGCCGTCGACGATGCCGATGCCGCCTATGCCAAAGCCAGGAAGGCCGGTGCCACGATCATCCAGGAACTGACCAACCGCGACTATGGCAGCCGCGAATTCGTCTGCCGCGATCCGGAAGGCAATGTCTGGTCGTTCGGCACCTACTGGCCAAAGGCTGGCGAAAAGGCATAGGCAAGGTCTAGCGCGCCAGCGCGAAAATCGCGTCGCAGTCGAGGTGGGTTTCCAACTCGGCTGCGACCTGATCCAGCGCCCGCTCGACTTCGGCCCGATAATCGATGCCGCCACCCTTGATGCCAAGGCTTTCAAGGAATTTCCCGCGAAAGCCGTCGGCGCCGAACAGGCCATGCATATAGGTGCCGATCACCTTGCCGTCGGCGGAGACAGCGCCATCCTCGACACCATTGATGATCGCCGACGGTCGTATGGTGTCTGGACCCGTGGTGTGGCCAAGGTGAATCTCGTAGCCCTCGAGCGGCAGATCGAATTGTACCGAGCGGGCACTGACATTGCGCACCGTCTTCTCCGGTTCCATCACCGTCTCGACGTCGAGCAGGCCAAGCCCTTCGGCTTCGGTTACGTTGCCTTCGATGCCGTCCGGGTCGCGCACCGAGCGGCCAAGCATCTGGAAACCGCCACAAATGCCAACGACATGGCCGCCCCGCTTGCGATGGGCAAAAAGGTCCCGGTCCCAGCCATTCTCGCGGAATTTCAGGAGATCGCCGATTGTCGACTTGGAGCCGGGAATGACCACCAGCCCGGCGTCGGTCGGCAGCGGCTTGCCGGACGGCACGAACACCACCTCGACCTGCGGCTCGGCCTTGAGCGGATCGAGATCGTCGAAATTGGCGATGCGGCCAAGCATCGGCACGGCCACCTTCAGCGCGCGCGTCTCGCCGGACGCCAGCCGTTCCAGCACCACCGAATCCTCCGAAGGCAGCCGCGCTGCCGCCTTCAGCCACGGCACTACGCCAAAACACCGCCAGCCGGTAAATTTCTCGATCGACCTTATGCCATCGTCGAACAGCGAGACGTCGCCGCGAAACTTGTTGATGAGGTAGCCGACGATCATGCGCCGGTCCTCTTCCGGCAGGATCAGATGCGTGCCGGCCACCGAGGCGATGACGCCGCCGCGATCGATATCGCCGACCAGCACCACTGGCACGTTGGCCCGCGTCGCAAAGCCCATATTGGCAATGTCGCGGCTGCGCAGGTTGATCTCGGCGGGCGAACCGGCACCCTCGACGATGACCAGGTCGGCGCCCTCGCCGACCTTGTTCCAGGAGTCCAGCACGGCGTCCATCAGTTGGCCCTTCAGTGCTTGATAGTCGCGTGCCCGCGCTTCGCCAAACACCTTGCCCTGCACGATGACCTGCGCGCCGACATCGGTCTGCGGCTTGAGCAGCACCGGGTTCATGTGGACCGACGGCGCCACACCGCAGGCGATCGCCTGCAGCCATTGCGCGCGGCCGATCTCGCCGCTGCCGGCCTTGTTGTCACCGGGAATGTCGGCGACCGCAGCGTTGTTCGACATGTTCTGCGGCTTGAAGGGCCTCACCTTCAGCCCACGCTTTTTTGCTGCCCGGCAAAGGCCGGCGACCAGCACCGTCTTGCCGACATCCGAACCCGTGCCTTGCAGCATGATCGCCTTGGCCATCAGCCCCTGCCCTGCGCCACGGTTCCGGTGATCGTGGATTTTGCAGCCAGTGGCCCGCCGCGCCAGATATAGAGCGCCAGCAATGGCACTATGCCGGTGCGCATGGCGTGGTTGACGTTGGAAGCGTGGTGGACGACCTCGCCGGCCGCGCGCCGGCGAAACCCGCTCTCACCCATCCGCCACTCAGTGCCGCCGGTCAGCGGGATGTAGATCTCCTCGGCAACATGATGATGGTCGGGATAGACGATATCGGGGCCAAGAATCAGCAGGCCGGCCGCAACCTGGTCATTGGCGAAGTGGCCACGGGTGCCGAACACTTCGAGCCAGCCGTAATTGTCGATGAATGCCTCACCGAAATCCGCCTTGCTATAGGTCTGCCCCCAGCGGAGATCATTCCGACGTTCCGCAAGCAATCGCACAAGCGGCTTGGCATCGGGCGGCGCCAGTTCGGCGGCGCGATCGAGGTGGCGCAGGCAGCCAAGCGGATGCGGCTCCAGCGCGCGGGCTGGCATGTCCCAGGCGATCCCCGCCACGGCGTCGCGCACCAGGGCGTCGTCCACGGAAGCGAGATAGGCGTGGAACTGTTCCAGCAGTTCATCGAATTTTGTCGCCACGTCTCGCTCCGAACATGCATTGGTGCACAGCCGCTCCGCAGGAGGTCGGGTTGCGCGGCGGCATCATTGGTCTAGATTGGTGCGCGCGCAAAGCCAAAAACAACAGGCCAGCGAGCTTAAGATGTGTTGAGATTCAGGTCAGGCCGAGCCGAAAACGGCGGTTTTCGAGAACCGGAGCGGAGCGTACTTAAGGTACGTGAGCACCGGAAGTGCAGGAAACCGACGTTTGCAGGCCGGCATCACCTGAGTATCAACATAACTTAGCTGGCCAGCACATAGGGAGCACGCCATGGACACCGCGGTCGATGCGAGCACCAGCCAGTTCGAACTCAACGAGGAGCAGCGTGCCATCCAGGAGATGGCGCAAGCCTTCGCCGCCGACCGCGTCGCGCCGAACGCACTCGATTGGGACCGCAGGAAACACTTCCCCGCCGACGTGATCCGCGAGACTGGGCCGCTGGGCCTCGGCGGCATCTATGTCCGAGACGATGTCGGCGGCTCCGCGCTCGGCCGGCTCGACGCTGTGCTGATCTTCGAGGCGCTCTCGCACGCCGATCCGGCCTTTTCGTCCTTCATCTCGATCCACAACATGGTCGCCTCGATGATCGACCGTTTCGGCAATGAGGAGCAGCGCCAGCGATTCCTGCCGAAGCTCACTACGATGGAATGGCTGGCGAGCTACTGCCTGACCGAACCGGGCTCCGGGTCGGATGCCGCGGCGCTGAAGACGCGCGCGGTGAAAAGCGGCGGCAACTATGTCCTCAACGGCACCAAGCAGTTCATTTCGGGCGCCGGCGACAGCGATATCTACGCCGTCATGGTGCGCACCGGCGCCGATGGGCCGAAAGGCATTTCCACCATCGTCGTCCGCAAGGACGCGCCCGGCCTATCCTTCGGCGCCAACGAGCACAAGATGGGCTGGCATATGCAGTCGACCCGCCAGGTCATCTTCGAGGACTGCAAGGTGCCGGCGGAAAACCTTTTGTCGGGCGAAGGCGCCGGCTTCGGCATCGCCATGGCCGGGCTCGACGGCGGCCGGCTGAACATCGCCGCCTGTTCGCTAGGCGGCGCGCAATCGGCGCTCGACAAGGCGCTGTCCTACGCCGCCGAGCGCAAGGCGTTCGGCTCCAGGATCAACCAGTTCCAGGCGCTGCAGTTCAGGCTGGCCGATATGGAGACCGAACTGCAGGCGGCGCGCATCTTCCTCTACGCCGCCGCCTCAAAGCTCGACCGCAAGGCGCCGGACGCCAGCAAATGGTCGGCGATGGCCAAGCGCTTCGTCACCGACACCGGCTTCACCGTGGCCAACGACGCGCTGCAGCTGCTCGGCGGCTACGGCTACCTGCACGATTACGGCATCGAGAAGCTGGTGCGGGACCTGCGCGTCCACCAGATCCTCGAAGGCACCAACGAGATCATGCGCGTCATCATCGCGCGAGCCCTGATCGGCCGCTGACGCCAGAAGAACCTGGGAGACAGACAATGACGACGATCGCCTTCATCGGCCTCGGCAACATGGGCAATCCAATGGCGGCCAATCTGGTCAAGGCCGGGCATGCCGTGCATGGCTTCGACTTGATGCCGGAGAATCTGACGGTCGCCCGCGAGCATGGCGTCATCATCATGGCCAATGCACCGGCCGCGGTGAAGGACGCCGATGTGGTGATCACCATGCTGCCGGCCGGCAAGCATGTGCTGTCGGTCTATGAAGACATTGCTCCCAAGGCCAAAAAGGGAGCGCTGTTCATTGATTCCTCGACCATCGATGTAGAATCGGCCCGCAAGGCGCATGCCGTCGCAACCAAGCACGGCCTGCTGTCAATCGACGCACCGGTCTCAGGCGGCACCGGCGGTGCGGCGGCCGGCACGCTGACCTTCATGGCCGGTGGCTCCGACGATGCCTTCGCCGCCGCCGAGCCGATCCTGAAGCCGATGGCCGGGCGTGTCGTCCATTGCGGCGGCGGCGGCGCTGGACAGGCCGCCAAGATCTGCAACAACATGATCCTCGGCATTTCGATGATCGGCGTCGCCGAAGCCTTCGTGCTGGCGGAAAAGCTCGGCCTCTCGCACCAGGCGCTGTTCGACGTCGCCTCGACCTCGTCCGGCCAGTGCTGGTCGCTGACCACCTACTGCCCGGTGCCCGGCCCTGTGCCGACCTCGCCCGCCAACCGCGACTACAAGCCGGGCTTTGCCGCCGCTCTGATGCTGAAGGACCTGAAGCTGGCGCAGGAGGCAGCACAAGGTTCCGGCGCGGTGACCCCGCTAGGTGCTGAGGCAGCTCAGCTCTATGCGCTGTTCAACGCCCAGGGGCATGCAGGCGCCGATTTTTCCGGAATCATTAATTTTCTGCGCGGAGCCAATCCATAAGCTCCTAATATAACTGGGTTTTTTGCTTATCTTGAGAGAAACCGGTCAAATTTAGGTTTGCTTAAGCTCTCGATAACCCCCCGGTAACGATGTTTCTGTAAAACGGAATGCGAGGCGGACATATCGCATCCGCCCGGCGCTCCGGATCAGGTCTCGCGTACCGGAGCCCGTAAGTTTCGCCAAGTGTTTGCGTAGCGAAACGCCATGCGTATCTGGCAAAGCCGCGTTCCCGATGGAGCGCGGTTTTTGCATTTCCGCCCGGTTTCATCAGTGCAGCCTGTTTTATATACCGATTGCCGCATTCGGGATCGCGACATGATCTTCATTGATCAGCACGATCGGTGCATCGGCTCCCTCGACCCTGACGACCAGCAGGCGCAGGCTCCACGTGCCTGCTGTCCGGACAGCGGTCGAGAAGGCGGTGCCCTTGCCCTTGGCGCCATGGACCGGAATGCTGAACTGGGCATCGCCCGCCCCATTCGCATTGACATTGAGATGGCCACCGACCCAGAAACTCTCGGTCAGGTCATCACCGAGGGCGGCCTTGACGCGGTCGGCGGCGCGAAGCTTGTCCATGGTCATGTGATAGGCATCGCTGCCTTTCAGCACGTAAGGAATGCCGCCGACCATCGCCGCACAGCCGCCGATGCTGACCACCCAGATGACAAGGCCGGCGATCGCCCAGTTGCGTTGCGTCTTGCGGAACTGTTCCGCGTCGCGCCAGGCGCGGTTCTGCCAGGCCCAGCGGCTGCCGCGCGCACCCAGCACGATGATCATGACGATGTTGACGACAGGGATCAGTGCCAGCAGCGCGATGAAGGTGCTGTTGCCGATACCCCAGATCCAGTTGAGGAAGAAGGCGCCCCAGTTCCAGCGGTCAAGTTCGGCCGGAATTTCGGCGGGCTGGTTGAGCGGCTGTCCGGCCATGATGTTCCCCCATCGGCAGATGTGCTTGATGGGTTCTAGCGTATGACCTCGAAAAACGGGAATCGGTTTTTCCCGAGCGGCCTTTCTTTGTCAGGCCTTGTTGGAAAGCCGGCGAAAATTCGCCTTCACCGTACGGCTTGCCGGTTTCAGCGCGGCGCTGATCGACCGTTCCGCCGCGACGCCGTTGAACAACGACGGCGTGCGGCCGGCAAGGATTTCCGGCCAGAACCGCGATGCCGACTGCAGGAAGGACATTTGCGCCGCAAACGCCCCTTCGGCCATCGCCACGGTCTTCTCGTTCACCGCGCGCGCCGTCTCCGTGCCCCATGGCTTCCCGCTCCCGGCATCCAGCGCCATCAACGGCAGCCGCATCAGCGCCACCATCGGCGCCAGCATCAGGTCACCGCCGATGCTGGCTGCATCTTGCAGCCGTCGGCTCTTGCCGGTCTTTTTCATGGAAACAGTCCCCTTGTCGCAGCCACGTCGGCTGCTGACCCGCACACTAAGCGCTGAGGGTGAAATTCGTTCCCCAACGAAATGTTTCTCGAAGCCGGGCATTCCCATCGAGAACGCCCGGTCGAGGTATCGATCCCTATCGCTTGCGCAGATCCGCCTGCGCCAGGTCCAGCGCCTTGGAGATGCGCTCGCAAGCCATGTCGATCGTGTCACGGGTCCAGATCAGCGGCGGCGACAGGATCATCGTGTCGCCGGTGGCGCGCAGCATCATGCCGTGCGCGATCGCATGGTCGCGCACGGTCACCGCCGCACTTCCCGACGGCAGGAACCGCTCCTTGGTGGCCTTGTCCTTGACGATTTCGATCGCGCCCATCAGCCCGATCGAGCGCACCTCGCCGACCAGATCATGCCCGGCAATGCGCTCCTGCAACGCCTTGGCGAAATACGGCCCGGTATCGTTCCTGACGCGATCGACCAGCCCTTCCCGCTCGATGATCTCAAGGTTCTTCAGCGCCACGGCACACGCCACCGGATGACCGGAATAGGTATAGCCGTGATTGAACTCGCCGCCCTTCCCGACCAGTGTCGCGGCGATGCGGTCGCCGACCAGCAATGCCGACAGCGGCTGGTAGCCCGAGGTCAGTGCCTTGGCCGTGGTGATGGTGTCCGGCTCGATGCCGAGCGTTTGTGATGCGAACCATTCACCGGTGCGGCCGTAGCCGGTGATGACCTCGTCCAGCATCAGCAGGACATCGTATTTGCGGCAGATGCGCTGCACTTCCGGCCAGTAGCTGACCGGCGGTATCTTCACGCCGCCTGCCCCCATCACCGGCTCGCCGATGAAGGCCGCAACCTTGTCGGCACCGGCTTCGAGGATCGCATCCTCGACGGCCTTGGCCGCCCGCAGGCCGAAGTCATGATCGCTCTCGCCCGGCAGTGCGAGTTCATAGGCATAAGGCATCATCACATGGACGATGTTGGGCACCGCGCCGCCGAGCTGCTTGTGCATGGCATCCATGCCGCCGAGCGAGGTGCCGGCAACGGTCGAGCCGTGATAGGCCATCTTGCGCGAGATGATGCGGTTCTTCTCCGGCTTGCCTTCCAGCACCCAGTAGTGGCGGACAAGGCGCAGCGCCGTGTCGTTGGCTTCCGAACCGGACGAGCCGTAGAATACCTGGTTGACGTGCTTCGGCGCGATCTCCGCCAGCTTCTTGGACAACAGCACCGGTGTCGGCGTCGAGCATTTGAAGAAGGAGTTGTAGTAGGGCAGTTCCTTCATCTGCGCGTAGGCGGCCTCGGCCAGTTCGTCGCGGCCATAGCCGATGTTGACGCACCACAGCCCAGCCATGCCGTCGAGGATCTCAGTCCCCTCGGTATCGTAGATGAACGGCCCGTTGGCATGGGTGATGATGCGCGAGCCGGCTTCGCGCAAATCCTTATGGTCGGTGAACGGGTGGAGATGGTGCGCGGCGTCGATCTGCTGAAGCTGCTTCAGCGAATAATTCTGATAGGTCATTGATCTGATCTTTCCTCTGGATTCTATCCGGCCGTGCCGGGAGCGAATGCGTCAGAGGCAAGCAGGTGGTGAATAACCGATGCGGGCGCACAGCCGCAAAAGCTCTGCGCGCAGCGTGCGCGGTGACGGTGTCACCGCGACACGGAATGCGCGAGCCCCAAATAAGGGAGCCAATGTCCTGACGAGAGCCATGGACGGCACCTTAGAGCAATTCCAGGAAAAGTGTGAAGCGGTTTTCCCGGGAAAAGCGCGTAGCGCTCTCCCTCAGGGAATTGCATCAAAACAAAGAGCGAGCAAAGGACGGTCGACGTGAACCACCCTTTGCGTCCGCAGCGCCGAGACTTCGGCTCATGCGTTGCCGCTAAGCGCCCTTTGTAGGAACACATATTTCATCGCCGTCTGCGCCGCCTGCGGCCGGCGGTCGCCGCGGCCACCATGTCCGCCCTCGGTCTCCTCGAAGAACAGCGTCCGGGTGTGGCCGGCTTCCTGCAGGCGGGCCGCCATCTTGCGCGCATGACCGGGATGGACGCGGTCGTCAGCGGTCGAGGTGGTCAGCAGCACCGGAGGATAGGCGGCATCGGCCGCGACATGCTGGTAGGGCGAATAGGCCGAAAGCCACTTCGCATCTTCCGGTTTCGACGGATCGCCATATTCGGCCATCCAGGAGGCACCGGGCGGCAATTCGGTGTAGCGCAGCATGTCGAGGAGCGGTACCTCGATGATCACGGCACCAAAAAGCTCGGGATGCTGCGTCATGGAAACGCCGGTCAGCAAGCCGCCGTTCGAGCCGCCCTGGATGCCGAGCGAAGCCGCCGTGGCAATCCCGCGCTTGACGACGTCCTGCGCGACCGCGGCGAAATCGTCGAAGGCGTTCTGGCGGTTGCCCTTGAGCGCCGCCTGATGCCAGGCCGGGCCGAACTCGCCGCCGCCGCGAATGCAGGCTTGGACATAGGCATTGCCCCTCTCCAGCCACAACCTGCCGCGCACGCCGGCATAACTTGGCAGAAGCGGGACTTCGAAACCACCATAGCCATAAAGCAGCGTCGGCACCGGACCCTTGTGGTCGCGCCGCCGGACGACGAAGTACGGGATCATCGTGCCGTCCTTCGAGCGCGCCTCGAACTGCTCCGAGATCAGCGGCGCCGCATCGAAGCGGGCCGGCTGCGACTTCACGGTGGCGAGCGTCTCGCCATCGTCGTCCGACCAGATGATCGAACTCGGCGTCAGGAAGTCGGTGAAGGAGAAGGAAACGCTGGAGCCGAAATGCTCGGCGTGGCTGATGCCGACATTGCCGTTCTCGGGCAGTGCCACGGGTTTCTGCGACCAGCCGCCCTCCTTGCGCTCGCAGACGACGACCTTGCCGCGCACATTGTCCATCAGATTGATGAACAGGCGGTCCTGCGTGCGGGCAATGCCGGCAATCGACACGCGATACGCCGGCTCCAGCAAGGTCTCCACCGGGCCGAGCGTGCCGGTTTCTACCCAGTGTGCCAGATCCAGCGAATAGAGGCCGTCAGGCTTGCACGAGGTGCCATCCGGCGCCGTCCACGGGCTGCGCACGCCGAAGACGAGCTGGTCCCTGAAGATCGCCGTATCGGTCACGTCGTCAGGCAGCGGYAGACGTTTGTTCTCGCCGGAAGCCAACCGCAGGAAGATATGCGAGGCGAAGAAATCGAGTGTCCGGGCCAGGATCAGATAACGTCTGTCGCCGTCGAACTCGACGCCAGCGCCAACCGTGAGATCCTCCTTCCGCCCCTCGAAGATCGGTGTCGCGTCTTCCAGTTTGGTGCCGCGCTTCCACAGCTTGACCACGCGCGGATAACCGGATTGTGTCTTGTCCACCTCCTCGAAAGCCGCCGAGACGATGACGGTGTCCTTGTCCAGCCAGCCGAAGCCCGACTTGGAAGCGGGTGCGCGAAACCCGTCCTCGACAAAGGATTTGGTCGCGATGTCGAATTCGCGCATCTCGCTGGCGTCACCGCCATCCGGCGACATCGAGACAAGGCAGAGGTTGAAGTCCGGATGGAGCCGGCTGGCGCCGCTGAACACCCACTTGATTCCGTCCTTGGCCGCAAGCTGGTCGAAGTCGACGATCGTTTCCCAGTCTGGCTTCTCGGTCTTGTAGGAAGCGACCGTCGTGCGGCGCCACAGCCCGAGCACATTGGTCTTGTCCTGCCAGAAATTGTAGACATGGCCGGCAATCGCGGCACCGACCGCGATATTGTCCTCGGCCGTCATCAGGTCGAGCGCGGTCTGGAACGACGCCTGATAGGACGGATCGCCCTGCAATTCACCGACCGTTACCTCGTTCTGACCATGCACCCAGTCGAGCGACTGCTTGGCTGTCCTGTCCTCCAGCCAGAGAAAGGGATCTTCGGTCGAAGGGGTGGAATTTGGCAGGGTCTGTGTGGTCGACTTGGTCATAGGGTCTCCGGTAAACTCATCAAGGCTCGGTGTCGCACACATCGTCATGCCACTACCGAAATTCAATTGGAACGCGCGAAAGAAGCGACCCGCCATACCGCATCAAGTGCGAAACCTTATCCGGCCATGTGTCGCTACGAGGAAGCCTCATGCAATTTCTCTACATTGCGAAAGAGAGATTTGATCCGTCCAGGGGCACAGAATGGACGAAATACATCGAGTGGTCGGGCCTCACCCAACTGACCGAAGTCGTCACCCTCGATGGAATGCTTGGCCCGGTCGCGCTTGGCGAGACAAAGGACAGCTACTGGCCCCACATTGTCAACGAGGACTGGATGCTCGATTTCTTTGTGGACCTGGAGTTTCTGTTTTCGCAACTGGCAGATACGAACGAACTGAATATTTTAAGCGTAATTCGAAAGCCGTCGACGGACGTGCATTCGATTGATTGGGGCGGTTTCATCTTCCTGGGCTACGATTTGTTGGATCAAGAAGGTTCCATAAGCGCGTTGACCAACTGCGGTGGATTTCCCGACGTGTTTGCGAATTCGGAGTTGTCTCAGTTTGGCCTGATACCCGACTTTGATCGTGCCGTTGAAATTCAGGATATGCTGCGCCGGATGCACCCTGAGGAACGTCACGCCCATTGTAACATATGGGCAATTTCGAGATGGCGAGGCGATGACGAGCTGCGGCATCCCACAATAGCGTCAGGCTGACCTTCGACCTACGATGCTCGCAACCGCCAGCGTCAGACACATCAGACCAAGAATAATCGGCAGGCCACTTGCACCCAGAATATCCATCGCTGTACCAGCCAGCGGCGGCACGGCGATGCCGCCGACACCCCACATCAGGGAGAAGGCGGCGTTGCCGGCAACCAGTGTCGAGCCGGTGAAGCGCTCACCGAGCTCGATGATCGACATCGTGTAGATGCCGTAGGAAACCGCACCCCAGACAAAGATCATCGGCCAGATCAGTGGCGTCTCGATGAGAAACGGCAGGAGCAGGCAGCCGAGCACCGTGATCGCGACACAAGCAAGCCGCACCAGACGCGCGGAGAGCCTTTCGGCCAGCAGGCCAAGTGGCACCTGCATGGCGATGTTGCCGGCGATCATCACCGAAAGCAGCGCCGACATGCGGGTCTCAGTGATGCCGTGATGGGTGCCATAGACGGGTAGCAAGGCCAGCGCGCCCTGCTCGAAGCCGGCGGCAACGATAACGGCAAACAAAAGCAGCCACGCCAACGGCACGAAGCCCAGGACGGAAACGCGATGCCCGGCCTCGTCGACCTTGGGCAGACGCGGCAGCACCGAGGCCAGGCAGATGCCGCACAGCACGAAGGCGAAAATGCCGACGAGGAAGGGCGGCCAGCCCTCCGTGCCGACGGCAAGCAGGCAAAGCGGCCCGGCTGCGAAGCCGGCCGAGATGATCGTCGAATAGACGCCCATGACGCGGCCGCGCCGGGCCGGCGGCGCCAGCGCGATCACCCAGATCTCGCTCAGCACGTAAAGCGGGTTGGTCACCACGCCAATCAGGAAGCGCAGCGGAAACCAGAGATAGACATCCTGCGTCCAGCCGATCAGCACCAGCACGATCGCCGAAAGCGCCGCGCAGGAGAGTGCCGTGCGCCCTGCCCCGAACCGGCGCGCCAGCGCCGGGATCAGTGGTGACGAGACGATGAAACCTATCGGTGTCATTGCCGCCGACAGGCCGATCATCGCCGGTGAGACGCCCTGGCGCTGCAGGATGAAGCTCAGCAGCGGATAGGACAGGCCTTGCGCGATGGCGAACACCGAGACGGTCGCGATCACGCCGGTGATCGCCGCCCACTGCATCGCGGTCTCACTGTCGCTCGAACCGTTCGTGATCATGCCTTGCCGCTCCGGCGCACGGACGAGCGATACAGCGCGAACATCACAAGCAACGCGTCGAGACCGGCGATCACGACCGGCAGGCCGAGCGGGCCGATGCCTTGCATGAGCAGCCCGGCACCCGGCGGGCCGACAATACCGCCGACGCCCCACATCAGCGCGAAGGCGGCGTTGCCGGCGACCAGCACGGAGCCCTTGAAGCGGCTGCCCAGTTCGACCAGCGCCATTGTGTAGACGCCGTAGCCGACGGCGCCCATCACCAGCAGCACGACCCAGATCAGCGGCGTCATGACCAGCAGCGGCAGCAAAAGCGCGCAAGTCGCGGTTGCCAGCGCACAGACGATGATCATGGCACGACCGCCAAAACGCTCCGCCAGCAGGCCGAGTGGGATCTGCAGCAGGATGTTGCCCAGCGAAAGCGCCATCACCAGCGAGGCAAGCACGGCCTCCGCCAGGCCGTAGCTGGCGCCGAACACCGGCAGCAGCGCATAGGTGCTTTGCTGGACCGCTGCCGAAACCAGGACGGCAAGCAGCAGTGCCGGCGCCACCTTGGCAAAGCCGACGAGGCCACTGGCAGGTTGGCCGTCATCCTCGAAACCGGTGAGCTTCGAAGAGACGGCGTGCAGGATCACCGCGCAGAGCGTGAAGCCGGCGACACCGACCAGGAAGGGAGCCCAGCCCGACGTGCCCAGCAGGGTCAGTGCGAATGGCCCGGCCGCATAGCCGGCGCCCAGCAGCGTGTTGAACACGCCCATGACCCGGCCCCGCCGCGATGGCGGCGCCAGCGACAGCGCCCAGACCTCGCCAAGTATGTAAAGCGGATTGATGACCACGCCGATGATGAAGCGGATGACGAACCAGGCCACCCAGTCCTGCAGATAGCCGATGCCCAGAAAGCAGAGCGCGCCGATCAGCGAGCAGCCGACCGCCAGCGTGCGTGCGCCGACCAGCCGCACCGCCGCCGGCACGAAGGAAGCCGAAAGGATCAGGCCGAGCGGCATCATCGCCGCCGACAAGCCGATCAGCGCGGGCGACATTCCCTGCTTCTGCATCAGCAGCGTGAACAGCGGCGAGCTCAGCCCTTGCGCGGCGCCGAACATGGCAAGTGCTGCGGTGACGCCGGCAAGCGCTGCCCATTGCGTTCCCGCTTCGCCTTCGCTCGAGCCGGTCGCGACCATGCTGATACTGTCATCCATGTGAAAGTGCAGGCCATCCCGCCGGCAAGCCCGACTAGCTACTGGTTCGATTTGGGGAAAGGAAGGGCCGGACGGCGAAATCCGCTTGCGCCACCGGACCCGTCCTGTCGGCTGAAGCCGATCGGTCGCTCATCGAATGGAGGCAGGTGCTGAACCTGGTGGAGGTTACGGAAAATACCGAGCGATAGCCCCCTTCTTGCCGTCGGCGTAAGGCTTCAGCCACTTGTCGTCGATGGAAATCCCGTCATCGTCGGAAGGTCCCTTGCCTATCGTCCTGCGCCAGGCGCGGAACTTGTAGTGGTCGAACACGTCGAGCATATGCACCGCATAGGCGGCGGCGAAGGTCTTGTCGCCCTCCACGATCACCATGTTCTCGTCATTCTCGTAGGAAGCCTTGTAACCGAGATTATGGCTACCGGTGATGACGGTGGCGTTGTCCTCCATCGGGTCGATGATGACGATCTTGTCGTGCACGATCGCATGGCCGACGGTCAGTACTTCTGCCTGGAAGTCGCGGGCGATCGTGGCGCCGGTCAGGTTTGCCGCCCGCACGATGGAAACGTTCGGCATCTCCCAGACCTTTTCCGGGAAGACGAAGGGCGACTTGCCGTCCTTGTTCGATTTGTGGGTGAATGGATCCTTGGTCGGCGCGACATAGTTGGGCATCGCGGTTTCGTCGCTGATCGCGCCTTGCACGATCAGATTCGGATCGGCCTTGGCTGCCGCGACCGCCTGGTCGACGATCGAGTTTTCGCCGAGCAGCGACGGATTGAACACCAGGAACAGCACCGCGCGCTTCGCCGCCTTGATGCGGGCGAAAACATCCTCGACGTCGACCGGCCGCACCGAGATGTCCTTCTTGTTGCGGTCGGGATCGTTGGGAGAGAACCAGACCGTCATGCCGTCCAGCGTTCCCGTGGCGCCGTTCAGCGGATTGGGCAGGTGGTTTTCCCTACGAAACGGCACGCCTTGCGTCTGCACGTTGTGGCCGGCAGCGCTTTCCGAGGCTGGCGGCGGGAACACATCGGCCTTCATGCGCTGCCAATAGGCGTCGAATATCTCGGCCATCGCCGGATCGTCGCGGATGAAGGCGTTGTTGGACTGTCCGCAAATGCCCGTCGACGTCCAGTTGGTGCTGCCGGTCATCACCGCTTGCGGCTTGCCCTGGGCATCGCGGTAGACGGCAAACTTGTTGTGGCCGATATGGTTGTTGTTGAACAGGCGGTCACTCACCACGACGCCCGCGTCGTGCAAGCGCTTCCTGTACGGCGCGTTGCCGGCGTCCCAGGCCTTGGTCTGGTCGTCCCTGCCCGAATTGGCAAGAATGACCTCGACGACATCCTTGGCGGCGACGATCGCGTCGCACAGCTCGTCGTCGCCAAGCTCGTAGAGCGCAAGCCTGACGGTGCCGCCTTCGGTCTTGGCCCGCTTCAGCAGGCTGGTCAGCACGTCAGGCACATCGCCATGCAGATAGGCGCGTATCTTGCTGGTCGGATCCTGCAGCACCGCCCTGATCTTGTCGCGCTGCCCGACCTTGATGCCGGCCTCTTGCAGCGCATGCGACATCCATTGCGTCGACAGCACTCCATTGGTGAAGGCAACCCGCGCCTTGCCGAACATCTGCCCGAGAAAGATCGGCGGGCTGACCGCACCCTGGCCGAGATAACCGAGCGGGCGCGCCGGCCCGGTATAGGCGGGTTTGCCATCGACGATCTGATCGGGTCGCACCGGCACTGGGTCGAGACCCGGCTTCATGTCGCCGACCGGCCGCACCCGGTAGGCTATCATTTCACCCTCCGGCCTGACGTCGATGCTGTCGCGCCGCCGCCGCACGGTGAGATCGCGCCAGAAAGTCTTCTGTACCGGCCAGACGCCGGTATCCTGGGGAATCCATCGTGGATTGCGTTGGCCCTTGAAAGGCACCCAGGAGGCCAGGCAGCGTTCCTCGCCAGTGTCGGGATAGATGCGCACGATCTCGAACCCGAGGCAGCCCGGGATCATGCCGTCTATATCCCAGGAAAGGAACGCGACTTCGTTGTTTGTCGCGGCGCGCACTTTGACGACGTCAGGCATGGCTTTCCCTCCAGAGACGTTCGGCGCGCCAATATAGCAGAAGTAAAAGACGGATGTGTAACGCGTTTCACTTTGCGTCGATCCGGCCGCTGGTCCCAGGCCAGCGCATCGCCGCGATCGGCGCGATATTCTTGCCGTGCAACTGCCGTTCCGGCATGTCGCTTCCCTCGCCCTAGTGGTCGCCGCCTCCGCAACGACCGGCGGGTCGCCGGTCCATTATGCCGCCCGCTACCGCATCGTACGAGGACCATCATGACCGCCGCCCTACAACCTGCAGAACCGGCATTGGCCAACGACCGCGCCCGTCGTGGCGGCCGCGCCGGAAAGCGCGCCGGCGGTTCGGCCGCGTTCGAGCAGCCAGCTTTCCGCCAGCTGAAGAACCCGCTCGCGCCGACCAGGCTGGTTTCGGACGACGAGCTGGAATCGATCCATCTCGCCTCCTTGCGCGTGCTGAGGGAAATCGGCGTCGACGTTCTGCATGACGAGGCCCGCCGCATCATGAAGGCGCATGGCGCCGACGTGCGCGACGGCAGCGAGCGGGTGCGCTTCGACAGCGACATGATCCTCGAGCTGGTGTCGCACTGTCCGTCGGAGTTCACCATCCACTCGCGCAACCCCGCGCACAATGTGCGCTTCGGCGGCAACAATCTGATCATCTCGATGATGGCATCGGCGCCCAACTGCTCCGACATCGACCGCGGCCGCCGGCCTGGCAACCAGCAGGATTACCGCAACTTCCTCAAGCTCGCTCAGATGCACAACATCCTGAACTGCACCGGCGGCTATCCGGTGGAGCCGACCGATATCCATCCGTCGGTCCGGCACCTGGAGTGCGTCCGCGACCTCGCCACGCTGACCGACAAGGTGTTTCACATCTACTCGCTCGGCAAGGAGCGCAACGTCGACGGCATCGAGATCGCCAGGATCGCGCGCGGCATCAGCCACGAGCAGTTGCTCGAGGAGCCGTCGGTCTTCACCATCATCAACACCAATTCGCCGCTCAAGCTCGATGTGCCGATGATGGAAGGCATCATCCAGATGTCGAGCAAGGGCCAGGTCGTCGTCGTCACGCCGTTCACCCTGTCGGGGGCCATGGCGCCGGTGACGATCGCCGGCGCACTGGTGCAGCAGAACGCCGAGGCGCTGTCCGGCATCGCCTTTGCCCAGATGGTGCGCAAGGGCGCGCCCGTCGGCTATGGCGGCTTCACCTCCAATGTCGACATGAAGTCCGGTTCACCGGCCTTCGGTACGCCCGAATACATGAAGGCACAGCTGGTCGGCGGCCAGCTTGCCCGCCGCTACAACATACCCTACCGCACCTCCAACACCTGCGCCGCCAACACGGTCGATGCGCAGGCGGCTTACGAGAGCGTGTTCTCGCTGTGGGGCGCCATCCAGGGCGGCGGCAATCTGATGATGCATGCGGCCGGCTGGCTCGAGGGCGGCCTGCGCTGCTCCTATGAGAAGACCATATTGGACATCGACCTGCTGCAGATGGTGGCGGAGTTCCTGACCCCGCTCGACCTGTCCGAAGAAGCGCTCGGCTTCGATGCCATCCAGTCGGTCGGTCCCGGCGGCCATTTCTTTGGCACCCAGCACACGCAGGACCGCTACAAGACCGCCTTCTACTCGCCGATCCTCTCCGACTGGCGCAATTTCGAGACCTGGGCGGAAGCCGGCTCGCCGACTGCGCTGGAAAAGGCCAACAAGGTGTGGAAGGAACGGCTAGCATCATACGAAGAGCCCTATATGGACCCGGCCATTCGCGAGGAACTCAACGCCTTCGTCGAAAAGCGCCGGTCCGAGGGCGGTGCACCGACCGACTTTTGAATGGCACGCGGCGACCGCTGACCTCGGCGTCGAGGCGTTCCACCGCCGACCCAAAAACCTGATTCAGTTTACGCAAAAACGGACCTATCTTGATGAAATCTCATGTAAAAGCGGTTGTCATCGGCGGCGGCGTCGTCGGCTGCTCGGTTCTCTACCATCTGGCCAAGGCCGGCTGGACCGACATCATGCTGATCGAGCGCTCGGAGCTTACCTCCGGCTCGTCCTGGCACGCGGCGGGCGGCTTCCATACGCTGAACGGCGACCCCAACGTCGCCAAGCTGCAGGCCTATACGGTGCAGCTCTACAAGGAGATCGAGGAGATTTCCGGCCAATCCTGCTCACTGCACCTGACCGGCGGCGTGATGATGGCGGATACGCCGGAGCGCATGGACTTCCTGCGGCTCGCCCACGCCAAGGGCCGCTATCTCGGCATGGACACCGAGTTGATCACGCCGTCCGAAGCCAAGGCGATGTTTCCACTGATGGACGAGACCAATTTCGTCGGCGCCATGTGGGATCCGGTCGAGGGCCATCTTGATCCGTCCGGCACGACGATCGCTTATTCCAAGGCGGCCAAGAAGCTCGGTGCCGAGATCGTGCTGCGCAACCGCGTCGTCGAGCTGACGCAAGAGGTCGACGGCACCTGGAACGTCGTCACTGAACAGGGCACGGTTCACGCCGAGCACGTCGTCAACTGCGGCGGCCTGTGGGCACGTGAGATCGGCCGCATGGTCGGCGTCGAACTGCCGGTGCTGGCCATGGAGCACATGTACCTGCTCACCGAGCCAATGCCGGAGGTCGAGGAATTCAACAAGTCGACCGGTCGCGAGATGATCGGCGTGCTTGACTTCAAGGGCGAGATCTACACCCGCCAGGAGCGCAACGGCATTCTGCTCGGCACCTATGAAAAGGCATGCAAGCCGTGGTCGCCGGTCAACACGCCGTGGGATTTCGGCCATGAATTGCTCGCCCCCGACCTCGACCGCATTGCGCCGTCGCTGGAGATCGGCTTCAAGCATTTCCCCGGCATCGAGAAGGCCGGCATCAAGCAGATCATCAACGGCCCCTTCACCTTCGCGCTCGACGGCAACCCACTGGTCGGCCCGGTGCAGGGCCTGACCAATTTCTGGTGCGCCTGCGCCGTCATGGCCGGCTTCAGCCAGGGTGGCGGCGTCGGTCTGGCGCTGTCGAACTGGATGGTCCATGGCGATCCCGGCTTCGACGTCTGGGGCATGGACGTCGCCCGCTTCGGCGAATGGGCCGGCCTGCGCTACACCAACGCCAAGGTGCGCGAAAATTATTCGCGCCGCTTCTCCATCCGCTTCCCCAATGAGGAACTGCCGGCCGCACGCCCGGCGCAGACGACGCCGCTCTACGATACGATGCTCGCCAACAACGCCGTCATGGGCGACTCCTGGGGTCTCGAAACCCCGCTCTGGTTCGCCCCGAAGGGCAAGGAGCCGAAGGACATCGTCTCCTTCCATCGCTCCAACGATTTTGGGCCGATCGGCGAGGAGGTGCGCGCGACCCGCGAGCGCGTCGGCGTCACCGAGATCGCCAACTTCGCCAAATACGAAGTGTCGGGACCAGCGGCCGAGGATTTCCTCAACCGGCTGATGACCAACCGCATGCCGAAGACCGGCCGCATCGTGCTGACGCCGATGATCAACGAATTCGGCAAGCTGATCGGCGACTTCACCATCGCCAAGGCCGGCGAGGACCGGTTCATGATCTGGGGCTCGTCGGCGGCGCAGAAATATCACATGCGCTGGTTCGAGAAGCACCTGCCGAAGGATGGTTCCGTGCGCATCCACCGTTTCGACCAGACGCTGGTCGGTCTGTCGATCGCCGGGCCTAAGTCCCGCGACCTCTTGCAGAAGCTCGTCGATGTCGACATCTCGACAAAAGCCTTCCGCTTCATGGATTTCCGCGAGATGGCGGTCGGCGGTGCGCCCTGTTTGGTCAATCGCATCACCTACACCGGTGATCTCGGCTACGAGATTTGGATGGCGCCGGCCTACCAGCGCCTTGTCTATAAGGCGATCAAGGATGCCGGCGAGGAATTTGGCCTTGTCGATTTCGGCATGCGCGCTTTGCTGTCGATGCGCCTGGAAAAGAACTTCCCGACCTGGTTCCGCGAGTTGCGGCCGATCTACGGACCGTTCGAAGGCGCGATGGACCGCTTCATCAAGCTCGAGAAGAACGATTTCATAGGCCGCGAGGCTGCCGCCAAGGAACAGGCCCAGGGGCCAAAACTGCGCCGCGTCTCCTTCATCGTCGATGCCGCCGACGCCGATGTGATGGGCGACGAGCCGATCTGGGCCAAGGTCTCCAAGGACTACGGCACGGTGGAAAAGCCGCATGGCTACGGCGCGCCGCGCTTCGACGATGGCGGCGAGGAGATACGCGGCTCCAAGGCAGCTGAAGGCGCTTCGGCCGTGCGCGGCATCGTCGACGGCGACTGGCGCGTGGTCGGCTGGGTGACATCAGGCGGCTATGCCCACTATGTGCAGAAGTCGATGGCGCAGGGTTACGTCCCGGCGGCACTTGCCGAGGACGAAAGTGCCGGGCTGTTCGAGATCGAGATCTTGGGACACCGGCGCCCGGCCCGCATCAACGTCGAAGCGCCTTTCGACCCGAGTGGCGAGAAGATGCGGGCCTGAGGTTCGGTCATGGACACCGCGGGGCCGAAGGGCAGCTTTGGCCGTCATCGCAAGATCATGCCGTTCGAGCCGGGCTCGATCGAGGCGCTGCGCGACGCTTCCCGCCAGAAGGCGGCGTCGCTCAACCAGCATGTGCTGGGCTATGGCGCCCAGGCGGAAGCTGAATGGGCAGCGGCGGGTATTGCCGCTCCCGATCTGCCGGCGATGCGCCAATACCGGCTGGACCGCATCCGCGCCGAGTTGAAGCGTCGTGACTATGCCGGCGCCCTGCTCTACGACCCCGTCAACATCCGCTACGCCACCGATTCCACCAACATGCAGCTGTGGGTGGCGCACAACCCGACACGGCATTGTTTCGTCGCCACCGACGGGCCGGTGGTGCTGTTCGATTATTTTTCCTGCGAGCACCTGTCCGACCATTCCGGCGTCGTCGACGAGGTGCGGCCGGCTGTCTCATGGATGTATCTCTATGGCGGCGAACTGACCGAGCAAAAAGTCCGCCGCTGGGCCGCCGGCATTGCCGATCTGGTCAGGGAACATGGCGGCGGCAACAGCCGCATCGCGGTCGATCACATCAATCCGGAAGGCGTCGAGGAACTCGCCCGTCTGGGTGTGACGATCGGCAATGGCGAAGCGGTGATGGAAAATGCGCGGCTGATCAAATCATCGGACGAAATTCTCGCCATGCGCCGCGCCATCGTCGCTTGCGAGGCAGCGATGGGCGAGATGGAGCAGGCTCTGCAGCCTGGCATTTCCGAGAACGAGCTGTGGGCCGAACTGCATCGCGGCAACATCGCGCGTGGTGGCGAATGGATCGAGACGCGGCTGCTGACGTCAGGCCCGCGCACCAACCCGTGGTTCCAGGAATGCTCGTCGCGCAAGATCGAAGCCGGCGACCTGGTCGCCTTCGACACCGACTTGATCGGCCCCTACGGCTTCTGCGCCGACCTGTCGCGCACCTGGCTGTGCGGCGATGCAAAGCCGACCAACGAACAGCGCGACCTGTTCCGCATCGCCGCAGATCAAATCACCTACAATACCAAATTGATGCAGCCGGGCACCTCGTTCCGCGACCTTGTCGAACGCTCGGCGGTGCCGCCCGGAGACTGTTTTCCGACGCGCTACGGCGCGCTCTATCACGGCGTCGGCCTGGCCGACGAATACCCGACCCTGCCGCATGCCAGCGACTGGACCCCCGACACCCCGGACGGCGTGCTCGAGCCAGGCATGGTGCTGTGCGTGGAAAGCTATATCGGCCGGCTGGGCGGACGCGAAGGCGTCAAGATCGAAGAGCAGATCCTCATCACCGAAACCGGCAACGAAAAACTTTCAACCTACCCGTTGGATGCGAGGCTGCTCGGCTAGTCCGGCAAGTGCCTCGCGCATCGCCCAGACTGTCTTTTCCGGTGTCGTTGCGGCGGTGATGAACGGCAGGCCTTTGCGCCGTCCCGTCCAGCCGACGACCTTCACCGCTTGCGCCGCCGGCTCGAAACGCTGCGCCAGCGCCCAGCTTCCGCAGTCGATGGCCGCGACGTCCGCCTTGCCTTCGGCCACAGCGACGATCGAGTCGCGATGGCCGCCGCTTTCGCTGCGCGTCGAGAATATATCCAGGTCTTCGCCGGCCGCTTGCAGGTCGCGCGTCAGCGCAATGATGCCTGACATGGAATCAAGGCTGTTGAAGGTGAAGCGCTTGCCACGGATCAGATCGCGCGGGACGAGTGCGCGGCCGTCCGCAGGCGATCGAACCTCCAGCCCCTCGCCCGCCCTCATCACCAGCGCGCTCGAATAGAGCTCGCCCTGCCCGCCTTCACAGGCGTCGTAGCTCGGCTGGCCGACCACCTGAACGTGTTTGGACAGGCCGAGTTCCATTGGCCCCCAGCAGGTCTGCGCAAACAGCAGCGCCGGATGCAGCCAAAGCTTGTGAAAGTCGAGTTCGTCCGGCGGCAATGTCGCCGGGTCTGGCGCGATCAGTTTTCCCAGGGCATCATGAATGCCACCCGGCACCGGCGGCAGGTCGCCATTGCGGCGCACGATCGTTTGCGGCGCGTCGATACCCCTCCGCCGGAAGGCGTCGCGCAAGCGCGCCCATTGGGCGTCGACCTCGTCGCGCGCTTCGGGCCAGTCATACATCGGCAACGCCGCAACCAATTCGCTCATGCCGGAATCTGACCGTTGTATCTGGGATTGAAGGGGACCGACCGCAGCCAGTCTAGCAGGCATTACCCACTCGCCGCAAAACTCATTCCTTGGGCGGCTCGGCGGGAACCGGCGCGGAGCCGAGCCCATTTATGTTGCGCGCCCTGATGCGAGGTTTGAACGCCCTGCCTGGCTCCGGCGCGCGCCGCAGCACCGGATGCACGATCGGCTCCTTCGCCTTGAAGGCATAGGCTTTGATCAGCGCGAAATAGTTCGGATAGGCATAGCCATTGTTCATCCGCAACCATTCGTCGCGACGGTCGCGAAACAGCTTCGGCAGCCGGTACCACGCCACGGTCGGGCTCTTGTGGTGGACGAAATGCAGATTGTTGTTGAGGAACAGGAACGACAGTGGCGAGCGCTCGACGATCACCGTGCGGCCCTCCGGGTGTTCGGACCATTGATGCTCGGCGAAGGTGCGGATCGAGATCAGCGACTGGCCGAGCCAGACCGGCACCAGGATGTAGAGCCACAGCGGGATGCCGAAGCCGAACTGCACGATGGGCATCACGATGGCGAGGCCTGTCGCATGCAGCAGCCACGCCTTGCGGATCGCCTTGTCGCCGGCGATCATGTGCTTGGCGTCGTCGATGAAGAAGCCGACGCAGGACAGCCAGGGGCCGAGCACGAAGCGGCCAGCCATGGTGTTGTTGATCTTGAGCAGGAATTTCATCGTCGGCGGCAAGTCGTCATGCTGCCAGAGCGCCTGGTAGTAGCTCTCGGGATCGTCCAGCGGATCGGTCAGCCGCTCGTCGGCATGATGGCGCAGATGAATGGTCTTGAAGCGGCGGAACGGCCAGACGAGACCGATCGGCAGGAAGACGAAGGCCTCATTGATCCGCGCATTGCGCGTTGGATGACCGTGCAGCACTTCGTGCATGATCGACGATTGCAATGCGGCGGAGAAGGCCAGGACGGCGAGCGCAGAGATCGGGTAGGATGGCCAGAGCAGGAAGCCGGTGGCGAACCATGTTGCGTAGCAGAAGAATGCGAGAACCACGGTCGGCCATTCGATGGCCGGTACGCTACGCTGTCTGATGCTCATGCTAGTCATGCTATCGACCACTGTCCCTCAGTCGCCGGAACCCCAACTGGTTCCTGACATCATTGTGTCAGGAGAAGCGATTCCACTCAACGAGACAAAGTGTACAAAATGTTGCGATTGCGCATTTTTGACAGCACATGTTACACATTGTAAACGATATTGGGGATTCATTTACGCCTGAGGCGTCCATTCGGCAGCCTTGGCGCAAATTTTTCCTCCTGATTCGCGGAGCCAAGTGATGGACAAACGAGATCTGTCAGCAATCTTTCGGGAGCGTCTGAAGCTGCTCCTGACACGGTCCGATCTCAACCAGTCATCTTTCGCGACCGCGGTCGGCATCGATCGGTCGGCCCTGTCGCAACTGCTGTCCGGCGCCTCGACACGCCTGCCCCGGGCGGAAACCCTGCTCAATATCGCTGCCGAGTTCAAAGTGTCGCTGGACTGGCTGCTTGGCCTCAGCCAGGACGAGGGTGTCACCGGCGAGATCCGCGAGAGCCTGGAGATCGAGGAAGCGCGCGACGGCTTCGACCGCACGCTGCTGGCAAAGTGGTTCGCCGAGGCGGCCGGTACCAAGATCCGCTATGTGCCGGCCGGCATCCCCGATCTTCTGCGAACACACGCCCTCGTCGACTATGAAGCCAACATCACCAACAGGAGCCGTCTGACGCAAGCCAACGAAACCCAATACCGCATCGATTACAACCGGCGGCCGGAAACCGACATGGAAGTCTGCATGCCGCGCCATACGCTGGAGATCTTTGCCCGCGGCCTGGGCGTTTGGGACCGTTTTCCGGAGGCCGACCGCCGACAGCAACTCGCCCATATGGCAACGCTGCTTGACGATCTCTACCCGACCTTCCGCTTGTTTCTATATGACGGCCGCATGCGCTATTCCATTCCCCTCACCATCTTCGGCCCCTATCGGGCGGCTATCTATGTCGGCGACATGTATGTGGTGCTGAACGCCACCCAGCCGGTCCAGGCCTTGACCCAGCATTTCGACAATCTGATCCGTGCCGCCGACGTCAACCCGCACGAAGCCGCCGCCTTCGCGCGCAATCTGGCTGACATGTCCTTCGCATCAAGCTCTGCCTGATCGACGGCAATCGTGGGCCATTCAACCCAACGCCCGGCCGTCGACATGGCCAGTCAATCGCCGCAATATCATTGACTACACATAAAGACTTCTTTATATCCTTATCCGAATTTCGAAACATGAAAGCCAATCCGATGACGACGACCAACCCGATCGATGCCCTGCTGGCCGAAAAGGGCGTGCTGCTGGCCGATGGCGCCACTGGCACCAATTTGTTCGCCATGGGGCTGGAGGCTGGCGAAGCGCCGGAGCTGCTGAACGAGACAGCGCCCGAAACCATCAGCAGCCTGCACCAGAATTTCGTCGATGCGGGCGCCGACATCATCCTCACCAATTCCTTCGGCGGCACCCGTCACCGGCTGAAGCTGCACCATGCGCAGGACCGCGTGCACGCGCTGAACAAGCGCGCCGCCGAGATTGCCCGTGCCGTCGCCGACAAGGCCGGCCGCAAGGTGATCGTCGCCGGCTCGGTCGGCCCGACCGGTGAATTGCTGGTGCCGCTTGGCGCCATGACCTATGACGAGGCCGTCGATGCCTTTGCCGAACAGATCGAGGGTCTCAAGGCCGGTGGCGCCGAAGTCGCCTGGATCGAGACCATGTCGGCTCCCGACGAGATCCGCGCCGCTGCCGAAGCCGCCATCCGCGTCGGCCTGCCCTACACCTACACCGGGTCCTTCGACACCGCCGGCCGCACCATGATGGGCCTGCTGCCGAAGGACATCCACGGCGTCGTCGACGGCTTGTCGCAAGCGCCGCTCGGCGTCGGTGCCAATTGCGGCGTTGGCGCCTCCGACATCCTGGCATCGCTGCTCGACATGACCGAGGCGAAGCCGGAGGCGACTGTGATCGTCAAGGGCAATTGCGGCATTCCCGAATTCCGCGGCACCGAGATTCATTATTCCGGCACGCCGGAACTGATGGCCGACTATGTCAGGCTTGCCGTCGATGCCGGTGCGAAAATCGTCGGCGGCTGCTGCGGCACGTCGTTTCAGCACCTTGCCGCCATGCGCAAGGCACTCGACGCGCACACCAAGGCGGATCGTCCGACCGTTGGCGCGATTGTCGAGCGCATCGGTCCGATGCGCAACAAGGTGGCGACGGAAAACACCGTCGAAACCAGCGAAGCCCGCCGCGAGCGTCGCCGCAGCCGGGCCTGACCTTATCGTTTCCGACTATTCGCTGTTGTCGGCGTAGCTCGACTGCGCCGACTTGAAATCGGTACCGGTGCCGGCGGCCGTATCGCCGCGCATCGTCATCAGTGCGCCCGATGCAGTGGGGTCGGAGATCTGCTCCAGCATGACGCGAAAACGATCATTGTTCAGCGCAGAGATGGCGGTGTGACGCGCTTGGGCCACATCGTCGCTGATGCGTCTGGATTCCGCCGATGGCGTGGACGCTGCCGATCCTTGTGCCGGCATATCTCGGGTTATCGAGTTCGCAACAGTCCTGATCAGCAATTCCGGCTCCCTCAAGCCCAAACATTAGCCTCTGCGTAACAAGAGGAAATTGCGATCATCTACCGGAAATCCAACGCAATTTAACAATCCGCAAAAAAAGGCCGGCAAGGAATGAATCCCTCGCCGGCCTGCCTCACCCGCCCGTGGGTCGGTTTCCCGTATCAGAACGATCCCATCTGAAAGAAACCGGCCGTCATCACCACTACCGATTTCCGCCCAGCGCCGAGGCAAGGCGCACAAGCGAGAGGAACTCGGACCTGTACCCAAACGGGTCGGATCCTCGAGCGGCAGTGGCAATCTCCATGATCTTGTCGTAACCAAACTTCGCGGTTGCATCCTCGTCGCGCAGCTTCTGGCCGAAGGCCGCGACGGCTACGGAGAAGCGCTGGTCGGTGCCGGCCTCGTCGAACGATGCCACCTCGTTAGCCGAAGTCACCGGGGTGGTGATCAGCTTCGAGACGTCCTCGTTGGGGAGCTTGTAGCGGATCTTGACGAAGGCGTATTCGCCCGCATTGGCGACACCGCCATTGTCCACCGACGCCTGGCCGTAGCGCAGCGGATCGATCTGCTCGCCACCGCTGCCCTTCGGCGTGATCTCGTAGATCGCGGTGACCGAATGACCCGAACCGATATCGCCGGCATCGACGCGGTCATTGTTGAAATCCTCGCGGTTGAGCGCCCGGGTCTCGTACCCGATCAGCCGATATTCCGAGACCTTATTCGGGTTGAACTCGACCTGGATCTTCACATCCTTGGCGATGGTGAACAGCGTCGAGGAGGCATCCTCGACCAGCACCTTCTCCGCCTCGGCGAGCGTGTCGATATAGGCGGCTGTGCCGTTGCCGTTCTGGGCGATGGTCTGCATCATCTGGTCGTTCAGATTGCCGCGGCCAAAGCCGAACACCGACAGGAAGACACCGGTCTTGCGCTCGCTCTCGATCAACCGCTTCAGGTCGTCGTCATCAGTCTGGCCAACGTTGAAGTCGCCATCGGTGGCGAGCATCACCCGGTTGACGCCGTCCTTGACGAAGGATTGCTGGGCAAGTCTGTAGGCTTCCTTGATGCCCGCCTCGCCAGCCGTCGAGCCGCCGGGCTGCAGATTGTCGATGGCATTGAGGATCTTGTCCTTCTCGGCAACTTTTGTCGGCATCAGCACGGTGCCGGCCTCACCGGCATAGGTCACGATCGAGATCGTGTCGTCTGCCTTCAATTTGCCGACCAGAAGCCGGAAAGCCGACTTGAGCAGCGGCAGCTTGTCCGGTTCGTCCATCGAGCCCGACACGTCGATCAGGAAGACAAGGTTGGCTTTCGGCTGCTCGGTCGGCTTGACGTCAAAACCCTTGATGGCGACATGCATCAGCTTGGTGTGCGTGTTCCACGGTGTCGGCATGACGCTGACCGTCGAGTTGAACGGCGTCGTGGCGGAGTCCGGGCCCTTCCAGTCATAAGGGAAGTAGTTGATCATCTCCTCGACGCGGACCGTATCGGCCTGCGGCACGAACCCTTCCTTCAGCGAACGCCGCACGAAGGAATAGGAAGCCGTGTCGACATCGATCGAAAAGGTCGAGACCGGATCCTCCAGCGCGGCATGCACCGGATTGGTCTTGAAATCCTCGATGCGGTCGCGGTTTTGCTCTTGCGGCTGAACCTGGTCGGCCGGAGCCATGGCTGGCTGCTGCGCCATCAGCTTGGACTCGGCCGGCGCGAGACTCCGCGACTTGCTGGGGGCGCTTACAGTGCCATCCAGCGCAAATTCACCTGTCGGGGCCGGTGCCGGGGGTGCACTATTCATTGCCACACTTCCGGCGCCAGTAGCATCCTGTCGGGGAGCGCCCGTCGCCGCCTCCTTCTGTGCGCCGCCGATAGCGAGGGTCGATTCGGATTTCGGCGGCGAGGCCGGCGCGACAAGCGCATCGGTGGCGTCGCGGCTTTCCACATCCGCGTCGGCCTTCTTGTCTTTCTCCAGTTCGGTGCGGGCCGGCTTGAGCTCGTTGGTCGTCTGCTTCACCGTCACAGGCTTGTCGGCCAGCGTTTCGGTGATCTTCTCGTCGCCGCCGAATTTCGGCGGCTGTTCCCTCAGCATGTGGAAGGTGGCGTATCCGGCGATCGGCAGGGCGACGAGCCCGGCAAGAGCCGGCGCGGCAATGAGTTTCTTTTGCATGATCTCGCTCCAGAGCTTTTGTGCTCGCTCTGTGAGACGAAGCCCGCCTACCGATCCTTGGGTCACGGTCGAAATATTTTCCTGGTCATAGGCGCGCATGGCGGCTTCGAAGGCACGAGCCTTCGCGCTCTCGCCCGGCGCCGGCGCCGCGATGTCGCGCAGTCTGTTGAGTTCGTTGTCGTCGACCATGGTCACACTTCCCCGGCCGAGCGCATCAGCGTCTTCAGCCGTTTCTTCGCTTCATGGATGTGCCAGGAAACCGTCGCCTCCGAGATCGCCATCGCCTCGGCGGCAGCCGCATGGCTCAAGCCCTCGCCATAGACCAGCAGCACGGCGTCGCGCTGCTTGTCCGGCAACTGCCTTACCGCCGCCCACAAGGCCTCGGCCGGGTCTTCCGGTTCGGCCGAAGCCTCGCCCGAGATCAGCGCGTGAACGCCGTAGGCCTCCGTCTTTGCCATATCGCGAGCGGACTTGCGCATCATGTCACGCGCGGCGTTCAGGGTCACGGAGTAGAGCCATGTCGTGAAGGCGCCGCCGCCGCGATAGTCGCGGATAGCCCGGCCGAGCCGGACGCAGACTTCCTGGGCGATGTCTTCGGCATCTGCCTTCTTGCCGCACCAGCGATAGGCGGCGCGATAGACGAAGTCATAGTGCCTTTCCAGCAATTTGCTGAAGGCCCCCCTGTCTCCGCCCTTCGCCCGCCCGATCAGTTCGGCGTCGGAGGCTTCGCTCTCATCCAGCATCATCGCCATCATTTGCCTGTTGGACGAAGGCTAATGGCGATTCCTTGGGGCAATGGAAAGATTTTTTTGGAAGCGGGCAGATCGTGGCCATCGCGGCCATGCTTGACAGATACATATCTCTGCAGTTATACGTCGATCAATAGCCGCCGAGTTATCGATTCCCATGACGAATGCTCACGATGTCCTTTTCAGAACGCTCTCCGATCCGACGCGTCGGGCAATCTTCGAGCGCCTGTGCCGGGAAGGCGAGCAGACGGTCGGCGCTCTGACGGCTCAGTCCGGGGTCTCGCAACCAGCCGTATCAAAGCATCTCGGCGTGCTGAGGCATGCCGGGCTAGTGCGCGACCGCCATGAGGGACGGCAGACCCATTACAGCGCCCAACTCGGCGCACTTGCACCGCTGACAGACTGGACGAACCAGATGAACGCATTCTGGCAGAGTCGGTTCGACGACCTCGAAAATCTGCTCAATAGAATGGACCAATGACCAACATTGCGACCGAAACGCGCTCCGTCGTTGTCGAACGAGAGATACCTCATCCCCCGGAAAAGATCTGGCGCGCGCTCACCCAACCGCATTTGATCGAGGAGTGGCTGATGAAGAATGATTTCAAGCCAGTCGCGGGTCATCGTTTCAATCTGCGAAAGGACCCGCAGCCTGACGTGAGCATCGTCGTTGACTGTCAGGTAACCGCAATCGAGCCGAACAAGACGCTGTCCTACACCTGGCAGGCCTATGGCCTCGAGAGTGTCGTCACATGGACTCTCATGCCGACCAGCACGGGCACTAGATTGCGCATGGAGCAGTCCGGCTTCCGGCCGGATCAGGAGCAGGCATACCGGGGTGCGACGAGTGGGTGGCGGCAGTACTTTGCGAACCTGGCTGAGGTCCTGGCGCGAATGGATTGAAACCCGCCGAGCGGATCACTGGGTCCGCTTCGGTTCGTTTTTAACGGGAGGTCTCATTGGATTGGAACAAGTGGATTCGGCAAATTCATCGCTGGCTGTCGATCATCTTTACGCTGACCGTCATCGCCAACTTCGTTGCCATGACATTGGGGCAGCCGCCTGCCTGGATCGTCTACTCGCCGCTCTTGCCGCTCTTCTTGCTGCTGTTCAGTGGCTTGTACATGTTCGTGCTGCCGTATGCCGCCAAGGGAAGCGGCAGGGAACGCGCAGGCGCATAGGAATGGGCAGAATGGCCAAGACGGAGGGGCAATCGACCAAGGTCGCGGCCAAGGCCGCACCGGTTCTGCTGTCGGGCGGCAACCCGCAAATCGCGAAGGGGGACGGCGACGCGCCGGTGCAGGCCTATATCGCTGCAATGCCGGGCTGGAAACGCGGCCTCGGCGAGCGCCTCGATGCACTCATCGTGCGCAATGTGCCTGATGTCCGCAAAGCCGTGAGATGGAATTCGCCGTTCTACGGCATCGAGGGCCAAGGCTGGTTCGTGACGTTCCGTGTCCTGACCCACTATGTGAAGGTGACCTTCTTCAGCGGCATGTCGTTGCGACCGGTCCCGCCCGGCGGCACAACGAAAAGCAAGGACGCGCGTTGGATCGACATCCACGAAGGCGACGAGCTCGACGAGGCGCAGATCGCGGACTGGATGAAGCAGGCCGCCGCCCTGCCCGGCTGGATCCCCTAGCCGCGGCAGCGGACTGATCGAAGCCTGCCAGCACAATTCAAACCACGCCATTTCGACAGGGCGGACAGAGGAGAAATAGCGATGAAGATCAAGCTGACCAGCGTCTATGTGGACGACCAGGAAAACGCCCTGCGCTTCTATACTGAAGTGCTCGGCCTCACCAAGAAGGCCGACTTCAGCAATGGACCCTATCGCTGGCTGACCGTGGCTTCGACCGAAGAGCCCGATGGAACCGAGCTGCAACTCGCGCTCAACGACAACCCGGCCGCCAAGGCCTATCAGCAAGCCATCTTCAAGCAAGGCCAGCCAGCCGTCATGTTCTTCACCGATGACGTCAAGGGTGACTACGAACGCATCATGGCGAGCGGCGGCGAGTTCACCATGCCGCCGACCGAGGTGACCGGCTCGACCATCGCCCAGTTGAACGACACCTGCGGCAACCTCGTTCAGATCACCCAGTTGGCGCGCTGGTAAAGCGCGGCAATAAAACGCGTCGTGGCGGAGAAAGGCACCCGATGACTCCATCCCAACAGATCGACCTGCTGATCGCGGGCCTCGCGGACTGGCGTGGCAAGACGCTCGCCAGCGTCCGCAGGACCATTCTTGAAGTCGATGGCGAGATCATCGAGGAGTGGAAGTGGATGGGAAGCCCAGTGTGGTCCCGCGACGGAATGATCGCCGTCGGCAACGCCCACAAGGACAAAGTGAAACTGACCTTTTCCCACGGCGCCGGCCTCCCGGATCCCGGCAAGCTCTTCAACGCGGGTTTGGACGGCAAGGTGTGGCGTGCGATCGATCTTTTCGAGGGCGATGAGCTCGATGAGCGCGCACTGAAAGACCTCGTCCGGGCCGCCATCGATTACAACCAGGCTAAAAAGCAGAAGAAAGCGCTGGCGAAGGCACGGAAGTAGCATCGTCGCCATTTTTGGTGCTTTAGGCCGCCTGCCCCGCAACCCAGCCGGACGACCACGCCCACTGGAAATTATAACCGCCCAGCCAGCCTGTGACATCGACGACTTCGCCGATGAAGAACAGGCCTGGGACAGATTTCGCCTGCATCGTCTTCTGGTCGAGTCCGTTGGTGTCCACCCCACCCAGCGTCACTTCGGCGGTACGGTAGCCCTCCGAACCGGCCGGCTTGATGCGCCAGTCATTGACCGCCGCGGCGATCGTTTTGATCTCAGCATCCGAAAGATCGGCGAGGTTGCTGTCGATCCCGGTGCGCTCGGCGATCGACTGCGCAAGCCTCTTCGGCAGATGATTTGCCAGCACGGTCTGCACGGCTTGCCGTCCGTTGCCGCGCTTGGCAGTGCGAATGAGGTCCGCCACGTCGGCCCCCGGCAGCATGGCGATGCGGATTTCGTCTCCCTCGCGCCAATAGGACGATATCTGCAGGATGGACGGTCCGCTGACGCCGCGATGCGTGAACAGCATCGCTTCGGAAAACCGTGTCTTGCCACAGGCGACTTCCGCTTCGACGGCATTGCCGGCCAGGGGCGCCAGCCGCTCGAGCGTTTTTGCGTCGAAGGTCAGCGGCACCAGCGCCGGCCGCGTTTCGACAATGGCAAGGCCAAACCGTTCGGCAAGCTCGTAGCCGAAGCCGGTCGCCCCCATCTTGGGAATCGACTTGCCGCCACACGCCACGACCAGGGACTGGCATGCGACCGTACCGGTGGAGAGGGTAAGCACAAATCCTTCCACGGTTCTGCGGACATCACCGACGTTGGCCGACAGTGCCAGTTCCACGCCCCTGCTCCGCATTTCCGCGACCATCATGTCGATGATCTGGCGTGCGGAGCCGTCGCAGAACAACTGCCCCAGCGTCTTTTCGTGATAGGCAATGCGGTGGCGCTCGAYGAGCGCGATGAAATCGCGCTGCGTGTAGCGGCTGAGCGCCGAGATGCAGAAATGCGGATTGCCCGAGAGAAAGTTCTTCGGGCTGGCATGGATGTTGGTGAAATTGCACCGGCCTCCGCCGGAGATGCGGATCTTTTCGCCGGGCATCGCCGCGTGATCGAGGATCAGCACCGAACGGTCGCGCTTGGCCGTCTCCACGGCGCACATCATTCCGGCGGCGCCCGCGCCGATGATCACGACATCATAGGATTGCATCAGGCCAAATCGTTCCCGCTGACGGCGCCGTTCAGCAGGCGGCGCCAATCGTGCAAGTCTCTACCCGTTCGGTGCGACCGCAGGCAACGTCCCGGTCCGTTTTAGATCAGCGTTTCGGCAAAAAGCGTCGTCAACCGCTTCCAATGGCGCTCGGCGCCGATCGCATCGAAGACGCTATGATCCGGCACGCACCAGCCATGCGCCATGCCGACATAGTTCTCGATCACATGGTCGACTTCCGCAACTCGCAGCGCCTCGGCAAGTCGTGCCGACTGCTCAGGCGGGAAACTTCTGTCGACACCGGACGTGCCGACATAGACACGCGCCTTGATCGAGGCAGCCTTGCGATGCGGGCTGTCGGCGGCATCGCTGGCCAGATTGCCGCCATGGAAACTGGCCGCCGCCCTTATCTGCTCGGGATAGGTTGCAGCGGCGTTCAATGCCCGTGCGCCGCCCATGCAATAGCCCACCGTCCCGATCGGTCCGGTAACACCCTCGGCAGCCAGCGCATCGACGAATGCACCACTGTCGCTGATGGTCATCTCTTGCGTGGTGCCGGTGACCAGCGCCATCAGCACTGTCTTGGTCTTTTCCTCGGCAAAGGCGGTCTTGGCGTCGAACGGCCCGTAGGGCGCATTGCGGTAGAACAGGTCCGGCACCAACACCGCATAGCCTTCGCCCGCCAACCGTTCCGCCATCCCATCGAGCGCAGCGCGCGGCCCGAACGCATCCATATACAGGATGATGCCGGCCTTGGCCGGGGACGTGTTTGCAGCGCGGAAAAGTCCTGCCCTGGCAACGCCATCCCTGGTCTTGATCTGAAGGTCTTGTTTCGTCATCGCCTGCTCCGTTCATTAGATGCGCGATACATATCCGCGTGAGCCGCCAGAACAAGGCGTTCCCTGAACCCGGCAGTCAACATTTCGTGCAGGATGGCGTGGCGACTACAGACCGGCGAATGCCGCCATATGAAAAGCCTGGATCTCCGATGGATAGCGATAGGCCGTGCCGTACGGACAGGCGTTACGGTCGAGGCAGCCGCCGCTTCGGCACGGTCCGCCATTTGCTCCCCGCACATGCGCCAGACAGGATTGGTAGGCGAAACCTTGTTCGGAATAAGCGTCGACCGGACAGGATTTCAGGCAAGGTTTTTCCACACATGCATCGCAAAGGTGGAGCGGCGTCTCAACGGCTTGGAGAGGAAGTTCTTGCTCGAACAGCAGCGCACCACGATAGGCGTGCCACAGCCCATATTGCGGATGCATGAGGATGCCGAGCGGTGACGGCTTCAGCCCCTCCGCCCGCATCGCCCATTGCTGAAAGGGCAGATAGGGCTTGTCGGACGGTGAAATGGCCCTCGCCCCGAATACCTCTGCCACCGCCCCGATCACTTCACGCGACCAGGTGTCGAGCGGATTGGCGATGGTCCGCGATTGCTTTTCCCGCCAGCGCAGGAAATGCGGCCAGGACGCAGCACCCGCCTGCCCCACCAGCAGGACGGACTTGGCGGAAGCGCCCGACTGGCCCGGTGGCGGTACATCGCCCGGCACAAAATTGAAGCCGCCACGCAGAACAAGGCCGTTGGCGAGAAGTGCCGAAGCGATACGGTCAACGCTGCCGGCAGGCGCAATCATTCCTTCTTGACCGGATCGGAGAATGCGCTCCGCCAGACTTCCTTGTGAATGATGTTGGCGACTTTAGCCCCGCCTGACTCGGGCTCCTTTCAAGTGAAGGCGTCGGGCATCGACCCCTTCTTCTTGGCGATGAAGTCCTTCAAGGCTTCGTCGGTGCTCGGATCGAGGTATGGTGCCTCATAGCTTTCCAGCCAGCGGCGGGCGAGCTCGTTGGCGCGCTGCGGCGCGGTCTTCTCGCCCTCGGCCAGCCACTGTTCGTAGGAATTGTTGTCGGCGATGTTGGAGCGATAGAAGGCGGTCTGGAAATTGGCCTGGGTGTGGTCGCAGCCGAGATAGTGGCTGCCCGGTCCGACCTGTCGGATGGCATCCATCGCCTGACCGTTTTCCGACAGATCGACGCCCTCGGAGAACTTCTGCGTCATGCCGAGCTGGTCGATGTCCATCATGAATTTTTCGTAGCAGGAGGCGAGCCCGCCCTCGAGCCAGCCGGCCGAGTGCAGCACGAAGTTGGTGCCGGCCAGGATGGTCGAGTTCAGCGTGTTGGCGCTTTCATAGGCCGCCTGAGCGTCCGGAACCTTGGATGCGCAAAGCGAGCCGCCGGTGCGGAACGGCAGGCCGAGGCGACGTGCGAGCTGTGCGGCGCCATAGGACACCAGCGACGGCTCGGGCGTGCCGAAGGTCGGCGCGCCCGATTGCATGGAGATTGACGAGGCGAAAGTGCCGAACAGCACCGGCGCGCCCGGCCGGATCAACTGGGTGAACGACGCGCCGGCCAGCACCTCGGCCAAAACCTGCGTCAGCGTCCCGGCGACCGTCACCGGGCTCATCGCACCGGCGAGAATGAACGGCGTGACGATGCAGGCCTGGTTGTGGCGCGAATAGACTTTCAGCGCGCCGAGCATGGTCTCGTCGAACACCATCGGCGAGTTGGCGTTGATCAGGCTGGTCAGCACCGTGTTGTTTTCGACGAAGTCGTCGCCGAACACGATCTTGGCCATGGCGACGGTGTCCTCGGCGCGCTCGGGCGCTGTCACCGAGCCCATGAACGGCTTGTCCGAATATTTGATGTGGCTGTAGATCATGTCGAGATGGCGCTTGTTGACCGGCACATCGACCGGTTCGCACACGGTGCCGCCCGAATGGTGGATCGACGGCGCCATGTAGGCGAGCTTCACGAAATTCCGGAAATCCTCGATGGTCGCATAGCGCCTGACGCCGTCGAGATCGCGCACGAAGGGCGGGCCATAGACCGGCGCAAAGACAGTGGCGTTGCCGCCGATCTGCACCGAGCGTTCGGAATTGCGGGCGTGCTGGGTGTAGACGGACGGCGCGGTCTTCAGCAGCGAGCGGCAGAGCCCTTTGGGAAAGTGCACGCGTTCGCCCTTGACGTCGGCGCCGGCTTCTTTCCACAGCTGCAGCGCTTCCGCGTCGTCGCGGAAGATGATGCCGATCTCCTCGAGCACCGTGTCGGTGTTCTTCTCGATCAGCGCCAGGCCTTCCTCGTCCAGCACCTCATAGACGTTGATCTTGCGCTTGATATAGGTGAGCTGGGTGCCGGGGCCGCCGCCCGAACGGGCTGCACGCCGGGCAGCCGCTCCGCCGCTGGCGCCGCGCCCGCGTCGCGCGTTTGACGCTTCCTGATCGACTGCCGCGTGTTCGCTCATGATCGCTCTTCCCTGAATTTGTTCTTGTCCGGAATCCATTGCGGCAGCGTATCGCCGCTTCTTGCCGGATCGTAGCCAAGCACCCTATTCGAAACGGCCCGCCAGCGCCAACGGCTGTCGCAAAATCGACAAGAATTCCAAGAGAGTTACGGTCGCTTTCCTTTTGCGGGAAGTCGCAAATCAGCTATGGATACATGCCCCCAGCGGGTTAGGTATGAACGCGAATATTGTGTGCCTTGCGACGCAGTCGCGATGCCGGCAGGAGCTCGATACAAATGTCCGACGACGAGATCATCCTTTCCGAACTTTCCGACGACGAGTTGGTGCAGCAGATGCACGACGATCTCTATGACGGGCTGAAGGAAGAGATCGAGGAAGGCACCAACATCCTGCTCGAGCGCGGCTGGGCGCCCTACAAGGTGCTGACCGAGGCGCTGGTCGAAGGCATGCGCATCGTCGGCGAGGATTTTCGCGACGGCATCCTGTTCGTTCCCGAAGTGCTGTTGTCGGCCAAYGCGATGAAGGCCGGCATGTTCATCCTGCGTCCGCTGCTTGCCGCCACCGGCGCGCCGAAGCAGGGCAAGATGGTCATCGGCACCGTCAAGGGCGACATCCACGACATCGGCAAGAACCTCGTCGGCATGATGATGGAAGGTGCCGGCTTCGACGTCATCGACCTCGGCATCAACAATGCGGTCGAAAAATATCTCGACGCGATCGAGCAGCACCAGCCCGACATCATCGGCATGTCGGCACTGCTGACCACGACCATGCCCTACATGAAGGTCGTCATCGACACGATGAAGGAAAAGGGCATCCGCGACGATTATGTCGTGCTGGTCGGCGGTGCGCCGCTGAACGAGGAATTCGGCAAAGCCGTCGGCGCCGACGCCTATTGCCGCGACGCCGCAGTGGCGGTCGAGACCGCCAAGGACTTCATGAAGCGCAAGCACAACGTGCGGACTTGAGCACAACAGTTCGATCCATGTTTGTGACCGAGAACGCCGCCATGCACCCGGATGGCAAGATGGCCTGAATCGCTTGGCACGAAGGGGGCTGAGGTCCGTATGCGCATCGAGTCGATCAAAGTCTATCAGGTCCTTCTGCCTGTCAAAGGCGGCGCCTACCGGATGGCTAGCGATACCGTGCAGAATCTGGATAGCACACTCGTTGAAGTGACCACCGAAGACGGACTGTCAGGCTGGGGTGAGACGTGCCCGGTCGGCCCTGTTTATCAGCCCCAACATGCCCTGGGTGCGAGAGCGGCAATTGCCGAAATAGCGCCTGGACTCATTGGTGAGGACACTGCGTCCATGCGCCGCCTCGCGAAAAGAATGGACGAGCGGTTGAACGGTCACAACTATGCCAAGGCGGCCTTGGACATAGCCCTCCTCGACCTCGCCGGCCTGCGGCTGGGTGTTCCGGTTTCAACACTTCTGGGCGGGGCGCTCACCGATCGTGTACCGTCTTACTACTCGACTATTGTCGGTGCACCGGACGAGACGGCGCGTATTGCCGTCGACAAGGTCAAGGCCGGATACCCACGACTTCAGATCAAGATAGGCGGACAGGATCTCGAGCAAGACGTCGCCACCGTGCACAAGGTATGGGAAGTGGTTGGCTTCAAGGCCCGGATAGCCGTCGACGCCAATCGTGGCCTCACCGCCGCGGCGGCGTTGCACATCGATCGGCTTTGCCAGGCAATCCCGTTCGTGTTCGAACAGCCTTGCAACACAATGGAGGAAGTCGCGAGTCTCAAGGGACGCGTGACCCATCCGGTCTACCTTGATGAGAATACCGAGGATTTGAATGCCGTCCTGCGGGCAGTTTCTTCAGGTATCGCGGACGGATTCGGATTGAAGGTCACCCGCCTTGGTGGCCTTACCAAGATGGTCACGGTCCGCGACCTGTGTGCGATACGATCGCTCCCGCACAGCTGCGACGATGCCTGGGGTGGGGACGTCATCGCCGCGGCCTGCGTGCACCTCGCCGCTACCGTCGAGCCGAGCCGTTTTGAGGGCGCCTGGATCGCGCAGGAATACATCGAAGGGCATACCGACCCGGTAAACCCCGTCGTCATCGAAAACGGGCATATACGCGTCCCGCAGATGCCAGGGCTCGGTGTCAAGCCTGAGCGCTCCCGGCTCAAAGCGCCTGTCGCGACTTTCGGAGGCTGAGGATCCTCTGATGTTCGCGGCGATTGTATCTGCCAGTATCGTCGGCAGCTAACCGCGGAAGTGCTTTTGCGAACCTCCGGAATGTCTCGCGGGGCGCCTGGGGGCTGGCGCTCCAGGACTTCATCAGCCGCAAAAAAGTCGATATGCAGGATGTGTGGTATTGATAGCGTCAAGCCATCAAAAGCCGGAGATCCTGCATGCGACTGACAGTGCTCGTTGCCGCCCTTTCGATAGCCTTGCCCGCGGCTGCCTTCGCCGGACCAGCGTCCGATGCGGTGAAGTTCTTCTATGTGCCGGCGGTCAAATTCGAGGCTGACGAGCAATACCGGGATCGGTTTACCGAGCCGGTGACGAACTTGTTCAACCTGAACGACCAGGCAACGAAAAAGAACCCTGACGAGGTCGCCTGCATCGATTTCGATCCCGGTCTGGACGCGCAGGACTTCGATCAGAAGACTGTCTCGAAAACGCTGAAACTGTCCGAGAAGCTGGATGGTGACACCGCCGAGGTTACAGCGTCCTTCAGCCTCTTTGCGGAAGGCGATGACTCCAAGCGTGACATGGTCTGGTCGCTCAAGAAGATCGAGGGCAAGTGGAAGATATCGGACATTGCCTCCAAGACCAGCGACTGGAAGCTCAGCGCGCTGGAATGCGTGGCCGGCCAGACGCCGGAGTGAAGGCGATGGTCCGTCGCCGGATCCTGGCACTGTCGGCCATGTGCCTGCTGGCAGCGGGTCCGAGCGGCGCCGCCGCGCAAGGGCTRTTCGGTGCGCCGCCGGCAAGCGCGCCGGCTGACAGCGCCCCGGGCGACAGCGGGGCGCCAGCTGCAAATGCGCCCGGCGGTGCGGTGGAACCCGCAACGCCACCAGTGGCATGGCCGCCCAGCGAGCCCGCCGCACCCATCCAGCCGGGATCGCCGACGGCGGTGGTGCGGCCATTTTACGATCAGGTCGGGCTCGAACTCGATCCGGCGCAGCGCAGCCATTTCATCGATCCGGCGAAAACCGTTCTCGACAAGAGCGACGCCTTGCGCAAATCGGGACAGGGCGAATGCCTCGACCCCAACATGGCGCTCGACAACGCGAACTATGACAAAGCCGAGATCGACAAGAGCCTGAAGACGCTGGAAGCGATCAATGGCGACAAGGCCAAGGTCATTGTCGCCTTCGTTGTCGCCGGCAACCCGCACCGGCTGGAATGGAAGTTCAGCAAGGTCGACGGCGACTGGAAGATATCGGACCTGTTGTCGGTGACCGGCGAATGGGCGCTCAGCCAATATCAGTGCGAATGAGCGGGAGACCAAAAGCGCGTTGTTGAAACGGATTCAGGCGACGCGCTTTAAGTCTTTGTTCCTATATTTGCCGTTGCCTCAAAACCGGCGTCAATTTTGGGTGACATGCATTAGCCGCGCCCGCGATAGGGCGCCACTCCGGTATCGGGCAACCAGGCGCCTTCCGGCGGCGCGCCGGTCTGCCAGAACACGTCGATCGGAATGCCGCCGCGCGGGAACCAGTAGCCGCCGATGCGCAGCCACAGCGGCTTGGTTGCCGCCACGATGCGGCGGCCGATCATGACGGTGCATTCTTCATGGAAGGCGCCGTGGTTGCGAAATGAGGTCATGAACAGTTTCAGCGACTTCGATTCCACCAGCAGCGCATCGGGGGCGTAGTCGATGACGATATGGGCGAAGTCCGGCTGGCCGGTGACCGGGCACAGCGAGGTGAATTCCGGGCAGGTGAAGCGCACGATTGCGGGCGGGCCGTCGCCGCGCGCAAACGGCACGGTCTCCAGCACCGCCTGATCGGGGCTCTGGGGGGTCTCGACGTGTGCGCCGAGCTGGGTAAGGTTCTTGGTGACGGTCATGGGCAGCATTCCTTCGAATTTGCCGCTCATTAGCACCGGACCGAAAAGCGCGCAGCGGTTTTCGGACGAATCCGATCATTAAATAGGATCTGAACCATCGGACCGAAAAGTGCCCCGGCATCGTTGGTGGCGCGCGGTCGGCCCTGCGTACGAGAGCCCGTGTACGTCGGTCAGGCCGCGCGCCCGCACGTCATTGGCTTGTCGCCAGACAACGTACGATTCTGTGAGTTTGCTGCGTCTCAGACCATTCTGGCGACGGCCATGCAGAGCACAGTGACGACCAGCAGCCGCGCGGCGATGCGCTCGCCCGTCGCCATTCTGGCGCGCAGTTGCGTTTCGGTTTCCGCACTTGCGCCGGCAAGCCGCCGGCTGGGCGCCCTGACCATGGCGCCGAGCACGCCCGCGGCGGCGAAAGCGGTCAGGATGCCAAGCGCCAGCACCATTTCCATCGAGCCGAAATAGGCGCCGTGGAAGAAATACCAGAGCAGCGCTCCGGTCAGGAAAACCATGCCGGCCGCACCCATTTGCGGCTGGATGAAGCGCTCGGCACGGATATCGGGATCGCGCGCCAGCGTGATCGTCGTGCCTGCCCAGAATACGCCCGCCATGACGTGAAGGCCGATAACGACGATGTAGACGTACTGCATGACCGGATTCTCCTCTTTCGTGCGTCAATATGATATAGTTAGATATCTAACGGTTAGGTGTCAATGTATAAACCACGGCCAGTTCCATCGGCCTTTCCCTTGTTCTAGTGTCTTGTGATGACGCCCTTTGAACGCCCGCCAGTCGGCATGAATCTCGGCCGTACCGCCAAGCTGGTTGCCCAGGCTTTTGACGCTGCCCTGGTCGAGGCTGGCGGCACGCTGCCTGTCTGGCTCACGCTGCTTTCGGTCAAATCAAGCAAGCTTGCCAACCAGCGCGAACTCGCCGGCATGATCGGCATCCAGGGCGCGACGCTGACCCACCATCTCAACGCGATGGAGACGCAGGGCCTGCTGACGCGCCGCCGCGATCCCGTCAACCGCCGGGTTCACCTGGTCGAACTGACCGATGCCGGAGAAGCGATGTTCGAGACATTGCGCAAGGCAGCTCTTGTCTTCGACAAGCGGCTGCGGGTGGGTCTTTCCGACGAGCGGCTGGCGGAGTTCGCACAGGTGCTGGCGGCCTTGCGGGCCAATGTGGAAAGCTAGGGCAGGCTCAGTCGTCGTAGCTCTGGATTGCGCCAAAGGTGTAGCGGCGCAGCTTCAGTGCGGTGATCAGGTTGGTCAGCTTGGTCTTGCCGTCGAAACTGTCCTGGAACATCTCGTCATGCATCAGCAGGATCAGCTTGTGCGGCTTCACGAAGCGGCCGTAGCCGAACAGGTGATCGATCTCGCTGACCAGATGGTCGACGCTCTGCACCGGCTCGCCGCTGTCCTTGTGCACCCATTCATGGTCCCAGCCGTAGAGATAGAAGCCCGAGGCTGCGACAAACTCATAGTCGGGCTCCTCGCGGCCCTCCTGGGCCAGGCCAAGCGAAGTGTCGTTCTTCGACATCGAGGGCAGCCTGAACACGTCGCGCCCCGGCAGGCGGGCGTGCACCACCGGCTTCAGGCCGAGCACCGCGTTTGCCCGCATCATGTCGGCGACGACGCCTTCGGTGTCGCCGTAGTAATGCTGGTAGCGGTTGTTGGCGTGGCTGTAGCTGTGGTTGCCGAGTGTAACCAGCGGAAGCTGTTTGGCGCGCTGGACGAGCGCCCTGTTGGCGGCGCTTGCTTGCGCATGCATGCCGACCATGAACATGGTCGCCGGAACCTGTTCGGCTTCCAGCACGTCGAGGATGTTGCTGGTGCCGTTCAGCGGGCCATCGTCAAAGGTGAGATAGATTGTGCGATCCGCTCCATGGGCAGGGAACGCAAAAATCAACAGTGCCGCCAGGACAATCCGAAACGGTGTCATCACCCGCACTATCAGGTTGCGATGACGACAGGCCGCCATGTCCACAACGGCTTGTCAAGGCGTGCGGTGCATGTCGCCCAAAAGTGCGCAGCGGTTTTGGGGCAACGACATGGAGAAAACAGAGAGACAAAGTGCGTCCGATGTCTCCGCTCGAGCGCGACGCGCTTTGGGCAGTGCCTACGCCAGGCTTCCCTGCAGCACCGTCAGCCTGGCCTTCTTCGGCATGCGGGCCGTCAGCCATTCCAGCGCCTTGTCCTGCGGCATCGGGAAGGCGATGGAATAGCCCTGCACCTGGTCGCAGCCGATTGCCATCAGCGAATTGAGCTCGGCCTCGGTTTCTGCACCTTCGGCAACGATCGAGATGCCAAGGCCGCGCGCCAACTCGGTGATGGCGCGCACGATCTTCGAATTGTCGCCATTCTCATGGATGTTCTGGACGAAGCGGCGGTCGATCTTCAGCCGGTCGATCTCGTTGGGATTGACATGGCTGAGCGAGGCATAGCCGGTGCCGAAATCATCGAGTTCGAGATGGACCCCGGCTGCCCTGATATGGCGCAGCTTGGCGGCGATGCCGGTCTTCTCGTCGTCGAGAATGACGGACTCGACGATTTCCAGCGACAGTTTCTGCGGCGGCAGCCCAGCCTTCTCCAGCGTCTCGAACAGGAACGCATCGAAGTCGTGCTCGCGCAGTTCGGTGCCTGAAACATTGACGGCAAGCCGCCCAAAGGCAATGCCGGCGCGATTCCATTCGGCGGCTTCGTTGATCGCTTTGCTGATGACGATGCGGCCGATCTCCGGCATGAAGCCGCATTTCTCGGCGACCGGAATGAATTCGCCGGGCGAGATCATGCCGCGCCCGGCATGGTTCCAGCGCACCAGCGCCTCGATGCCGCTGATCGTGCCGTCGGTCAGCGAAACCTGCGGCTGGAAATAGACCTGGAACGCCCGGTCCGCGATGGCGATCTTGATGTCGTGCTCGAGCTGCTTGCGATAGTCGAGCTCGCGGCGCAACTCCTCGGAGAAGAACGAGAAGTTGCTGCCTCCCAGCTTCTTGGCGGAGTAGAGCGCCAGATCGGCGTGGACCAGCAGGTCCTGCGCATTGTCGGCGTCGACCGGGTAGACGGCGATGCCGGCGCTGGCGCCCGGAAGAATGGTCGTGCCCTGGAAGATGATCGGCTCGTTGATGTGGGCCAGGATACGCCGCGCCAGCATGTTGATGTCTTCGGTGCCGCCGGCGCCGCCGAGGATCATGACGAACTCGTCGCCGCCCAGGCGTACGCACAGGTCCGATGCCCGGCAGGAATCGCGCATGCGCTGCGCCGTGACGACCAGCACATAGTCGCCGGCGGCGTGGCCGAGCGTATCGTTGATCTGCTTGAACCGGTCGAGGTCGAGCTGGACGACGGCAAGCCGCTCACGACGCCGTTGCGAGCCCTTGATCAGCGTATCGAAATGATCGGTCAGGAACGTGCGGTTGTGCAGGCCGGTGAGGCCGTCATGCACCGCGATGAAGGCCATGGAATTGCGCGCGTCGATCAGCTCATGCGTCTTGCGCAGGATGGCGTTCGACATCGGCCGGAAGATGAAGAGCGCCACCAGCACGATCACCCCGAGGGTGGCGTAGAACAGCGTGCGGTGAAGCGCGAGCAGCTTCTCGGCGCGCTCGTCGGCATCGGCGCTGATGCGCTGGCCAAGCGCTGCGTAGCCCGACAAGGTCGCGTTGGCGACAGAGGCATCGAGATTGACGCGCTCGCCGCTGCCCTTGTAGCCGTCACTGGCGCCCGTCAGCTGGGATTCAAAGGATGAAATCAGCCGCTTGCCATTGGCGACGAGGCCTACCGAGAAATAATCTAGATGGAACGGCTTGGCGAACAGCACGCTCTCGGTCGATTTCGGGTCCAATCGGGCAGGGGACATCGGGTCGGCGTTGGTCTGCTCGAGCAGCAGATCGTAGTTCGTCTCGAACTCCGCCGTCGCCTGCTTGAGAGCGCTGACCAGCGCCGGCTGCTTGTCACGCGAACCAGAACTCGTTGCGCCGGCAAGGAAGACGATGCGCTGCGACAGCGTCTTTTGCGTGCTTACGATGTCGAGCAAGGTGTTGTTGTGCTGCTGGGTGGCCATCATCTGCTGTAGCAGGATGAAGGAAGCTATCACCATGGCGGCGATGATCAGCAGGGCCAGCCAGTAGCCAGCCTTGATCAGCAGTATGAGCTTGCCTGAAACGGTTTGCACCGGCTGCTGCGACATGTTGTGGGGCGGCCCTCTCGCCAACGGATTCTTGTTGCGAGGACCATTGGCTTGCAAACGTTAACAGGTCTGGAAATCGACAGCCGGACGGCGAGGGGGAAACGCTTAAAGATCGCGAAATGGTTATCGGCTGGTTTCGCGCTGTGTCGGCATTTGAGAGGTCGTCGGCCAGCACTGTTGTCGTGACGTCGCTTCCGCGGCCGCATGACGATGCATATCGGGGCCGCATGCCCACCGATCCGGTCGTTTTTGCGATGGATTTTTCGCGCGGGCCGGACGACAGTCGGCCCACATCAAACGAGGCCCTATCATGACCGCAGCATTTCTCTCTCACATCGACAGCGAACTCGCGGGGCTTAAGTCGGCCGGCCTCTATAAATCCGAGCGGGTGATCTCTTCGACCCAGTCGGCGCAGATCGAGGTCGGCGGTCAGAAGGTGCTTAATTTCTGCGCCAACAACTATCTCGGCCTCGCCGACAGCGCCGACCTGCGTGCGGCGGCCAGCCAGGCGCTCGACCGCTATGGCTACGGCATGGCCTCGGTGCGCTTCATCTGCGGCACGCAGGAAGAGCACAAGCAGCTCGAGGCGACGATTTCATCCTTCCTCGGCCTGGAGGACACCATCCTCTACGGCTCCTGCTTCGACGCCAATGGCGGCCTGTTCGAGACACTCCTCGGCGAGAACGATGCGATCATTTCCGATGCGCTGAACCACGCCTCGATCATCGACGGCGTGCGGTTGTCGAAAGCAAAACGCTTCCGCTATGCAAACAACGACATGGCCGACCTCGAAGCGCGGTTGAAGGAGGCGAAGGATTGCCGCTTCCGGCTGATCGCCACCGACGGCGTGTTTTCCATGGATGGCATCATCGCCAATCTCAGGGGTGTCTGCGACCTCGCCGACAAGTACGATGCCATGGTTATGGTCGATGACAGCCATGCGGTCGGCTTCGTCGGCCAGAATGGCCGCGGCTCGGCGGAGCATTGCGGCGTCGAGGGCAGGGTCGACATCATCACCGGCACGCTCGGCAAGGCGCTCGGCGGTGCATCCGGCGGTTACACATCGGGCAAAAGCCAAGTGGTCGACTGGCTGCGCCAGCGCTCGCGGCCGTATCTCTTTTCCAACACGCTGATGCCGGCGATCGCCGGCGCCTCGATCAAGGTGTTCGACCTGATCCGCAATGGCGACGCCTTGCGCGAACGCCTATATGCGAATGCGGCACGGTTCAGGTCGCAGATGGGTAAACTGGGCTTCACGCTGGCCGGGGCCGATCATCCAATCATTCCGGTGATGCTGGGCGACGCGACGCTGGCGCAGGAGATGGCGGTGCGCATGCTGAAGCGTGGCATCTATGTCATAGGCTTTTCCTTCCCGGTGGTGCCGAAGGGCCAGGCGCGCATCCGCACGCAGATGTCGGCGGCGCACTCCAGCGCCGACATCGACCGTGCAGTGGAGGCGTTCGGCGCCGTCGGGCGCGAACTCGGGGTGATTCCCTGAAAGGCCAAAATCGCAAAGCGATTACGGAACAAGAGATTCAAGGGATAAAAGCATGTCGAACATGATGAAGGCGCTGGTGAAGGCCAAGGCCGAGCCGGGCATCTGGATGGAAGAGGTGCCGGTGCCGGAGATCGGCCCCAACGACGTGCTGATCAAGGTCAGGAAGACGGCGATCTGCGGCACCGACGTCCACATCTACAATTGGGACCAGTGGGCGCAGAAGACCGTGCCGGTGCCAATGGTGACGGGCCATGAATTCGTCGGCACGGTTGCCGATTTCGGCGCCGCGGTCACCGAATACAAGGTCGGCCAGCGCGTGTCGGGCGAAGGCCACATCGTCTGCGGCCACTGCCGCAACTGCCGCGCGGGCCGGGGGCATCTCTGCCGCAACACGCTCGGCGTCGGCGTCAACCGCCCCGGCGCCTTCGGCGAGTATCTGGCGATCCCGCAGCACAACGTCGTGCCGATCCCCGACGACGTGCCGGACGAGATCGCCGCGATTTTCGATCCGCTCGGCAATGCGGTCCATACCGCCCTGTCCTTCGATCTGGTCGGCGAGGATGTGCTGGTCACCGGGGCCGGCCCGATCGGCATCATGGGCGCGCTGGTGGCGCAATGTGTCGGCGCGCGCAAGGTGGTCATCACCGACATCAACCCGGTGCGGCTGGCGCTGGCGAAAAAGCTTGGCGTGCAGCACGTCGTCGACGCCTCGAAGGAAAAGCTGCGCGACGTCATGCCGGTGCTCGGCATGACCGAGGGTTTCGACGTCGGTCTCGAAATGTCGGGGGCGGCGCCCGCCTTCCGCGACATGATCGACACGATGAACAATGGCGGCAAGATCGCCATTTTAGGCATTGCGCCCACCGGCTTCGAGATCGACTGGAACAAGGTCATCTTCAAGATGCTGCATCTCAAGGGCATCTACGGCCGCGAGATGTTCGAGACCTGGTACAAGATGATCGCGCTGGTGCAGGGCCCACTCGATGTTTCCGGGCTGATCACGCATCGCATCGGCATCGACGACTTCCAGACCGGCTTCGATGCAATGCGCAGCGGCAGTTCCGGCAAGGTGGTGATGGATTGGTAGACGGCGGTCGCAGGGTGGAAAACCACACTCTCGACATGGCAATGTCTGTACATGATTGAGTTCCTGCACCTAAACCCCGATTGGAATGCCGACCCGAACGCGCCCGACGTCGAGCTAACCGTCGAGGGTGACGGCGTTCAACTTGTCTTTCTTTTGAACCCATGGGCTTACGAGGCCGAAAAGGGCGAGAAGGGAACGCTTCGCTTCGTTGACTGTAGTCGTTGGCGATGGGACGCCACCAACGATCACGCTTGGTTCGCAGGCAAAGGCCGCTACAGCAATCAAGCTCCAGAATGGGGGGAATTCTATGAGGTGATCGGCGACGATCGCGCAGTCAATGAACTTGATTGGGAGGTTCTATCACCGGACACTCCGAGTTCACGGCATTTCTTGTTCTACTTTCGAGACGAAACGATCGAGCTTGTTGCTAAAGATTGGTCGCTCAGTCGAGAGGTTCTGGATGTCGAGTAGGGTCGGAGAGCGGTTACTCTGTCGCTGAGTTGGTCGGGGCCAAGTTGGCTTCCAGCGCAGTCAATCCATCGCTGATCGCAGTCCGCTCTGCCATGCTCAGCTTTGCCAGTAAATCCCGCTCGAACGCTTTCGCCAGCGGCACCATCTCGCGATAGGCCGCAAGCCCCGCCTTGGTCAGCGTCAGATGCTCGACGCGGCGGTCGTTTTCATCGGGAGTTCGCGTCAGCCAGCGCCGCCGTTCGAGTTCGGCGACAGCGCGCGACACCTTGGTCTTGTGCATGGCCGATTGCTCGCCGAGGGCTGTCGCGGTCATCGTGCCGTGCTGGCCAAGCCCGGAAAGAGTGCGCCATTCCGGGCGGGTCAAGCCATGGCTGTCCTTGTAAATCCCTGCGAATTCCCGGCTGACGGCGTCGGCCAGGCGATAGAGCCGATAAGGCAGGAAGTTTTCCAGGTCGAGGATTTCCATGGTCGCACATCCCGGCAGCAGCATTGGCATTGATAGTTACATTTTCGATGGTTACAAATGAAACCAGTTTGGTCAATTGAGATCCATTCTGGGAGGAAGCAATGGCCTTTTCCTACATGCCGGGCTTCGGCAACGACTTCGAAACCGAAACCTTGCCGGGCTCGCTGCCGCAGGGGCGGAACTCGCCGCAGCGGCCGGCCTATGGCCTCTACGCCGAGCAGCTTTCCGGTTCGCCCTTCACCGCGCCGCGCGGGACCAATGAGCGCTCCTGGCTCTATCGGATCCGGCCGAGCGTGAAGCACACCGGCCGTTTCAAACCGGCTGACTATCCATTGTGGAAGAGCGCTCCCAATGTCGGTGATCACGAGCTGGCGCTCGGCCAGTACCGCTGGAACCCGGTGCCGATGCCGAAGGAGCCGACCGATTTCATCGCCGGCATGCGCAGCATAACTACGGCCGGCGACGTGCTCGGGCAAACCGGTATGGCGGCCCACGTCTATGTCGCCAACCGCTCGATGGCCGACGATCATTTCTTCAACGCCGATGGCGAGTTGCTCATCGTGCCACAAGTTGGCGCCTTGCGCTTCGTCACCGAGATGGGCGTCATCGAGCTTCGGCCCGGCGAGATCGCCGTGCTGCCCCGCGGGCTTGTCTTCAAGGTCGAGCTGGTCGATGCCGAAGTGCGCGGCTATGTCTGCGAGAACTATGGCGCCAAGCTGACCATGCCGGACCGTGGCCCGATCGGTGCCAATTGCCTGGCCAACCCGCGTGATTTCAAGACGCCTTGCGCCTGGTTCGAGGACAAGGAGACACCGTGCCGGCTGACGGTGAAGTGGTGCGGCAACTTCCATGTCACCGAGATCGGCCACTCGCCGCTGGACGTCGTTGCCTGGCACGGCAACTACGCACCCTATAAATATGATCTGGCCACCTTTTCGCCGGTCGGCGCCATCCTGTTCGATCATCCCGATCCGTCGATCTTCACCGTGCTGACGGCGCCCAGCGGCGAGGAAGGCACCGCCAACATTGACTTCGTCATCTTCCCGCCGCGCTGGTTGGTGGCGGAGGATACGTTCCGGCCGCCCTGGTATCACCGCAACATCATGAGCGAGTTCATGGGGCTGATCAACGGTCAGTACGATGCCAAGGAGGAAGGCTTCGTTCCAGGCGGCATCAGCCTGCACAATCTGATGCTGGCCCACGGCCCGGATGCGCCTGGTTTCGAAAAAGCCTCGCGCGCGGACCTGAAACCGGTCAAGCTCGACAACACCATGGCCTTCATGTTCGAGACCCGTTTTCCGCAGATGCTGACCCGCTACGGCGCCGAACTGGAAACCCGGCAGGACAATTACATCGACTGCTGGGCCGACCTGAAGAAGCGCTTCAACGGCACGCCCGAGGGCGACTGGTCTTGAGCGGCGAGCCGATACCGGACCGGCTGGTGCTTTTGGGCTCGAAGGGCGGCCCGGCGCTGCGGCCGGGTGGCCCATGGCCGAGTTCGTCGCTGCTGCAGATGGGCGGTCGCAGCATTGTCATCGACTGCGGGCTTGGTGTGACGCGTGGCCTGGTCGACGCCGGAATTGGGCTGAAGGCACTCGACCTGATCTTCATCACGCATCTGCATTCCGACCATGTGCTGGAACTCGGTGCGCTGGTCCACACCGCCTGGACGGCCGGTCTGGCCTCGCCCGTCAGCGTGTACGGTCCGCCCGGCACCGGCCATTACTGGCGGCGCTTTTGTCAGGCGATGGAATTCGACATCGAAGTCCGCATCGTCGACGAAGGCCGGCCGGATATTCGCGAGCTGGTTTCGATCAACGAATTCACCGAAGGCTTGATTGTCGAGCAACACGGCCTCGAGGTTTCAGCGCTGCGCGTCGACCATCCGCCGGTGACCGACTGCTTTGCGCTGCGCTTCGAACATGGCGGGAAAGGCGTGGTGTTCTCCACCGATACGGCCTTCTTTCCGCCGCTCGCCGATTTTGCCCAAGGCGCCGATATCCTCGTCCACGAAGCTATGCTGGAGGAAGGCATAGAGCGGCTGGTGGCCAAAACCGGCAATGGCGCGCGGCTGCGGGAACATCTGCTCGCCAGCCACAGCTTTGCCGAGGAGGCCGGGCGCATCGCCAGCGATGCCGGCGTGAAGAGGCTGGTGCTTAACCACCTCATTCCGGCCGACGATCCCGGAATCGGCGAGGCCGACTGGATCGCCGCTGTCAGGAAAACATGGACCGGCGACTTGACGATCGCCCGCGACGGCCTTGTTGTAAAGTTCGCATGACCCTGAAAAGTGGAAACCGCTTTTCGCTGGAGACAATGCGTAAAACAAAAATCCAAAGCGGCGCCAACGCCGTAACAGGAGAGGAAACCGCATGAAGCTTGCCACACTGAAGGATGGGACGCGTGACGGAAAACTCGTCGTCGTCTCGCGCGACCTGACACGCTTCACCGACGCCTCGTTCCTGGTGCGCACCCTGCAGGCAGCGCTCGACGACTGGCGGCGCATCGCCCCGCACCTCGCAACAATAGCGGAATCGCTGGAGAACAACGCGGTGCCGTCGGAGCGCTTCCACGAGCATGACGCGCACTCACCGCTGCCGCGTGCCTATCAATGGGCCGATGGCTCGGCCTATGTGAACCATGTCGAACTGGTGCGGAAAGCGCGTGGCGTCGAGATGCCGGCGAGTTTCTGGACCGACCCGCTGATCTACCAGGGCGGCTCGGATTCCTTCATCGCGCCGCGTGATCCGATCCGTATGGCCGACGAGGCCTTCGGCATCGACATGGAGGGGGAAGTCGCTGTCATTGTCGACGATGTACCTATGGGCGCCAGCCTCGATGAGGCACGCGCCGCAATCCGGCTGGTGATGCTGGTCAACGACGTGACGCTGCGCGCGCTCACCGGGCCGGAGCTCGCCAAGGGTTTCGGCTTCTTCCAATCAAAGCCGTCCTCGGCGTTTTCACCTGCCGCGGTGACGCCCGATGAATTGGGCGACGCCTGGGATGGCGGCAAGGTCAGCCTGCCGCTGCTCGCCGACCTCAACGGCAAGCCGTTCGGCCGGGCCAATGCGGGCGTCGACATGACCTTCGATTTTCCGGCCCTGATCGTCCACGCTGCAAGGACGAGGCCGCTGGTATCAGGTACGATCATCGGTTCCGGCACCGTCTCCAACAAGCTCGACGGCGGACCAGGCAAGCCTGTCTCGGCCGGCGGCGCCGGCTATTCCTGCATCGCCGAACTGCGCATGATCGAGACCATTGTATCAGGCGCGCCCAAAACGCCGTTCCTGCGCTTCGGCGACACGGTGCGCATCGAGATGAAGGACAGGACGGGTCATTCGATCTTCGGCGCCATCGAGCAGAAGGTCGAGAAATACGAGAGGTGAGGGAATGACGGGGGAAGCGTTCTATATGCTGGCGGGCGTCTGGGCGCTTGCCATATTGGCTGTCTTCATCCTGGCGATCCGGTTGAGCTACCGCATCGAGGCGCGCTCGCCGGACCTGACCAACCGCAGCGGCTTTCCGCGCAAGGCGATGATGTTCCACACCATCACCAACATGAAAGTCGCGCGGGACGCCGAAACGCAAGGCTTGCGGCGGCGCATGAACAGGCTGCTGCTGATCGTTCTCGCCGGATTTGCGGTTATGTGGGCGGGTCTGTATCTGGTGCGGTCCGCCGGATGAACCTGCTGGATCATCTGCACCGCATGGCCGGCAACAATCTCTGGTCGAACGATCGGCTGTACCGTGCTGTTCTGCAGCTCAAGCCCGGCGAATTCGCAGCCGAACGCACCAGTTTCTTCCCGTCGATCGAGGCGACGCTCAACCACATCCTTGCGGTCGATCTTCTCTATCTTGATTTTCTCGAAGAGGGTGGCGTCGGTGCTGCCGCCCATGACGATTTTGTGCCAATCGACGAGCCGCAGGCGTTGTTTGCCGCACAGGTCGCCGCGGACCGTCGCCTGATCGCTTTTTGCGACCGGCTCTCGGCAGCCGATCTCGATCGTCAGGTCGTCACCGACCGGCGCAAGGACGGCATGATCCCCGAGCGCATTGGCGACATCCTCGCTCACGTCTTCCTGCATGACATCCACCATCGCGGTCAGGTGCACGCGATGCTCTCCGGCACGTCGGTCGCGCCGCCGCAACTCGATGAATTCCTGCTCGACTACGATATGAAGCTGAGGAAAGAAGAGGTCGAGCGGCTGGGCCTCAAGATCTGATTTGGCGCATGACCCGAAACCAGGGTCATGCACAGTCCGCTCGACCTGAAGCCTACTCCGCCGCCTGAACCTTGATCACGCCGCGCTTGATCTGGTCCTGCTCGATCGATTCGAACAGGGCGCGGAAATTACCCTCGCCAAAGCCTTCGTCGCCCTTGCGCTGGATGAACTCGAAGAAGATCGGCCCGATAACGGTTTTCGAAAAGATCTGCAGCAGGATCTTGGTCATGCCGCCGTCGACCACGCCTTCGCCGTCGATCAGGATGCCGTGCTTCTTCATGCGTTCGATCGGCTCGTCGTGGCCGTTCACGCGGTCATAGGACATGTCGTAGTAGGTTTCTGGCGGGCCGGGCATGAACTTCAGTCCGTTCTCGGCCAGCCTGTCGGTGGCGGCGTAGATCTCGTCGGTGCCAACCGCAATGTGCTGGATGCCTTCGCCATTGTATTTCTTCAGATACTCGGCGATCTGGCTGGTCTCGTCCTTGGACTCATTGAGCGGGATGCGGATCTTGCCGCAGGGCGAGGTGATGGCGCGGCTGACCAGACCGGTGATCTTGCCGTCGATATCGAAGAAATGGATCTGCTTGAAGCCGAACAAATTGCGGTAGAAATCCCACCATTTGTCCATCTGGCCGCGATAGACATTGTGGGTGAGGTGGTCGAGAAAATAGAAGCCGACACCTTGCGGCCGCGGATCGCGCGCGCCGAGCCACTCGAACTCGCCATCATAGGCCGAGCCCTTCTTGCCATAGGTGTCGATGAAATAGAGCAGCGAGCCGCCAATGCCGACGATGGCCGGCACGTCGAGCGCCTTGTCGTCGCCTTCGTAAGGCGTGGCGCCCTTGGCAACGGCGTGGTCGAAAGCGTGCTTGGCATCGACCACCCGCCAGGCCATCGATGCGGCACAAGGGCCGTGCTTGCCGGCGAACTTCATCGCATGTGAGCCCGGCTCGGCATTGACGACATAGTTGATGTCGCCCTGGCGCCAAACGGTGATGTCTTTCGTGCGGTGCTTGGCCACCGCGACATAGCCCATGCGGGTGAACAATTCGGCGAGCTTTTCGGGCTCCGGATGCGCGAACTCGACAAACTCGAACCCATCCGTGCCGGCGGGGTTTTCCTTGCTGATCTTGGCGGGCGGGGCGTCGTGCGGGAAGGGGCCCATGATAGTTCTCCGGATATGGCTTGGCCTGAAACGGCCACCTGACGCCATCATAGCGCGGAGCCGGCGCATGGTGCTTGCATTCGAACGCTTGAAATGATCAGTTCATGCGTAAAGCGTGCACGAAAGGGTAGAAATCCATGGATGAGACGCGCGTTGATCAGTTTGACCGCAAGATAATGGCGCTCTTGCAGGGCGATGCGGGGCTGACCAACAACGATTTGTCGGAGCGGGTGAACCTGTCGGCGTCACAATGCTCACGCCGCCGCCAGCGGCTGGAGGAGGACGGCTATATCAAGGGCTATCACGCAGTGCTCGACCGCGACAAACTCGGTTTTTCCTTGGTCAACGTCATCTCGGTGACGTTAGCCACCCACAATCGCGACAACGCCAGGCGCTTCGGCGAACTGGTGGCGCGGCTGCCCGAGGTGCAGGAAGCGCACGCGCTGACCGGCGAGATGGACTACATCCTGAAAGTGGTGACGCCCGACCTGAAGTCGCTATCGGAATTCGTCAACGGCGTGCTGCTGCCACACGAATCCGTGCAGCATGTGAAGACGGCGATCGTGCTCGAGACGCTGAAGGAAACCGGCGCGTTGCCGATTTGAACATTCTTCGATTGGCCCGCGCTAAATGGAATTACCAACCTGCGGTGAACCATGTCCAACTTTCAGCTTGCCGGCATAATCCTCTTTCTGGTCGGGCTGGTGCCGTTCACGATCGGCGGCCTGATCTTCCTACGGTACGATTCCTCGAATTGGAACGCGTCGCTTTTGCGAGATACAAGTTGGTCATGGCGGGATCGCAAGATAGGTTTTGAGGGCATCCTGGCCCATCCGAAGTCCCGCTGGTGGTGCGGGATTGGCTTTTCAATCTGTATCTCGGGTTTTGTCTTGCTGGTCGTGAGCACGGTCCCACTCGCCGCGCTCGCGCCCTTCATCGCTCTTCTAGGGCTTCTTTTTGGCATCCGAAGCTTCGTCGCCAAGGGGCGCCAATAGGCTCACGCCGATCAGCCAATTCACCCTTTCGACTGCTGGATTAGTCCATACAGATTGGTGCAGCGGGCGCCGGAACGGCAATAGGCGAACACCGGGCCTTGGAGCTCGTCGAGCGCCTCGGCTTGATCCTCGACATTCTCGGCCGTGATCTGGCCGCTGATGACGGGGATGTAGCGGAAGGCCATGCCGGCGGCCTCGACCGCGGCTTTGAGCGTGTCGGCCGAAGGCTGGCCGGGCTGCTCGTCATCGGGCCGGTTGCAGATGACGCTCCTGAAGCCGGCCTCCTTGATGGCGGTGACGTCTTCGGGCTGGATCTGGCCTGAGACCGAATAGGCCTCGCTGATCTCGCGGTATTCCATGGCTGTATCCTCGCAATCTGATTTGGCGAGAAGTCTTGCCACTCTCCGGCGGAACCGGCAACTACTTCCTATGCCGCGGCCGGCTGAGCAAGCCTCGGCTTAGCGAAACGCGCCACGACGATGCCGGCGATCACCGCCGTGACAAAGATCGCCGTCGCGGAGGAGCCGAGACCAAGCGCGGGAATGGCGCCGCCGGGACAGAAGCCGGCGATGCCCCAGCCGATGCCGAAGACAGCGGCGCCGCTGGCCAGCTCCGCGTCGATGGTGCGCGACGTCGGCGGGGCGAACGCGGTTTCGAACACCGGTGACTTACGGCGCCGGAATATCAGGCGGTAGCCGGCGAAGGCGACCGCAAGGCCACCACCCATGACGAAGATCAGGCTCGGGTCCCAGCTGCCGGCGATGTCGAAGAAGTTCAGCACCTTGGCAGGATTTATCATCCCGGACACGGCGATGCCGAGGCCGAAAATCCCACCGATCAGAAATGCCGAGACGAGCTTGTTCACGGCTCAGCCTCCGATCACGTGGCGGATGATGAAGACGGTGACGAAGGCTGTAACCATGAAGATCGCGACGGCGACGATCGAGCGTGGCGATAGCCGCGCTATGCCGCAAATGCCGTGTCCGCTCGGGCAGCCGCCACCGAAATGCACGCCGATGCCGACCAGGAAGCCGCCACCGACAAGTGCCAGCGTCGACACGGGCACGCTGAAGGCGATGTGTCCGCCGACCGTCTGATAGACAAGCGGCGCCGCCACGGCGCCGGCGAGAAAGGCGGCGCGCCAGCGCCATTCAGGCGAAAGCGGCGGGATGACGCCGGTCAGAATGCCGGTCATCCCGGCAATCCGCCCATGCAGTGCCATCAAGAGCACTGCCGACAGGCCAATAAGAGCGCCGCCAAGCAGCGACTGGAAAGGCGTAAAGTCTGTCATGTGATGCCGGCTTTTGATCCACGGTCGATCCGCGTCTTTGCGCAACTCGACACCGTAGCGCAGATAGGCATTTCCGGCGCGGAATCCAGCTCAAACTGCCAGAGTGCAAATGGAAAGGCGGAGACCGGCTCCGCCTTTCCGGGGAGGGCCGCGTCAGCTGCCGAGGATGGCGCCTTTGATCTGACGGATGTTGTTGTGCATCATGTCGATATAGGTCGAGGCCGGGCCGTCGGGCTGCGACAGCGCATCCGAATAGAGAGTGCCGCCGACCTTGATGCCGGTCTCGCTGGCGATCTGCTCGATCAGGCGCGGGTTGGTGATGTTCTCGACGAAGATCGCCGCCGCCTTGTCCTGCTTCACCTGGTCGACCAGCCTGGCGACATCGGCGGCGGACGGTTCGGAGTCGGTCGAGATGCCTTGCGGGGCGAGGAAGGTCAGGCCGTATTCGTGCTCGAAATAGCCGAAGGCGTCATGCGAGGTGATGACGACGCGCTTCGCTTCGGGGATCGAGGCGATCGCGGCCTTCACTTCGTCTTCTACCGCGTCGAGCTTCTTGGTATACGCGGCGGCATTGGTCTGGTAGCTGACGCAGCCGTCGGAGTCGGCGGCGCAGAAGGCTTCGGCGATGTTCGCCACGTAAATCTTGGCATTGGCGATCGACTGGAAGGCGTGCGGATCGGTGACCGTCTTGCCGCCGCCGGTTCCGGCCCCTTCGGCGGCGTCGGCGTCGGCGAATTCAGGCTTGAAATCGATCGGCGTCACGCCCTTGGTCAAGGTGACGATCGAGGCCTTGGTGGCGCTGGCATCGACCAGCCGCTGCAGAAAACCCTCGAAATGCAGGCCGTTGACCAGCACGATGTCGGCCTTGGCCATCGCCACCGCGTCAGCCGGGCTCGGCTCGTAGACATGGGCATCGCCGTCCGGTCCGACGATGGTGGTGACATCGATGCGGTCGCCACCGACATTTTTGGCAAAATCGGCAATAACGGTGAAGCTGGCGACCACTTTCAGCGGTGCCGCGAAAGCCGGCGAGGCGCCAATGGCAGTTAATGTTATAACGCTCATCGCCAAGGCGGCACGGATCGATTTCAGCATGGACAGGTCTCCTTTTGGGGCGGGGGATCAGGCCGTTCTGTGACGGTGATGGACAATGCGGGCGCGCAGGATGCCGCGCGTGCCGAACAGGATCGAGGCGAAATAGACCACGCCGGCCGACAGGATGATGGCCGGGCCGGACGGCAGCGACGCGTGATAGGACAGAAGCAGCCCGGCGATGCAGGATGCAAAGCCGATCAGCACCGCCAGCACGCACATCGGCTCGACGCGCACGGTCCAGAAACGGGCGGCTGCCGCCGGCAGCATCATCAGTCCGACCGATAGAAGCGTGCCGAGTGCCTGGAAGCCGCCGACAAGGTTGAGCACGACGAGGCCGAGGAAGATGAAATGCACCGGACTGCCGAGCCGGCTGACCGAGCGCAGGAACAGCGGATCGAGGCATTCGGCGACCAGCGCCCGCCAGAAGATGGCGAGGCTGACCAGCGTCACCGCCACAATGCCGCCGATCAGCGTCAGCGCTTCGTTGTTGAGCGCCAGCACGGTGCCGAACAGCACATGCATGAGATCGACGCTGGAGCCGCGGATCGACACCATCAAGACGCCGATGGCGAGCGAAATCAGATAGAAGGCTGCCATCGAGGCGTCTTCGCGCTGGATGGTGAAGCGCGAGACGGCGCCAGCGCCGAGCGCCACGATGACGCCGGCGATCAGCCCGCCAATGGTCATCGGCAGGATTTCCAGGCCGTAGAGCAGGAAGCCGGCGGCGGCACCCGGCAAGATGGCGTGCGCCATGGCGTCGCCGGACAGGCTCATGCGTCGCAGCATCAGGAACACACCAACCGGGCAGGCGCCGAGCGACAGCATCAGCGAACCGATCAGCGCCCGCTGCATGAAGCCGAAATCGGCGAAGGGCGCGATGAAGAGACCGTAAAGCGTGTCCATCAGGCAGCCCTCGGTCCGGCACCGTGGTGATGGTCATGCCCGTGAGTGTGGCCATGATGGTCGTGATCGTGGTCATGAGCATGCCCGTCCGGCTCGCACCAGGGCGCATTCTCTTCCCAGGCTTCGTGGAAGCGGCGGGCGCGCAACAGGTTCTCCGGCTTCAGCGTTTCCCTGGTTTCCCCCCAGGCAATCGGCTGGCGGGCAAGCAGCAGCGTTTCGGGGAAATTCTGGCGCACCAGGTCCAGATCGTGGACGACGACCAGGATGGTGCGCTCTTCGCCATGCCAATGCTTGATCAGCGCGATCAGGTCGCCGACCGTCTTGGCGTCGACCGCGTTGAACGGCTCGTCGAGCAGGATGAGGTCAGCGTCCTGCAGCAGCACTCGCGCAAACAACGTGCGTTGCAACTGGCCGCCTGACAGCGTGTCGATCGGCCGCTTTTCGAAGCCGCCGAGACCGACGGCCATCAGTGCCTGGCTGACGGAATCGCGATCTTCCCTGGTGTGGCGACCGAGCAGGCCCCGCCGTGGCCACAGGCCGAGCGAGACCAGGTCAACCACCCGCGCCGGGAAGGAGCGGTCGAGCTCCGATTGCTGCGGCAGATAGGCGGCACGCACGCCGGGCGCGCGGATAACTTCGCCGGCCATCGGTTTCAGGACGCCAACAATGCCTTTCATCAGCGTCGATTTGCCCGAACCGTTGGCGCCGACCACGGCAGTCAGCGAGCCTTTGCGAATCTTGCCGTCGAGATGATGGATCGCCGGGTGGCTGCCGTAGCCAAGCGTCAGGTCGCGGAAGGTCAGGCAGGTATTTGTCATTCTGCGATCCGTGAAGGCAGCGAAAACCGGCTGCTGGTAGCGGCCGATTGGATATGTGATGTTATTACATTAGTCAACAAGCCAATCGGGCGGAATTGCGACTGCCGGGTCAACTTGCCGTGTGTGGACATCACACGCCCTTGGCCCAAAGGGATTTGCCAAGGGATTTGACTGGGCGACCTTGCCCGAAGCCGGCCGCAACTTTAAAGAAGCGCGACCACAAAGGAAGGAACCTCCCATGAGCATTCGTCGCATCGATGTTGGCCCGCGCATGAGCCCGATCGTCATCCACGGCAATACCGTCTATCTGGCCGGCCAGGTTGGTCAGCCGGGCGGCAACGTCGCGTCGCAGACCAGGGATGTCCTGGCGACCATCGACGGACTGCTGGCCAAGGCCGGCTCGGACAAGACCAAGATCCTGCAGGCGATCATCTGGCTGGCCGACATGAGCACCTTTGCCGAGATGAACGCGGAATGGGACAAGTGGGTGCCGCAAGGCAACACGCCGGCCCGCGCCACCGGCGAAGCAAAGCTTGCCGGACCGGAATATCTGGTCGAGATCATTATTACCGCAGCGGTTTGAGCGCAGCGCTGGCGAATTCAGCGCGCCAGTGGCGCGCCGAAAGGCGGGCGAACGCCGGGAGGCTACCGTAGGCAGCGGGGATCCGGGCTTGCTCGACTGCCTCCGCTATGGCTCCAGGCGTTCGGCGTTCGAAATGCCAAATCGTTGGCTTTTCGCCAGCCTTCAACTGGACACAGCTCACCCCTGCGACGGCCTGAATCGCGCCACCAGCGTGTGGCTGTCGGCAGGGTAGGTGAGGCGCACATAAGTGACAGGGTGTTCGGCGCTCCAGGTCCGCCGCTCGACCACCAGGCAGGGCGCGCCGGCCGCAATGTCGAGTGCACCCGCGACCTGCTTGTCGGCGCCGACCGCACGGATGCGGTGCTCGGCTTCGCTCCACGGCACGCGGCCGATCAGCCACGGGCTGGGTGCGATGGCCAGGAATTCCTCGTCTGATGCTTCCGGCACGGCGGTCAGGTTGATCAGCCGCTGCTCGTGCGCGAACGGCCGCTTGCCGGCGAAATGCCGGCATTCCAGTGCCAGCACCGGCCCGGCGGCACCAAGCTCCAGCAAAGCGCGATCCTCGGCATCACTGCGTCTTTTGTGGCGCGCCACGCGCTCGTAGCGATAAAGCAGGCCGAGTGCCTCGACCTCGACCCGGATGTCATGGATCTCCAGCACCGCAGCTTGCGACTGCGGTTGGCGGACAAAGCTGCCTGAGCGGCGGCGCCGCTCGATCAGCCCCGCCTTGGCAAGCTGCGACAGTGCCTTGTTCACTGTCATGCGCGAGCAATTGTATTGCGCGCTCAGTTCGTGCTCGAACGGGATGCGATGGCCGGGCGCCCAGGCGCCGGACAGGATCTTTTCGCTGATGTCGGACAGGATGCGCTGGTGCAGCGAGACGACGCCGCCTTCCGCATCCGCCGTCTCGATCATGCTCATGCCGAAAGCGCCGTCATCACGCTGCGAAACCGCTCGGCGATGGCCTCGCGCCTTGCATGCCGGCCGCCGCTGACCTGCTTGTTGCCGTGCACCCAGACGCAGTCGACCTTGCTGCCATTCGCGAAGATCCAGGCATCGAGGATCGCGTCACCGGTCTTGCCGGCCAGCGAGGGATGATTGCCGTCGAGCGAGACGAGATCGGCGGTTGCGCCCGTGGCGATTTGCGAGGCGCCGGCGCCAAGGGCGGCGCTGCCGCCGTCGAGCGCGGCATCGAACAGCGCGCGTCCGGTCGAGCCGCCGGCCACTGCCAGCACATTGCGGGCGCGGTGCGCGAGGCGCTGCGAATATTCGAGCTGCCGCAGCTCGTCGGGAAGGCCGATCAGCACATTGGAATCGGAGCCGACGCCGAAGCGGCCGCCATGCTCCCCGAACAGCGGCGCTGCAAAAGTGCCATCGCCAAGATTGGCCTCGGTGATCGGACAAAGGCCGGCGATCGCGCCGCTCCCGGCCATCGCGACCGTCTCGGCATCGGTCATGTGAGTGGCGTGGATGAGACACCAGCGTTGGTCCACTTTCGCGTTGGCCAGCAGGAATTCGACTGGTCGCGCGCCCGACCAGGCAAGACAGTCCTCGACTTCCTTCACCTGCTCGGCGACGTGGATATGGATCGGCCCATCCGGCGCCATGGCGGCCACCTCAGTCAATTCGTCCGCTGTCGCGGCGCGCAAACTGTGCGGAGCGACGCCGACAACAGCTTGATTCAAAGTGCGAACGCATTCCCGGCTTTTCTCAACAAGCCTGGAGAAGCGGTTCACATCGTTGATGAAACGCCGTTGGCCTTCGTTTGGCGCAGCGCCTCCGAAAGAAGAGTGCGCGTAGAATACCGGCAGCAGCGTCAGGCCGATGCCGGTTTCGCCGGCCGCCGCCGCGATGCGCTCGGCCATCTCGGCAGGGTTGGAATAGGGTTGTCCGTCGCGGTCGTGATGCAGATAGTGAAATTCGCCGACGCGTGAAAAGCCGGCCTCCAGCATCTCGACATAGAGCTGCGCGGCAACCGCCTCGACCTGGTCGGGCGTCATCGACAGGGCGAAGCGATACATCACCTCGCGCCAGCTCCAGAAACTGTCGGCGGAGGGCCCGCGAAGCTCGGCCAATCCGGCCATGCCGCGCTGGAAGGCATGGCTGTGCAAATTGGGCATACCGGGCACCAGGATCGCATGGCGTTCGTCGCCGGCCACGGCGGTCGCACCCGGCTCGACAGTTGTTATGCGCCCCTTGGCCAAGGTGATCCGCACATTGCTGTGCCAGCCATTGGGAAGGAGCGCCTGTTCCGCGAAGATGTCAGTCACTTTTCTCTCCGGTTCCCTGACTCATATGCGATGATGGCACTTGCAGTGCGTTTCAATATGTATATACATAATCGCCACCGATTGAAACGGAAAAGATGATGGCTGCAGAGAGCAAAAGCCGGGCAGGGGGTCTTCGTCTATGGCGCAATGCGCGCCTGGCGACCATGGCCGAGGGAGCCGCCGGACTTGGCGTCGTCGAACACGGCGCGGTCGCGGTTCGTGATGGCCGCATTGTCTATGCCGGCCCTGAATCGGGCATGCCCACAGCGCTTGCCCAAAATGTCGAGACGATCGATTGCGAGCAGCGCTGGATCACGCCCGGCCTGATCGACTGCCATACCCATCTGGTTCATGCCGGCAACCGCGCCAATGAATTCGAGATGCGGCTGGCCGGCGCCACCTATGAAGAGGTCGCCAAGGCCGGCGGCGGCATTGTCTCCTCGGTCAAATCATTGCGTGCCGCCAGCGAGAGCGATCTGGTCGAGCAGTCGCTGCCGCGCCTCGATGCGCTGATCGCCGAGGGCGTGACGACGGTAGAAGTAAAGTCGGGATATGGGCTCGATCTGGAAAACGAAATGAAGTCGCTGCGCGCCGCGCGCCGGCTGGGCGTTGAGCGGCCGGTGACGATCCGCACAACTTTCCTTGGCGCCCATGCGTTGCCGCCGGAAGCCAAAGGCGACAAGGACGCCTTTATCGATCTGGTCGCAAGAGAAATTCTCCCGGCGGTCGCCGCCGAGGGGCTGGCCGATGCCGTCGACGGGTTTTGCGAAGGCATTGCCTTTTCTCCGGAGCAGATGGCGCTCGTGTTCGATGCCGCCAAGGCGGCAGGCTTGCCGGTCAAGCTCCACGCAGACCAGCTCTCCAACCTGCATGGCGCCGAACTTGCCGCCCGCTATGATGCGCTGTCGGCCGATCATCTCGAATACACCGACGAGGCAGGCGCCGTGGCCATGGCGAAGGCGGGAACCGTGGCGACGATCCTGCCCGGGGCCTACTATTTCATTCGCGAGACCAAGAAGCCGCCGGTCAGCCTGTTCCGCCAGCACGGCGTCAGAATGGCGGTCGCCACCGACAACAATCCCGGCACCTCGCCGCTGACCTCGCTGCTTTTGACTATGAACATGGCGGCGACCCTGTTCGGCCTGACGGTCGACGAATGCCTGGCCGGCGTTACCCGCGAGGCCGCCCGTGCGCTCGGGCTGCTGGGAGAGACCGGTACGCTCGAAGCCGGCAAATCCGCCGATCTGGCGATCTGGAACATCGAGCGCCCTGCTGAACTCGTGTACCGCATGGGCTTCAACCCGCTGCATGCCCGCATCTGGAGAGGACAATGACCGAACTGACCCTGAAGCCCGGCAATGCGACGCTGGCCGACTGGCGCGCCATCTACCGTGGCGCCGTGCCCAAGCTTGACGATGCCTGCCAGCCAAAAATCAAGGCGAGCGCCGAGGCCGTCGCCAGGATCGTCGCCAAGGGCGAGCCGGTCTATGGCATCAACACCGGCTTCGGCAAACTGGCCAGCGTCCGCATCCCCGCCGCGGATCTCGAGACCTTGCAGCGCAACATCGTGCTGTCGCATGCCGCCGGCGTCGGCGAGCCGATGCCGGTCGCTGTTTGCCGGCTGATGATGGCCCTGAAGCTGGCCAGCCTGGCGCAGGGCGCCTCCGGCGTGCGGCCGCAGACCATCGAGTTGCTTGAGGCGATGCTGGCCAACGACGTCATCCCGGTGGTGCCGGCGCAAGGCTCCGTCGGCGCCTCCGGCGACCTTGCCCCGCTGTCGCACATGACCGCGGTGATGATCGGTGTCGGCGAATGCTTTACCCCGCATGGCCGTTTCCCGGCCAAGGTCGCCTTCGTCTCGCACGGGCTGGAACCGGTGACATTGGGCGCCAAGGAAGGCCTGGCACTGCTCAATGGCACGCAATTCTCGACGGCCTATGCGCTGGCCGCTTTGTTCGAGGCCGAAGTGCTCTACCAGTCGGCGCTGGTCGCCGGCGCCTTGTCGACCGACGCGGCAAAAGGCTCCGACGCGCCCTTCGATCCGCGCATCCATCAACTGAGAAAGCATCGCGGCCAGATCGAGACGGCAGATGCGCTGCGCAATCTGATGGCCGGCAGTGCCATCCGTGAATCGCATCGCGTTGGCGACGAGCGCGTGCAGGATCCCTATTGCCTGCGCTGCCAGCCGCAGGTGATGGGTGCGGCACTCACCGTCCTGCGTCAGGCGGCGGACACGCTGGGCACCGAGGCCAATGGCGTCACTGACAATCCGCTGATTTTCGCCGAGGACGATACTGCACTTTCCGGCGGCAATTTTCATGCTGAGCCGGTGGCCTTTGCCGCCGACATGATCGCGCTCGCCGTCTGCGAGATCGGCTCGCTGTCGGAGCGGCGTATCGCCATGCTGGTCGACCCCGCGCTGTCCGGCATGCCGGCCTTCCTGACGCCCAAGCCCGGCTTGAATTCCGGTTTCATGATCCCGCAGGTGACGGCGGCGGCGCTCGTTTCCGAGAACAAGCAGAAAGCCTATCCGGCCAGCGTCGATTCCATCCCGACCTCGGCCAACCAGGAAGACCACGTTTCGATGGCAGCGCATGGCGCGCGCCGGCTGATCGGCATGGTCGAGAATGCGACGGCGGTGATCGGCATCGAATTGCTGGCCGCGGCGCAAGGCTGCGATTTCCATGCGCCACTGGCATCGAGCAATGCCCTGGAAGCGGTGCGCAAGCTGGTCCGGGCCGAGGTGCCGCATCTCGACAATGACCGCCACTTCCATCCTGATATGGAAAAAGCCATCGCCATGGTGCGCAGCGGCGCGACCGTCAAGGCAGCCGGCGCGGTAACACTACCTTCGATCTCGGGAGCCTGAACATGACCGACTGGCTTACAGTGACGGAAGGCACGGCACCTCTGCTGGTGTCGATCCCGCATACCGGCATCGATCTCGCCGGCATCGACAACCGGCTGGTCTCACCCTGGCTCGGTCGCCGCGACTGCGACTGGTGGATTGACCAGCTCTACGATTTCGCCGCCGGCCTTGGCGCGACGGTCGTGCATACGTCGATCTCGCGCACCGTCATCGACGTCAACCGCGATCCCTCCGGCGCCTCGCTCTATCCAGGGCAGACGACGACGACGCTTTGCCCGACAGAGACTTTCGACGGCGATCCGCTTTACCTGCCCGGCGAGGAACCGACGCCGGCGGAAATCAGCCAGCGCTATCAGTCATATTTCGCGCCCTACCATGAAATGCTCGGGTTTCAGGCGACCAGGCTGCGCGGCCTGCATCAGAAGGTCGTCATCTATGATTGCCACTCGATCCGCTCGGTTCTGCCGCGCCTGTTCTATGGCACGCTGCCGGTGTTCAATCTCGGCACCAATGACGGCCAGACAGCCGATCCGGTGCTGCAGGGCCTGGTCGGCCAGATCATGGCCGAAAGCGGCGACAGCTACGTCATCAACGGCCGTTTCAAGGGTGGCTGGATCACGCGCTACTTCGGCAATCCGCAAGGCGGCTTCCATGCCCTGCAGATGGAACTTGCCGATCGCGGCTACTTGCATGAGCCCGAGGGCAAGGGTGAACCGGACAATTGGCCGGTGCCCTATGATGCCGCGTTCGCCGCACCCATGGCTGCGAAGCTGAAGAAGATTCTCGAGACCGCGATCACCTGGGCGCAGAGCTGACATCGAAACATCGGGAGGATGTCATGAACCGCCATGCCAGGATCGGCTTTCTCGCCATTCTGTTCGCAGCGACGCTGGTTTTCGGCGCGTCAGCCGATGAGGTGAAGATGAAGGGCGCTGATATGCTCGCCACCTTGAAAGGCGCGCATGTCGAAGGGCCGGACTGGACACAGAGCTTCGACGACGGCGGAGCCACCATCTACACAAAAGGCGGCCCCCAGTCTCCCGGGCGTTGGGATGTTCGTGGCGACCAGTACTGCTCGCTATGGCCGCCTTCGGATGTCTGGGCCTGCTACGCCATGACCATCGATGCTTCCGACCCTGCCCATGAGCAGGTCACCTGGATCAGTGCTGACGGCCACCGCAACGCCGCGCACCTCATTCGAAAGGGACAATGATGAACAATCCTCGCCACAACATTCGCGAAGTCCGCAGCCCGCGCGGCACGGAAATCAGCGCCCGCTCCTGGTTGACGGAGGCGCCGCTGCGCATGCTGATGAACAATCTCGACCCGGACGTCGCCGAAAACCCCAACGAGCTGGTCGTCTATGGCGGCATCGGCCGGGCGGCGCGCACTTGGAACGACTTTGACCGCATCGTCGCCTCGTTGAGGACGCTGGCCGATGACGAGACCTTGCTGGTGCAGTCGGGCAAGCCGGTCGGCGTCTTCCGCACCCATCCCGACGCGCCGCGCGTGCTGATCGCCAACTCCAACCTGGTGCCGCACTGGGCGACATGGGAAAAGTTCAACGAGCTCGATAAGAAGGGTCTGATGATGTACGGCCAGATGACGGCCGGCTCGTGGATCTACATCGGCACGCAAGGCATCGTGCAGGGCACCTACGAGACCTTCGTCGAGGCCGGCCGCCAGCACTATGGCGGCAATCTCAAGGGCAAGTGGATCCTGACCGGCGGCCTCGGCGGCATGGGCGGCGCCCAGCCGCTCGCCGCAGTTATGGCCGGCGCCTGCTGCCTGGCCATCGAATGCAACCCGGATTCGATCGATTTCCGCCTGCGCACCCGCTATGTCGACGAGAAGGCCGAGACGCTCGACGAGGCGATGGCGATGATCGAGCGCTGGACCAAGGCAGGCGAGGCGAAGTCGGTAGGCCTGCTCGGCAATACAGCCGAGATCGTTCCAGAAATGTTCAGGCGCGGCATTCGCCCTGATATGGTCACCGACCAGACCTCGGCCCACGACCCCATCAACGGCTATCTGCCCAAAGGCTGGACGATGGCTGAGTGGCGTGAGAAGCGCGTCAGCGACCCGAAGGCAGTTGAAAAAGCCGCCCGCGCCTCGATGCGCGAACATGTCGAGGCGATGGTGGCGTTCTGGAACGCCGGCGTGCCGACGCTCGACTACGGCAACAACATCCGCCAGGTGGCCAAGGAGGAGGGGTTCGAGAACGCCTTTGCCTTCCCCGGCTTCGTGCCGGCCTATATCCGTCCGCTGTTTTGCCGCGGCATCGGCCCGTTCCGCTGGGCGGCCTTGTCGGGCGATCCCGAGGATATCTACAAGACCGACGCAAAGGTTCGCGAACTGACGCCCGGCAACACCCATCTGCACAACTGGCTCGACATGGCGCGCGAGCGCATCGCCTTCCAGGGCCTGCCGGCGCGCATCTGCTGGGTTGGTCTTGGCGACCGGCACAGGCTCGGCCTCGCCTTCAACGAGATGGTGGCCAAGGGCGAGCTCAAGGCGCCTGTCGTCATCGGCCGCGACCATCTCGATTCCGGCTCAGTCGCCTCGCCGAACCGCGAGACGGAATCAATGAAGGACGGCTCGGACGCGGTGTCCGACTGGCCGCTGCTCAACGCGCTGCTCAACACCGCATCTGGCGCCACCTGGGTATCGTTGCACCATGGCGGTGGTGTCGGCATGGGCTTCTCACAGCACGCCGGCATGGTCATCGTCGCCGACGGTACGCGTGAGGCGGCTAGGCGCCTCGAGCGGGTGTTGTGGAACGACCCGGCGACCGGCGTCATGCGCCACGCCGATGCCGGCTACGACATCGCAGTCGAATGCGCGAGGGAGCACCAGCTCAACCTGCCCGGCATTCTCGGGTGATGGACTGACTGATGCGCGTCCTGCGGGCAGCCGGATACAAGTCCATGCCGTGGAAGAACGGCGGCGGGGTGACGACCGAGGTCGCCGTCTCGCCTGCCGACGCCGGGCTAAATGACTTCGACTGGCGCGTCTCGATGGCGCGCGTCGAAGGCAGCGGTCCGTTCTCGCAATTTGCCGGTATCGATCGCACGCTTGCAGTGCTCGAAGGCGAGGGCATCGTGCTGGATGTTGCTGGCCGCCCGCCGATATCAGTCACTGGGGCGACCGCCCCACTTTCCTTTCCGGCTGACGTGGCGACCGCGGCCGCGCTGATCGGCGGGCCGATCACCGATCTCAATGTCATGACCCGCCGCAGCCGGATGACGCATTCGGTCGAACGCCTTATGGTTTCGAACCCTGTGGAAATCAGGACCGGGACCGGGACGACCCTCGTCCTGTGTTTGAACGGCGAAGTCACCGTGCCCGGCACCGAGCCGGTCCACCTCGGGCCGCTCGACACGCTGCTGCCCGGCCCGGACACCGCCAGCCTCTTTATCCAGCCCGTCCAGGAGACGACGCTGTTCGTGATCCGGATCGGCGGCATCTCCGGCAACGATTAACGCTTGTTTCCAAACATGATCGCGATGCCGGCGAAATATAGCGTAAGCTATCGGCGGCATCACGAAAAAGCCTGAATCCTCCCCGTCGATCGAGCTTGACGGGAGAAGGGGCGCTCGTCTTGGAATTTTTGCTGAGAGATAACGCCCTGTCGTGGTGCGGAAACAAACTTTCAGCAAGTGGGATTATGCAACCAATTGCATTTGAATCGGTTTTAGGGCCATTGCCGTGGCGGTGACGCCGCTCAGTGTCCGCATACGGAATTTTCAATGAATATTCAGACGACCCCTGCCCAGATCGAGAAGACGAGCGCGAGCTTCCCAGCCATCACGGAAGAGCCGATCCGATCCAATTTCCTACCCGAAGAGCGTCTTCGCCTGCTTGGCGAAAGCCTGGCAAAAGGCGATCTCACCGATCTGTTCGGCCTGACGCCGTTCGACTTTCAGGCCCGCATCCGCGACAGCGCCAAGAAGATCTTGGAAGTCTACCGCTCGACCAATGCCGCGCAGGCGAGGGGCGAGACGATCACGCCGGCGGCGCAGTGGCTGCTCGACAACAATTATCTGGTCGAAGAAACCATTTTCCAGGTCAAGCGCGATCTGCCGCGCCGCTTCTACCGCCAGCTGCCCAGCCTGAAACTGCCCGAGGGCGGCAGCGTGCCGCGCGCGCTGGCGCTGGCCTGGACCTATGTGGCGCATTCGGACAGTTCCGTCTCGGCGACGATGTTCAAGTCCATCGTCCAGGGCTTCCAGTCGCTCGAGCCGCTGAAGATCGGCGAACTCTGGGCGCTGCCGTCGCTTCTGCGCTTCGTCCTGATCGAAAATCTCCGCCGGCTGGCGGTCAGGGTCAACCGCACCCGCCAGATGCGCCAGATCGCCAACGATGTCGCCGACAAGGTTCTGTCGACCGACGACAGCCCGGACCGGCAGGCGATCCTGTCCAAATTCAGCGCTCATGCGCAGGACACCACCTTCGCCACCCAGCTGCTCTATCGCTTGCGCGATGGATCGCAGAATGCCGGCAAGGCCTTGGAATGGCTCGAAGGCGAGCTCGAAAAGACCGGCTCCGACGCCGAGGAAATCATCATTTCCGAACATCACACGCTGTCCAGCGGCAATGTGACGACCGGAAACATCATCCGCGGCCTGCGCCTCATCAACGACGTCGACTGGACGGTGTGGTTCGAAGGCGTCAGCCGCATCGACACCGTGCTGCGCGAGCGCACCGATTTCGCCGCGCTCGACTTCTTCTCGCGTGACCAGTACCGGACCGCGATCGAGGAACTGGCGCGCCGCTCGGACCTTTCGGAATATCGCGTCGCCGAGAAGGCCATTGAACTGGCCGATCACGCCGCCACCGAGACCCTATCGGGCGATGATGAAGGCTCTGCCACCCAAGTTGCATCCGCCCACACCGATGTCGGTTTCTTCCTCGTCGGTCCGCGCCGGCTGGAACTGGAGAAGGCGATCGGCTATCGGCCGACCATCAGCCAGACGGTCAAGCGCACCTTCCGCAAGACCGGATGGCTTGGCATCGTCGTACCGGTATTTGCGCTGACGGCCCTGCTTCTCGTGCTCACCGGCAACGCGCTGGCCAATCTCGGCCTGTCGGTGCCGTCAATCGTCGTGATGTTGGCGCTGTTTGCCGTACCGGCCAGCGAGGGCGCGCTCGCCTTCTTCAACACCGTCGTATCGCTGTTCCTGAAACCGACGCGCCTCGTTGGCTATGATTACAGGCACGGCGTGCCGCCTGAGGCGCGCACCCTGGTGGTGGTGCCGTCGCTGATCGGCTCACGCGACGACGTCGAGGAAAACATCCGCAACATCGAGGTGCATCATCTCGCGAACACGGCGGATGAAATCTATTTCGCGCTGCTTTCGGACTGGCCCGACAGCAAGACCGAAATCGATGCGGCCGATACCGAGATCCTCGAATTCGCCCGCGCCGAGATCGCTCGTCTCAACGCCCGCTATCCCTCCGAAGGCACGCCGCGTTTCTACATCCTGCACCGGCGCCGGCTCTTCAATGCGGCGCAGGGTTCCTGGATGGGCTGGGAGCGCAAGCGCGGCAAGCTGCATGAACTCGACCTTCTGCTGCGCGGCGACAGCGACACCACATTCCTGCCGCTCGACGTGCCGCTGCCCGAGAACGTCGTCCATGTGATGACGCTCGATGCCGACACGCGCACAACCCGCGACGCGGTCGCGACCCTGGTCGGCAAGCTCTGCCATCCGCTCAACCGTCCGCATTTCGATGCTACCAGGCGTGTTGTCACGGCCGGCTATGCCATCCTGCAGCCGCGCATCACCGCGTCGCTGACCAGTGGCGACGATGCGTCGTTTTTCCAGCGGGTGTTCTCGGCCAATCGCGGCCTCGACCCTTATGTCTTTGCCGTCTCCGATCTCTATCAGGATGTCTTCGGCGACGGGTCCTTCACCGGCAAGGGCCTTTATCACGTCGATGCTTTCGAGGCCGCACTACAGGGCCGCATCGAGGAAAACACCATCCTAAGCCACGATCTGCTGGAAGGCGCGCTGGCGCGCTCGGCGCTGGTCACCGACGTCGAACTGGTCGAGGACTATCCGATCCGTTATTCAGTCGACGCATCGCGCCACCATCGCTGGGCACGCGGCGACTGGCAGCTTCTCGGCTTCATGCTCGATCCGCGCTCCGGCGTGCCGGCTCTGTCGCGCTGGAAGATGGTCGACAATCTGCGCCGCTCGCTGACGCCGATCTTCTGGGTCATGGCCGCGATCGCCGGCTGGACGCTGCTGCCCTTCACGCAGGCCGCCCAATGGCAGGCCCTGCTGATCCTCAGCCTGTTCATGGCCCCGACGTTCGACATCGTCAACGCCATCCTGCCCAAGAGCGGCGACCAGACGCCGCGCGGCCATTTCTCGGCCCTGGCGCGAGACGTCGCCTTCGGCACCGCCATGGTGGCGCTGAAGATCGTGCTGATGGCGCACAACGCCTGGATGATGGGCGACGCCATCATCCGCACGATTTACCGGCTCTTCGTCAGCCGCCAGAACCTGCTGGAATGGCGCACCGCCTCGCAGGCGCACAAGGCGGGCGACAACGATGTCGGCTCCTATTACGGCATGATGTATGGCGCCGTGATCATCGGCTTCGTCGGCCTCGCCATTCCGGTGCTGGCCGATTCCACTGGCGCCTTCGTCGCCTTCTTCTTCGCCCTGTTCTGGATCGCTTCGCCGGCCATCGCCAGCTGGATCAGCCGTTCGGCCGAAACCGAGGATCGCTTGCGCATATCGCAAGCCGATATCCACGCACTGCGTACGGTGGCGCGGCGCACCTGGCATTATTTCGAAAGCTTCGTGACGGCCGAGCACCACAATCTGCCGCCGGACAATTTCCAGGAAAGCCCGGCGCCGGTCGTGGCGCCGCGCACCTCGCCGACCAATATCGGCGTCTATCTGCTGTCCGTCGTCTCTGCCCGCGACTTCGGCTGGATCAGTCTGTCCGACGCCATCACCCGCATCGACGCCACCATGACGACGATCGAAGGCATGCCGCGCGACCGTGGCCATCTCTTCAACTGGTATGACACGACGACGCTGAAGCCGCTCTACCCGCTCTACATTTCGGCTGTCGACAGCGGCAATCTGGCCGGCCATTTGGTGGCGGTTGCGGCGGCATGCGCCGAATGGGCGGAAGCGCCCTCGGTCCATCTCCAGGGCGATTTCGAAGGCATTCTGGACACGGTGACCATCCTCAGCGAGAGCCTCGACGAACTGCCCGACGACCGCCGACAGCTGCGACCGTTGCGCCAGCGCCTCGTCGACCGTCTCGACGGTATGCGGCGCGCGGTCGACACCATCAAGGCGCAGCCGGAAATGGCGTCGATCCGCACCATCAATCTGGCCGTGCTGGCCGGCGAGATCCGCAAGCTCGCCACCGCCATCCACACCGAGGCGGCGTCGGCCCAGAGCGACGTCATCGTCGACTGGGCGGCCAGGCTCGAGGCCACCTGCGAGGCGCATGTCCATGATGCGCATAGCGACGACAACGCCGTCGAGGCGCTGCGCGCCAAGCTGCTCACCTTGCGCGAGCGCACGCGCCGCTTCGCCTTCGAGATGGATTTCTCCTTCCTGATGCGGCCCGAACGCAAGCTGCTGTCGATCGGCTACCGGGTCGAGGAACACCAGCTCGATGAAAGCTGCTACGACCTTATGGCTTCCGAGGCGCGGCTGACCAGCCTGTTCGCCATCGCCAAGGGTGACCTGCCGACCGAGCACTGGTTCCGGCTTGGCCGGCCGATCGTCGAGATCGGTTTCAAGGGCGCGCTGATGTCCTGGTCCGGCTCGATGTTCGAATACCTCATGCCGCCGCTGGTGATGAAGGAGCCGCAAGGCAGCATTCTCAACCAGACCAGCAAGCTGATCATCAAGCGGCAAATCCAGTATGGCCGCCAGAAGAACGTGCCGTGGGGCATTTCGGAAGCGGCCTACAACGCCCGCGACCGCGAACTGACTTACCAGTACACCAATTTCGGCGTGCCCGGGCTCGGCCTTAAGCGCGGCCTTGGCCAGAACACGGTGATCGCGCCTTACGCCACCGTGCTCGCGGCACAGTTCAACCCGCGCGAAGCCGTGCAGAATCTCGCCCGGCTGAGGGAGATCGGCGCGCTTGGCCGCCACGGTTACTACGACGCTGTCGACTTCACGCCGCAGCGCGTGCCGGAAGGCACCGATCATGTCGTCGTGCAGAACTACATGGCCCACCATTCGGGGATGTCGATCGTGGCCGTCGCCGACGCCATCTTCGAAGGCCGCATGCGCGACCGCTTCCACAGTGACCCGGTCATCGAATCTGCTGAACTCCTGCTGCAGGAGAGGGCGCCGCGCGACATCCCGACCGCGACCGTCAGGACCGAGGCCGACGAGCGCTCCAAGGACGAGACGGAAGTCGAGAGCCCCGACACCCGCATCGTGCTCGATCCGTTGCGGTCGCTGYGGTCGACCAGTGTGATGTCGAACGGCCGCTATTCGGTGATGGTCACCGCGACCGGCTCGGGCTACAGCCGCTGGGGCGATCTCTCCATCACCCGCTGGCAGCCGGATCCAACCGAGGACCGGCTCGGCTCCTACATCTTCCTGCGGGACGCAGGCACCGGCGATTGGTGGTCGGCTACGGCCGAGCCGAAGCGTGCGGCCGAGGAAAAGGCGCAGACCTTGTTCTCCGACGACAAGGCAAGCTTCGTCAAATCGGTGGGCACGTTGCGCTCCGAAGTCGAATGTATCGTCATCTCGGAAGGCAATGGCGAGGGCCGTCGGGTCACGCTCTACAATGACGGGCCGTCCGACCGTCACATTGAAGTCACCTCCTTTGCCGAACTGGTGCTCGGCCTGGAGGCGTCGGACAACGCGCATCCGGCTTTCTCGAAGATGTTCGTGGAAACCGAAATCGCATCGAACAACGCGCAGATCTTTGCGACGCGGCGCAAGCGGGAGACCAGCGAGCCCGATATCGCCATGGTGCATTTCGTCACCGATCCGTCCGGATCGGCGCGCGATGCCGAAGCCGAGACCGACCGGCGCGCCTTCATCGGCCGCGGCCGCACCATCGTCGACGCGGCCGCCTTCGACCCCGGCGCCAGGCTTGGCGGCCATTCGGGTTTCACGCTCGATCCGGTCGCAGCGCTGCGCCGCCAGGTGCGCGTGCCTGCCAACAAGAAGATATCGCTGACCTTCTGGACCGTCGTCGGCGCCAGCCGCGCCGAACTGGAAGAGGCCCTTGCCCGGCTTGACCATCCGGAGAGTTTTGCCCGCCAGGCCATGCTCGCCTGGACGCGAAGCCAGGTGCAGACCCGTCATATGGGCCTCAGCCTGACCGATGCCGCCAATGTGCAGAAACTGGCGCGCTATCTGATCTATCCAGATCCGTTCCTGCGTCTTCCGGCCGAATCCATCGCCACGGGGCTGGGCAAGCAGTCGAGCCTGTGGCCGACCAGCATTTCGGGCGATTTCCCGATCTTCCTGGTCAGGATCGGCGACGTCGCCGATCTCGAAATCGTCGCCCAGGCGCTGCGTTTCCAGGAATACATGCGCACCCGCGGCATGATGATCGACTTCGTCGTCGTCAACGAGCAGGCCTCCTCCTATGTCCAGGACCTGCAGCGGGCCGTCGAGACGCTGTGCGAAAACAGCCGACTGCGCGGCAAGGAACTCGGGCCTCGCCAGCACATTTTCGCGGTGCGCCGCGACCTGATGGACGAGATCACCTACAAGACGCTGCTCGCTGTCGCCCGCGTCGTCCTGCACACGCGCAACGGCACCATCTTCGACCAGATCGAGCGGGCCGAGGCGGCCGCCCTGCAGGCGCGCGACGCCCTGCAGCCGGCAGCATTGGCGGTCGCGCGCGAATTGCAGTCGCCGGTGCCCGTGATGCATGCCTCGCAGGCCGTGGCGGATGTCAGCGCCGATGGAAGCGGCCTCAGCCAATGGAATGGCTTCGGTGGTTTCGATGGCGACGGGCGGCACTATGTCGTGCGCCTGGCTGGCCGGCGCACCACGCCGCAGCCATGGATCAACGTCGTCTCCAACGCTTCGTTCGGCTTCCACACCTCCGCCGAGGGTGCCGCCTTCACCTGGAGCCGCAACAGCCGTGACTACCAGCTGACGCCGTGGTCGAACGATCCGGTCTCGAACCGGCCGGGCGAGGGCGTCTACATCTACGATCAGGCCAGCGGCAAGGCGTTCTCGCCGCTCGCCGCCGTGGTACGCGACCCCTCGATGACCTACGAGGCCTGGCACGGCCAGGGTTTCTCGACGTTCCGTTCGAGGCGCGGGCCGCTGTCGATGGACCTCACCCATGTCGTCGACCCGATCGACCCGGTGAAGATCTCGCGGCTGCGTATCCAGAATTCGGGCTCGATGCCGGCGCGGCTGCGTGTCTACGCCTATGCCGAATGGGTGCTCGGTGGGCATCGGTCGCGCACGGCGGCAACTATCGTCCCGTCGCGCGACGCTGCTACCGGTGCGTTGCTGGCGCAAAACCCCTACGGGCTCGATTTCAGCGAGCGGGTGGCCTTCCTTGCCGCCGACGGGGGCGTCCATTCGGTGACGACCGACCGTTCGGAGTTCCTCGGCCGGCATGGCTCCAGCGAACTCCCACAGGCGGTGCTGAGCGGCGCGGCGTTGTCGGGCCGTGTCGAGGCCGGAGACGATCCTTGCGCTGCGATTGCCCGCGACATCGAAATCCCGGCCGGCGGCGACGTGACGCTGCTCTGGCTGCTCGGCGATGCCGAGACCGTCGAGGAGGCCAGCGCCCTGGTGCAGGAGCATCGGGTCAAGGATTTCGACCGGCGGCTGGCCGACAATGAGCGCGAATGGCGCGGCTTCCTCGACACCATCCAGGTCGAGACGCCGGACAAGGCGCTCGACGCCATGGTCAACCACTGGCTGCCCTACCAGAGCCTCGCCTGCCGCATTCGCGCCCGCTCCGCCTTCTACCAGGCAAGCGGTGCGTTCGGCTTCCGCGACCAGTTGCAGGACACGCTGGCATTGCTGGCGCATGATCCGCAACTGGCGCGCGACCAGATCCTCAACGCGGCGCGGCGGCAGTTCCCCGAAGGCGACGTGCAGCATTGGTGGCTGCCGCGCACCGGGGCCGGCGTGCGCACCATGATCTCCGACGACGTGGTCTGGCTCGCCCACGCCACGGCGCGCTATTTGCTGGTCACCGGCGATGCCACCATCCTGAAGCAGCAACTGCCGTTCATCGATGGACAGGCGCTGGGCGAGTGCGAGCACGATGCCTTCTTCACCCCGGAAATCTTGAAGAAGACGGCGTCGCTCTACGACCATTGCGCGCGGGCGCTCGATCTTGCCATCAAGCGCAGCAGCCCCGCCGGGCTGCCGCTGATCCTCGGCGGCGACTGGAACGACGGCATGAACCGCGTCGGCGAACACGGCAAGGGCGAGAGCGTCTGGCTCGGCTGGTTCCTGCTGAAGACGCTGGGCGACTTCGCCGCAATTGCCAAGACCGAAGGCGATGCCAAGCACGCGCAAGCCTGGGCAAAGCATGCCGATGCGTTGAAGCGGGCGCTTGAAAGCACGGCATGGGATGGCGAATGGTACAGGCGCGGCAGCTTCGACGACGGCACGCCGCTCGGGTCGCGGTCCTCGCAGGAGTGCAAGATCGACTCGATCGCCCAGTCCTGGAGCGTGCTTTCGGGAGAGGGCGATCCGGCCCGATCGACGACGGCGATGGAGCAGGCGACCAAACTGCTCGTCGATGACAAGCTCAAGATCGTCAAGCTGTTCACGCCGCCGTTCTCGAAGACGGACAAGGAACCGGGTTACATCAAGAGCTATCCGCCCGGTGTTCGCGAAAATGGCGGCCAGTACACCCACGCCGCCACGTGGTTCGTCATCGCGCTTGCCGAGATGGGCCGGACCGACGAGGCCTATCGTTGTTTCTCGATGCTGAACCCGGTCAACCATGCGACCGACGAGGCCTCGGCCGAGCACTATCGCGTCGAGCCCTATGTGGTGGCGGCTGACATCTACGCCGGGGACGACAAGGGCGGCCGTGGCGGCTGGACCTGGTACACCGGCTCGGCCGGCTGGCTCTACAGGGCTGCAGTCGAAGGGATCCTCGGCATCGAACGGCGCGGCAAGCGTGTTCAGTTCAAGCCAAAACTCCCCGGCCATTGGGACGGATACTCGGCAACCCTCAAGATGCTGGGGGCCGAACTCAAGGTTCGCGTCGTCCGCGACAATAAGGCCAAGGCGGTTTCGCTGGAGCTGAATGGGGCCAAGACCAAGGTTTCGGCAGTCGAACTGAAGGATGGCGAAGTTACCGACGTCGTCATCAGGATCCCGGCCTGAGGCATTTTGCCCAGAAAGCGTGCTCTCGGGCTCAAGAGCCCGGGGGCGGTTTCGGGACCACAACAGGATGTAAGGCGCCATGCCACCCTGCGTTGCCATCGCCTTGGGTGAAGGGCGCGCCGATTAAAAGCACATAAAATCAAAGGCTTGATGCAAAGTGCATACGCCGCCCAGGCTGGCTGGGCTTGGCATCTCGTCGCCTTTGGCGGGCGCGAGGCCGCATTTGTTTGGCGCTATACTGTGTAGAAGGCGATTTCGGCATTGGTCATCCGCCAGACATCGTTGTTGATTAAATTTGTGGCAGCACGTGCCAGCTGCCATGATTTCGCCGCATGCCTGACATTTTACCTGTCTTCTCAAACCGTTAGGTGATCACGGCAGATTTCGGAACGTCGCCATCTTTTGTTCGCGAATTGGGAACTGAAGAGGTACACGGCCATTGTTTTGCGACGTATCAACCGGTACGAGTCAAATGATGCAGTGCACAATAAACAGGATGGCGGAGTAACTGGGGTGACCCTTCTGCAAATCTACTGGCGAGCGCTCGGTTATCTGGCCGCAGACAGGAAACGCGTCGCGTTGATCTGTTCGGCCAACGTCGCTCTCGCAATCATCGCCATTCTCGAGCCGATCATGTTCGGACGAGTGATCGATGCGATTTCCGAACGCGGATCGGTGTTTGCCACGCTTGCCCTGTGGGCGGGCCTGGGCGCCTTCAACATCGTGGCCTTCGTCCTGGTGGCGCGCGGTGCCGATCGCTTTGCCCACAAGCGTCGCAGCGAGGTGCTTTGCCAGTCGTTCGAGCGCGTGATCACCATGCCGCTTGCTTGGCATCACCAGCGCGGCACCTCCAATGCCCTGCACACCCTGTTGCGCGCGGTCGAGACCCTGTTCAGCCTGTGGCTTGAATTCATGCGCCAGCACCTGTCGACGGCGGTCGCGCTGTTCCTGCTGATCCCGACCGCGATCAGCATGGACCTGCGCATGTCGATGGTGCTGTTGGCGCTCGGCGTGCTCTATGTCGGCATCGGCCGGCTGGTGATGAAGCGGACCAAGGAAGGTCAGGCGGCGGTTGAGCGCCATTACCACAAGGTTTTCGCGCATGTGACCGACTCGGTCTCCAACGTCGCCGTCCTGCAGAGCTACAACCGCCTCGGCCACGAGGCAGACACGCTACGCCGCTATGTCAAGAACCTGCTCGACGCGCAGAACCCGGTGCTCGACTGGTGGGCGATGGCCAATGCGCTTCACCGTCTGTCGTCGACAATCTCGATGATGGTGGTGCTGCTGATCGGCGCCTATCTGGTCACCCATGGCCAGCTGCGTATCGGCGACGTCATCGCCTTCACCGGCTTTGCCACGCTGCTGATCGCCAGGCTCGACCAGATGTCGGCTTTCGCCAACCAGATTTCGGAGGCCCGTGCCAAGCTCGAGGACTTCTACCACCTCGAGGATTCCGCGGCCGACGCCGCCGAGCCGGACGGGTTGCGCGATCTCACCAACGTCACCGGCCATGTTCGCTTCGAGAATGTCGGCTTCGAATTCGCCAATTCGGGCCAGGGCATCGACGACGTGTCGTTCGAGGTCCAGGCCGGTCAGACGGTCGCCATCGTCGGCCCGACGGGGGCCGGCAAGACCACGCTCATCAATCTGCTGCAGCGCGTCTTCTCGCCGTCCCATGGCCGTATCCTGGTCGACGGCATCGACACCCGCAGCGTGACCCGCAAGTCGCTGCGTCATTCGATCGCCACCGTGTTCCAGGATGCGGGCCTGCTCAACCGCTCGATCGAGGACAACATCCGCGTCGGGCGGGCTGACGCGACCAATGACGAGGTCCATGCAGCCGCCACCGCGGCTGCCGCGCAGGACTTCATCCTGTCCAAGAGCAATGGCTATGACACGCTGGTTGGCGAACGTGGCGGCCAGCTGTCGGGTGGCGAGCGCCAGCGCATCGCTATTGCCCGCGCCGTGCTGAAGGATGCCCCTATCCTGGTGCTCGACGAGGCGACCAGCGCCCTCGACGTCGAGACCGAGGATCGGGTCAAGGAAGCGATCGACGAATTGCGGCGCGACCGCACCACCTTCATCATCGCCCACCGCCTGACCACCGTTCGCGACGCCGATCTGGTCGTGTTCATGGACAAGGGCAGGGTGGTCGAGATGGGCGGCTTCGCCGAACTGTCGATGCGCAATGGCCGCTTTGCCAGCCTGCTGCGCGCCGGCGGCCTGCTCAACGACGAGGAGGTTCGCCGCCTCAGCCGCACCGTGCAGCAACAGCAGGAAGCCGCCGCCTGATTTCGTTCTTTACCTCCCCCTTGTGGGGAGGTCGGACCCAAGGTCCGGGTGGGCCTCCTCCGCTGCTTCGCAGTGCCCTCCATGCAAGGAGGCAGCCTGCGACACCACCGCTCGATTGCCCCAAGCGCACGAGCGGTCTATGTAGATCCGCATGAGCGACGCGACTTCACGCCTGACCGGCTGGATGGATCTTGCCAACCCGACGCGCTTTGTCGGGCTGGCAGACAGGGTCGTGCCATGGCTGGCGTCCATCGCCGCACTGGTCCTTGCCGTCGGGCTCTATATGAGTTTCGCCGCGCCTGAGGATTTCCAGCAAGGCATTACCGTTCGCATCATGTACATCCACGTGCCTTTCGCCTGGCTCGCCATGATGTGCTACACGCTGATGGCGGTCTCCGCACTTGGCACTCTGGTCTGGCGGCATCCGCTGGCCGATGTGGCGCTGAAATCGGCGGCCCCCATAGGCGCGGTCTTCACAGCGCTGGCGCTGATCACCGGCTCGATCTGGGGCAAGCCGATGTGGGGCACCTGGTGGGTCTGGGATGCGCGGCTGACCTCGGTCTTCGTGCTGTTCCTGATGTATCTCGGCATCATCGCGCTGACCCGCGCGCTCGACGATGCCGGACGCGCCGCCTGGGCCGCCGCCATCATCACCCTGGTCGGCTTCATCAACATCCCGATCATCAAATTCTCGGTCGACTGGTGGAACACGCTGCACCAGCCGGCTTCGGTGTTCAGGCTCGGCGGGCCGACCATCGACCCCAGCCTGCTGTGGCCGCTGCTGGTGATGGCCGTCGGCTTCACGGTGCTGTTCTTCGCGCTGCACCTGATGGCGATGCGCACGGAAATTCGCCGCCGCCGGGTTATTGCCATGCGGCGTGTGGCGGCACGACAGGCTAGCTGACGACCGGCGAGTTCTCAAAAAATCTTGCTGCGCGCGGCAGCACTCGCTGGCGTGGGGTTAGCCCATCCGTCCGCGCGCTGCCACCGGCAGTGTCTCCAGCACCTTGTCGCCGTCGATCAGGTTGACCTCGTTGAACAGGTTGGTGACCACGCAGCAATGGTCGGGCACGACGCGGACGCGTTCGCCGATGCGCAGCTTGGCATGGTCTGAAAGCGTGACGGTGCCGTGCTCCTCGCTCAAGCCCGTCACCCGCGCTCCCGCAACGCCAAGCAGTTCGCCAAAATCGGCAAGCCCCAGCGTGTCGCTGGACAGCGCCTTGCTGCCGGCATCGAGGATAGCGCGCGTTGCTGTCGGATGGCTGACCACCGTCGACAGCACCGTCAGCGCGCAATCGTCGAGAGTGCCGACGCCTTTGGCGACCTGGTAGCGGTCGAGATAGATGTAGGTGCCGGGGCGATACTCGGTGACGACCGATGCCTCGTTGGAGCGCCACATATCCGGCGTGCCGCCGCTGGAGATGCGGTCACAGGCGAGGCCCGAACCGGCCAAGGCCTGCCTGACGTCGGCAAGCCACGCTTCGGCCTCCGCCGCGCGGCCAGCGGCCGGGTAGGTCATCAGCCCGCCGAAGGCAAGGCCGCCGGCCTTGTCGATCTGTCTTGCCAGCGCAACGGCTTCATCCGCCGTCTGCACGCCGCAGCGGCCCATGCCGGTGTCGAACTCGACCAGCACCGGCAGAGGATGGCCGGCATCGGTGAAGGTGGCCGCCAGCCCCTCGATCGTGTCCAAGCTATCAGCCGTCACCGACAGGGTGACACGGCCATGCAGCGCCAGAAGCCGTTCCAGCTTGGCCCGCCCGAGGATGTTGTAGGGGAGAAAAATATCTGTCAGGCCAGCGTCGGCCATCACCTCGGCCTCGCCGATCTTCTGGCAGGTGATGCCGACGGCGCCGGCCGCGACCTGCTTCTTCGCCCAATAGGGCAGTTTGTGCGTCTTGATATGCGGCCTAAGCTGCAGCCCGTTCTTGTCGGCATGGGCCTGGGCGCGGGCAATGTTGGCTTCGGCGCGTGCGGCGTCGATCAGGATCGATGGCGTATCGAGGTCGTGGATGGTCGGCATCGTCTGTCATCCCATGGAAATCCGCAGGGTTTATGACCCCGAAAGCGCATGATGTCACGCGGCCAGCGCAGCTGATCTGTGGTCCATGCGCTTACGCCGCAAGGACGGGCAGGGCGGCAAGATGGATCGACACCGGATCGGCGTTCCGCTATGCGATTTGTCGGAAAAATCGACACGAAGGACCATGATCATGAAACGCTCCGCCATCAACGACATCATCCGCGACGCCGACGCTTTCATCCGCTCGTTCGGCTACATCATGCCGCCCTTCGCCTATTGGTCGCCGCAGGAGGCAAAGGCGCGCCAGGTCGATTCCTCGGCCGTTTTCACCTCACGGCTTGGCTGGGACATCACCGACTATGGGCAGGAGAAGTTCGATGAACTGGGCCTGTTCCTGTTCACCGTTCGCAACGGCCGCTACGAAGACATGAAGAAGGGCATGGGCATGCTCTATGCCGAGAAGATCATGATCTCGCGCAAGGACCAGCTGTCGCCGATGCACCGCCACAACATCAAGGCCGAGGACATCATCAACCGCGGCGGCGGCAAGCTGGTGCTGGAACTGTTCATGCACGATCGCGACGGTGGTATCGATCCCAAGGCCGAGGTGTCGGTGCCTGTCGATGGAACCATCCACAGGCTGCCGGCGGGCGGGCTCCTGAAGCTCGACCCGGGCCAGAGCGTCACGCTGCTGCCCGGCGTCTGGCACGCCTTCTGGGCCGAGGGCAAGGATGTGCTGATAGGCGAGGTGTCGACCGTCAATGACGATCTCACCGACAATGTGTTCCGCGAGCAGATCGGCCGTTTCTCCAACATCGACGAGGACGTCGCCCCGGTGCACCTGCTGGTGTCCGACTATGAGAAGTGGCTGGGGTAGCTTCGGGGCTCAGTGACAGCAGCTGGGCGCTGACTGTACGCTCGTCCTGCAGAGGCAGGACGAGGTGATCGGCACGTCTGCCTTGGCCAGCGCCGTGGCAAGGCTTGCCTGCAGCGCCGCCAGTTCTTCGGTCTCGTCGCGCCGCTTCAGGCATTCCACCAGCCCGTGCAGTGCCCAGACATTGTTCGGATGCTGGGCGCAGCGCTGCACCTTGCCGCTCAGACCCAGATCGTCGCGATAGACCTGCTCGGCTTCCTCGGCGTGACCCTGGTCGAGAAGCAGCGCCGCCAGCGCATGGCGCGGCGGGTGCATCCACGCCCACGGCTCGGTGTAGGACAGATTGTCGTCAAGCTCGACCGCTTGCCGCAGATGGCCGTATGCATCGTCATGCCGGCCCTGGTGAAAGGCAAGCTCGCCATCGAGGAGAGCCGCGCCGACAGCCAGCGAGGCGCGGGTCGGGTTGCTGAGGAAGCGCCGTTCGGCGGGAATGCCTTCCAGATGCCGGTGGAATTTTTCGCGCTCGCGTTCCGCCTCGACAAAATTCCTCAGCGTCGCGTGCGCCACACCCTTGGCGTAGTGCTGCATGGCCGCCGTCAGCACATAGAGGCCGGGCTCCTGGGTCACCGGTTCGTCGATGATTTCCTGCCAGCGGCCGAAGCGCACCTCAACATGCGATTTCATCGCGTGGTAGCCTTCCACCGTCTGCGTGAGTTTGGGCCGGTCGGGAAGGCTGACCACATCGCGCGTCACCAGGCTGCGCACTCTGTCGGCGGCCCACAGCGCCGGCCTGGACTGGCCGAGCAACATGCAGGTGAACATCATCAGATGCAGGTCGTGGCAGCAGCCGAGCAGGTAGTAGGTTGGCTCGTCCGCATAGGCGAGATAGAGGTCGTTGGCGCGAACCGCCTTCTCGCTGGCGAGCTTGGCCTTCTCGTACGCGCTGCACAGCACATAGATGTGACCCGGCATGTGGTTCATGTGCCCGGCATCGGGGCACATTTCGCCGAGCAGGTCCGCCGATCGCATGCCGCGTTCCGGCATGGTCGACATTTCCAGGAGATGGATGTGCAGATGGACGATCGCCGGATGCTGTGAAATGCCGGCCTCGTCGGCAAGCCGGATCGACCGCTCGCAAACCGCGAGCGCCTCGATCACGTCGGAGTTCGGCGCCGGCGCTCCGGTCTTGAGGTTCCACAACCGCCGCACCGTACGCATCATCAGCGCCTCGACCAGCAGCGCCATCACGTCATGGTCATCAGGAAAGCTTTGATACACCAGCCGCATCGCGGCGGCGTAGGCGTCATCCCACTGCTCGAATTCCGGCGGCGTCACCCGATGCGGTTTTTGGAAGCGGCAGGCCAGCGCCTCGATCAATCGCCTTTCGACCTCGCTGGCGGAAGCCGCATTGGCGCGTGCGAGTTGAACATGCTCGAAGCAGCGCTTCGTCGCGCTGTTCGCCTCGGCCTCGCCATGCTCCTTCCAGGTCAGATTGTAGAAAGGCCCGGCGGCATAGGCGATGCCCCAATGCACCATCGGGCAATCAGGGTCCGTTGCGAGTGCCTTCTCAAAACACTTGATGCCTTCCTCATGGTTGAAGCCGTAGCACCAGTTCAGGCCGATATCGAACCAGCGCTGGGTTTCCGCCGAGTGGGTGGAGATGGGGCGGCGGTAGCTGCCGAGGTTGAAGCGATCCATTAAGCCCCCGAGTTCTCCGAGCGCTTTGGTCAGAGTGCGCTTACAGAGCGCCCCGGTGGAGGGCTGGACACCGCGTCAGCGCTTCCAGAAATCGCGGTGCGGTGCGATTAGCTCGTCCGCGATTTCGGGGAAGGGGCCAAAGACCTCGATCTTTTTCTGGCCGGAGTCGAGTACGGTGCGCGAAGAGAGGCTCATCGTCGGGTTGTCCGCGTGATCCCCCGTGAGCGCCAGGAGCTTGCTCTCCTCGAAGCCGTAGACCAGCCGGCCGATATTTGCCCAGTAGAGCGTTCCGGTGCACATCGCGCAGGGCTCACCGGTCGAGACCAGCGTGCATTGCCATAGGAACTCCGGCTCGTAGGTCGCCGCGGCGCGCCGCGCGAGCTCGGTCTCGGCATGGCGCACCGTGTCGAGATTGCCCTGCCGCATCAGCACGTGATCGTCCGGCCCGACCAGCACGCAACCGAACGGATGATGCCCATGCGCCGCCGCCTCGCGCGCGACCGCGTCTGCGGATCGGAGGTGGGCGAGCATCTGATCTCGGGTCATGGCAAAATCCCCATCACGCCGACATCCGATGAGCGGCTCTTCGCGCCGAGATTGCGGCCAAAGCGACGCGATTGGCAAGAGCTAACCCGCTTGAGGGTCCACCTACTCCAAGGTCGGTGGCGCGGAGGCGAGCGCCGATCGGCTCGGACCTGGACAACGAGCTGATCTAACTTGGCAAATTGCGTGGCTGTGCTGGCGGTCTCAAGCGAACCCGTCTCTGGTCTCGGTTCCCTGAAGTACAGGGAAAAAACAGGGATTTTGGTGAAGGCATAGGCTTCCTTCGTGGTGAAGAGCGCCTCGCAGGCGATCAGATAACGGCTGGCGAAGTCGGTAATCGTCAGCGGATTATGAAAGTAACGACCGACCTTCGAGCCGTTGAGGAAGGGCCTACCGGCCCTTCCTCAACCTTCGCCCGTCACTTTAATTATGACCCCGCAGGGCGACAGGCGCAGTCCTGCGTGCTATCTTTAGCTTTTGATACGAGGGGTGCGTGTTTTGTCCGCTTCTCCAAAAGCTGGGAGCCGACGCTTCCAGCTCATCCTGATAAAGCCATCGCACTACGACGACGACGGATACGTTATTCGCTGGTGGCGAGCGATGATCCCGTCGAATTCGCTCGCCGCTGTCTATGGCATCGCTACCGATTGTGCGGATCGCAAGATCCTCGGTTCAGACGTAGCCATCGACATCATGGCGATCGACGAGACCAACACGCGGGTCGATATTCCGGCGCTGTTGGCGAAGCTCCGGCAGCACGACAATTTCGGAATGATCGCTCTGATTGGCGTCCAGTCCAATCAGTATCCCCGCGCGCTCGATATTGCTCGACCCTTCCGCGACGCGAAAGTGGCCGTCGCGATGGGTGGCTTCCATGTCTCTGGATGCCTGGCCATGCTGGACGGGAGCGCGGTCGAACTCGACGCTTGTCGAGAAATGGGCATTTCCATGTTTGCAGGCGAGGCCGAAGGCAGATTCGAAGCGGTACTGCGCGACGCTGCATCAGGCCATCTCGCGCCGCTATACGATTTCCTGAAGGACATGCCCGGCATTGAGGGCTCGCCGGTACCGTTCCTTCCTAAACAGTACGTCGAACACACTATGGGCCTCAGCACGAGTTTCGATGCGGGTCGCGGCTGCCCCTATCAATGCTCGTTCTGCACCATCATCAATGTGCAAGGTCGAAAATCACGCTTCCGCTCCGCAGATGACGTGGAGAAGCTGGTGCGGATGAACTGGACGCACGGGGTCCACAAGTTCTTCATCACTGACGACAATTTCGCGCGCAACAGGGAATGGGAAGCGATTTTCGATCGCCTCATCTCGTTGCGTGAGAAGGACGGCATCCCTCTCGGCCTCATGATCCAGGTGGACACGCTGTGCCACAAGATCGAGAACTTCGTGGAGAAGGCGAAACGAGCTGGTGTTACGCGCGTCTTCATTGGCTTGGAGAACGTCAATCCGGACAATCTCGCTGCGGCCAAAAAGCGGCAGAACAAGATTACCGAATACCGTAAGATGCTACTCGCCTGGAAGGCACAGGGCATCATGACTTTGGCGGGCTATATTCTCGGCTTTCCGTCGGACACGCCCGAGACGATCAGACGCGATATCGCGATCATACAGGAAGAACTCCCTCTCGACATAATAGAGTTTTTTAACCTGACGCCGCTGCCGGGGTCGGAGGACCACCAGGGCCTTTGGAGGAAGCGGGTCGAGATGGCATCCGATCTCAACGTCTACGACCTTGAGCATGTCTGCACAGCACATCCGAGAATGACCAGCCAGGAATGGGAGAACATCTACCAGGAAGCATGGTCGCTCTACTACACGCCCAAGCATATGCGTACGCTCTTGCGCCGTGCGGTCGCGACTGGCGTTCCACTCGGCAGTCTGGTCAAGCTCCTCGTGACGTTCTCAACCGTAGTCCCTCTTGAGAAGGTGCATCCGTTACAGACTGGTCTTCTGCGCCTCAAGCGGCCGTCGGAGCGGCGCCCCGGCATGCCCCGCGAAAACCCTTGGTACTTCTGGCCTCGATTCGTATGGGAAACTCTTCGGAAACACGCCGTCCTCGCCAACACAATTGTGCGTCTTATGGTAGCGGCACGTGCGATCTCGCGAAATTCTGCATCAAAGGATTACATGGATCAGGCGCTCATGCCGGTCGGTGATGACGGCGACGAGACACTCGATCTTTTCACAAAGACCGCTGGCGGCGACGCGGCGGTAACGCACATCAAGAAGGTCGCGGGATTGACGAGGGGCATTAAAGCCGCCTGACAGCGAGGCTTGGAGAAGTCCGCTTTGCCGAAGCCGAGGGCATCGCGATCGTCGGCGAGTTCGCGAAGGTCGAGACCGGCAAGGGCGCGGATGCGCTCGATCGGAGGCCACAGTTCGCCGCAGTGCGCCAACAGTCTGTCCAGAAGCGTCTCAATGACCACCTGGACCGCGCAATGTCGCTGATCACCGCGCTGGATCTCATGGAGTCCGATTGCGATCTGGGCAGCGTGCGCTATTTCAGTAGCGGTAGTAGTGCCTACGATGGTAATACCTGTGGTGGTAGTAGTGCCTATAGTTATAGTAGTACCTGGGATGATAGTACCTGTGATGATAGTACCTGTAGTGATAGTACCTGTGGTGATAATAATGCCTATGGTAGTAGTGCCTGTGATAATACACCGGTCGGTAATAGCCACCGCCGTAATACGGGTCGGGATAATACCCGCCATCGTAGTAGCCGCCACCGTAGTAGCCGTTGTTGAACATGCTTCCGATCAGGGCTCCTGCGACAAGTCCTCCCGGAAAGAAGTCATTGTAGCCGTCATATCCACGCCCATAGTAGCGGTGGCCATAGTAGCCACCTCTGTATCGCCCATAATTGCCGCCTCCCCAATGATTGTTGCGCCATCTGGCGCCCCGAACTTGGAAAACGTGGGGCTGCGCGCTTTGCGCCTGAGGAACGAAAATTGGTGCGGCATCAACTGGAACAGCGCTCGTTAGCGCTAACGCTGATATCAAGGCGGCGGCCATGCCGGTCAGGAACTTCATGATCAAGTCCTCGCTGATTGGGCACTATTTCTGGCTATCCACCAAACGTCGTCGTTGCGAAATAGTTCCAGACTGATGAGCCGCGCCAGGCTGCTCGTCATAAGCCGCTGACAAACCTAAACCTCGGACGGATTTCAGCGGGACGTCACGTCAGCCCGCCAGCGCCAGCCCGACCGCGACACCAAGGCCGAACACGATGCCCGCGGCGAACCTGCCGCCAAGGCTGATGGTGAGAGCCAGGGCGTTGCTGCCAATTTGGACCGAGGTCGCAAAACTGCTACCGACAGAAGGCCCGCTTCGGCGGGCTTTTTGTTGTGGTGGTCGCAGACGAAAAACCCGCTGCCGAAGGGGGAATGGCAGCGGGTTTATCTGAGCTAACCTTGGGGGAGGAGTTAGCTGGGTACCGGCATCGCATCTTGGGAGGAGTACCGGCTGCAGTACGTCGCCGCAATTGTGCGAAGGTCTTGCTGCCTAAACGAAGGTTTAGGTTTAGCCCCCCACTTCGATGGGGTTTCATGCCGCCATGGTGCTATCCATGTTGCTATCGCGATTCCCGCAACCATTACCAATCGTTACAAATCAATGGCTTAGGTTGCTAACGCTACACGGGCCCAGCAACATGATTTTTGGGGCGTTTGGCAGCTAAGTGTTTGAAATTGGTTGGCTGGGGTTCCTGGAAGCTTTTCGAACTTTCTGGGTCGCGCCTCAGCCCGAGTTGCGGGTGCTTATGGACAAAGTAGGATACTAGATTCGGCTTTTGATAGTGCGGAAGGCATCGACTTCCTGAGTTCTCTGCGGTCTGAACGGCAACTTTGCGCCCAATGGTAGTCGTTCCGACTAGTGGTACAGTTTCCTAAAAGCGGACGCTCAGACAGCAGTCACGTCGCCTTCGCCGCGTCCGCTGGCGTCGTCCTAGCTTGGTGGCCGTTTTAAAGCACCGAGCGGCCGAGACTTAGGGCTCCTTCCACGTCGCCCGGAATATCCTCGACCAACATGGAAATCGCAGCACTGATTTCGATCGCGACCATGGCTTGTTCGGTCACATTGCTGTCGGCGGCATGTTTGACAAGCAGCATGCCATATTCTTCGCTTTCGGCCTTGAGCCTTTCCGCTGCAGCCAATGGGTCAGCCTCCAAAAAGCAGCGATCTACAGCCAGACGCCTGACCAGCCATTCAATTGCGCAAAGCCGATCATGTCCCTCTGGAAATCCTACCATGTTTCACGCCCCCCTGGCTCAGGTCTTTCTTCTGGCTCCAGGGAACTCAAGTGGCGAAATGGCGGCATCTCTGGGACCGAACGTGATGTCTACCCAATCGTCATCCTCTGGATGACTGTCGACGAATTCGATCTTCGTGATTGTTCTGCCTTCACTGACGAATTGGGCAAACATCTCGTGCACATACTCCTTGATTACGGTCTCCTGTTCAGGCTAACCACATCCTAGGCAGCGGCGCCGCCAATACCAGCCAGCAGCCTTCTCGGCGTCGAAGGCCGCCTTTTCAAAGATGCCCTGTTTCCCGTACCAAATCACCGTGTAGGCCATTGCGAAAACGCTCCCTCGGCAGGCTAGCTGAAGCCCGGTTGACGCGGCCCGCAGCGGCCCAAGGAACGCCGGCCCTAAACGATTGTTCCCCATCCGCCAGAGGCGCGGGCTTTTCCCGAAAAGTTGGAAGGGGTCGTTTATTTCTTCGGCGTCTGGGGTGGCGATAGCGTGACATAAGGTGTCCTCGGCTCCTTGCCGGGCTCCCGGTAAAACGGGGCCAGCTCGCCGGGTGGTCCGAGCGACTTGATGTAGAGATAGATGGAACGCAAGTCGCTTTCGCTCATGGCTTTGACTTGGTACCAGGGCATCGGAGGCAGATTGACCTTGTTCTTGAGGTGGTCGACCCATTTGTCCTCGTTAAAGCCCATCGCCGAGTCCCTGAGGTTTGCTGCGTAGGTCGTCCCCCATGGACCCTGCCAGCCAATGGAAGAGCCTTTCAATGCTTTCTCCGGGTCGATTTTCCCATCGGCTTCACGGTATCCTTCCGTGTGGCAGAAATGGCAGCCGCCTATGATCGAAATATACAAACCGCGTTCGATGGAAGCCTCGTCTGCCGCCAGTAGGCTGGATGGCACGATGCACAGAGCAACGGCTGCACACAGATCGATTGTTCGCATATTCCGCCGCCCTCCCCATGACTGAAACCCGATAGGTGAATAGCGGCCCGACAGTCTCTCGGGGTGACCTACTAGCTGCCTGGCCTCACCGGCTCTGTCACTGCCGGCTGGCATAATATTAGCAGTTTCTTATAGGACCGCTCGTGCTAATTTTGGAGGCGAACGAACCGCTGCAACCAGGAGAACTTATCTCCACAGGAACGCTGACCGAAGCAATGCCGGTCAGGGCAGGGGACGTATGGAGCGCAAGGTTTGGCGGAATTCCGGTGTCGCCCATAAAGTTGAGGATAGAATAGCTCAGACCGAGCACCCCAGGCTACTTCTCCGTTAGACTTCTTATAACGAAGAGCCGATCAGGCACTGTGTCCCCCCTAAGCCAATGTTGCTACGCTTGGGCGGGAGCGCAGCACTCGATAATCGTCCAGCCGCGAGCCGCAAGTGTCTCGACCTCCCCTCGCCGAATGTATCCTTGCGCATCGCCAGAGACAGCAAGTGGGTCGGCGGGTCAGTGCGACATAATGGAGCTTGAGGCGCCAGAGCATGCGGGGGTCTTTGAAGACCTGCCTGCCCCTGCGGTTTTTCGAAGATCCGCCCGATTTCGTGCCTAGCAACCACTGTTGAGCTCGCTCAGGTGGTGGTTGTGGGGAGCACGAAGGCCTGATCACCTGCGCCTGGCGACCCCTAGCGGTCATTCGATCCAAGCAAGATCAATTCTTGCCTCGGGATGGGCACGGCCGCCATGTTTCAACGTCTGACGACAGCCGTACTTCCCCTAACAATCAGCCTGATGGCGAGTTCGCGATGTCTCAGATGCAGTCGCTGCGACGGCGATGCCAAGATATAGTCGGCGGCAATCCGACCCATGTCGCGCGCGGGCACCTCCAGTGTAGTCAGTTCCGGCGAGGTCAGTTCCGCAATCTCCAGATTGTCGAACCCGACAACCGAGACCTCCTCCGGGACTGCGATGCCTTCGGCGCGGCAGTATTTGATGGCGCCGGCGGCCAAGATATCACTGCCGCAGAATACCGCGGTCGGTCTTCTGGCGCCGTCCATCAGCCGCTGCATGCAGGTGCGGCCGTCATCCAGTCTGTAGGCTCCCTCCACGACCGGAACCAAGCCTCGATCGATGCCTGACCGTTCGAGTTCATTCAAGAAACCGTCGCGGCGTCCTGCAGCGCGATCATTGTCCTGGGTGATGCCGGCGATCATCCCGAATTTGGTGTGGCCGAGGTCGAGCAGGTAACGGGCGGCTGTCCGTCCGGCCTTTTCGTTGTCGAACCCCACGGCCGCACCCGCCTCTGTCGCCTTTGACGTGTAAGTGTACACATAGTTGATGCGCTTCTGTTCGAACATGGCCAGAGTGGCTGGCCGATGCGTTGACCCGACAAGAACCACAGATTCGACGCCGCGCTCGACCAGCAGACGTGCCTGCTCGTATTCAAGATCGATGTCGTAGCCCGAGGTGTTGATGATGAGCGAAACGTCTTTTTCGGAGAGCCGCGCCTGAAGTCCATCGACCATCGTGGCATAGATGGCGTGGTCCAATGTGGGGATGATCGCGCCGACCAACCTTGTCCGGGTCGACCGCAGAGCTCTGGCGGAACCATTGGGCACGTAGCCGAGATCGCGCGCCGCCCGGACAACACGGTCCCGCACGACCTCGTTCACGTTGGGGTTGCCATTGAGCACGCGGGAGACGGTAGCCGGCGAACAGTTCGCAAGCCTGGCCACATCAATCAGCTTTGCGCCGCCATCCTCGATATCCATTGAGCCTCGAATCCGACGGTTTTCGAGAAACCGTTTTCCTGATGACACACTTCTTTTCTGAAGGCTACACCATCTTTCTTTGAGAAAGCGTTTCAAATTAGGCTTGACAGCTATAAGAAAAGGCGTGAAAACGATTTCACAAATGCGCAACTTATAGCGCAGAACCAAGGGAAGAGAAATGCTCAGCGGCATCAAAGTCGTCAGCTTCTGCCATTTTCTGCAGGGTCCTGCAGGCGCCCAATATCTCGCCGACATGGGAGCGGATGTCGTCAAGGTCGAACCTATCGATGGCGCCCATGAACGCCGCTGGTCGGGTGCTGACGTTTACGTGGAAGGAGTCAGCGGCTTCTATCTCTGCGCCAACCGCAACAAGCGCTCCATCGGCATTGATCTGAAGAGCACCGAGGGCAAGCAAGTCGCCCGACGTCTGATCGCCGGCGCCGATGTGGTGATGGAGAATTTCCGGCCGGGCGTGTTCGCCAAGCTCGGCTTTGACGATGATGCACTCCGGGACATCAATCCCAATCTGATTTTCGCCTCGGCGAGCGGTTTTGGCGCAACAGGCCCGATGGCGACGAAGCCCGGCCAGGATCTTCTCGCCCAGGCGCGTTCCGGCCTAATGAGCGTCACCGGAACTCCGGAACGTGGCCCCACGCCGGTCGGTGCGGCGATCGTCGACCAACATGGCGGGGCATTGCTGGCGATGGGCATTCTGGGTGCGCTGGTGCGCCGCTTGCGGGATGGCAAGGGGACTCGTGTCGAGGCAAGCCTGATCAACTCGGCGATCGACCTGCAGGGCGAGGCGCTGGTCAATTACTTCGCCGGCGGCATGACCCGCGAGGTGCTCAACCGCGAGGCGAATCTGGCGACGTGGTTCCATGCCGCGCCCTACGGTGTCTATCCTGCCTCCGATGGCCATGTGGTGGTGTCGCTTTGCGATTCTTCCGTGCTGGCCGAAGCGCTCGACAGCGACGGTCTGCGCGAGGTAGTCGGTGTCGACCGCTACGTCGAACGCGATGACTATGCTCGCCGGCTCGCCAGTGCCACGGCCCGGTTCGCGGTGGCCGAACTCGCCGAGCGCTTTGACCGCCATGGCATCTGGTGGGCGCCCATCAATTACTATGACGATCTGCTGGCCGACGCGCAGCTCAGCCACGCGCAAGTGTTCCGGCAGGTGAACGTGCGTGGCCGAACGATCCACCTGGTCAACCATCCCAACCGCTACGACGGCGAGGTGCCCGCGCTGCGATACCTCGCTTTGGAGATCGGCGAGCACACGCGCGAGATCCTGGATGAGCTTGGCTATGCCGATGACGAGGTTCAGCGGCTGCTGGCGTCGAAGGCCGTGATCGCATCCCGCGAAAAGGACGATGCAGTGGCAAGGAAGGCTTCGTGATGCTGGAACAGGTCTCCCCGGCTGCAATCGGTGTTGCTGTGCCCGAGCACGCAGCCTCCATCAACCGCGGACTTGCCATTGTGACGGGTGGCCGTCGCGGCATCGGCCGAGCCATCTGTTGTGAACTCGCGCAGGCGGGTTTCGATATCGCTGTGGTCGACATAGTCGACGATGAGAATGCCAGCGAGACAGTCAACCTTGCCCGCACGCACGGACGAAATGCCGCCTTTTATCGCAAGGACATATCCGAGACCTCGGACAATGCGGCGTTGATAGAGCGCATTGAAGCCGATCTGGGGGCAACCACGTGCCTGGTCAACAACGCCGGCGTCCAGGTTTCCGTGCGCGGCGATCTTCTCGATGTTACCGAGGAGAGCTTCGACCGGCTGGTCGGCATCAATCTGCGCGGCACGTTCTTCTTCACCCAGGCCGTAGCGCGCGCGATGATTTCCCAGCCGCAAGCCCGGCTCGAACGCTCGGTGGTGACGATCACCTCTGCTAACGCAGGCTTGGTCTCGCCGGAAAAGGGGCCGTACTGCATATCCAAGGCCGGACTGTCGATGGCTTCCCAGCAGTTCGCCATTCGTCTGGCGGACGCAGGCATCCGAGTGCACGAGATTCGCCCAGGCCTGATCCAGACCGATATGACCGCCGATGTCTACGATAAGTATTCGGGGCAGGTCGAGGCCGGACAACTCTCGGCAATCAGGCGGTGGGGGCAGCCCGAAGACATCGCCCGCGGCGTGGCGACGTTGGCCATTGGCGGCATGCCCTTCAGCACCGGGGACATCTACCACATCGGCGGCGGCATGCAGATGCATCGCCTGTGAGCTTTTTTTGAGGGATCGAGAAAACGATTTCTCGAATTGGGAGACGACGTGATGAAGGACGCAGTTCTCGAAATGCGCGGCATCCACAAGCGCTTTCCGGGTGTGTATGCGCTGAACAATGTCAGCTTCGCCGTCAGCAAGGGAAGCGTGCACGGCGTCATCGGTGAAAACGGGGCCGGCAAGTCGACATTGATGCGCGTCCTGTCTGGCGCGTTCTTGGCCAACGAAGGTGAAGTGGCCATCGACGGAGATGTGGTGGCGGCGCCGACGCCTGAGCGGATGCTCGAGCTCGGAATCGCGGTCATCTATCAGGAGCTTGCCCAGGCTCCGCATCTTACGGTGGCTGAAAATATTTTTCTCGGTCGCCTGCCGAAAACGCGTCTGGGCACGATCGACTGGCGCCGGGCGAAAGCCGCAGCTCAGGATGTGCTCGACAGGCTTGGCTTCCGTGTCGATCCGGCAGCGCGCATCGACACGATCAGTGTCGCGCAGCGCCAGATGGTCGAGATAGCCAAGGCGATTGCCCGCGAGGCTCGCATCGTGGTGCTCGATGAGCCGTCCGCTGTTCTCGGCGACTCCGAGCTTGAACATCTTTTCAAGACGATCCGGCGGCTGAGCAGCGAACACGGCGTCTCGTTCATCTACATCACCCATCGCCTCAAGGAGCTCTATGAGATTTGCGACGAGGTCACCGTGCTTCGGGATGGCCAGGTCGTTGCCTCGATGCCGCTTGGCCAGACGACCACGGCCGATCTCATCCGCCATATGGTCGGGCGCGAATTCAAGGACGTATTTCCACCGCGCTCGCAGCCCGGCGACGAGATCCGCTTAGACGTACGCAACCTATCGCGGAACGGCGTGCTGAAGGATATCTCCTTCAATGTCAGGCGCGGCGAAATCGTCGGCATCTGCGGTCTTGCCGGAGCGGGCCGGACCGAGGTGCTGCGCGCTATCGCCGGCGCCGATCCGATCGACGGCGGCGAGATCAGGATCGACGGCCAAGTGGTCGCTATCGACGGGCCGCGTCGGGCACTTGCGCATGGCGTCGGCCTGCTGCCCGAGGATCGCAAGACAGAGGGGCTGTTCCTCGACCAGTCGGTGGCATTTAACGTCACCGTTTCCCAGATGGCGCCGTTGACCCGCAGTGGCCTGATCAGTGGCTGGCGCGAGCACGAGGCTGTCTCCCTGTTCATCCAGCAGATGCGCATCAAGACGCCGAGCCCCAGCACCAAGGTCCGCACCTTGTCGGGCGGCAATCAGCAGAAATGCGGCATCGCCCGTCAACTGCATGCGGGAACGGAAATCCTGCTGGTCGACGAACCGACGCGCGGCGTCGACGTGGCAGCCAAGCGCGAAATCTACGACCTGCTCGCCGAACTGACATCCAAGCGCGGCGCAAGCGTCGTGATGGTCTCGTCGGAATTGCCGGAAATCCTTGGCCTCTGCAATCGCATCATCGTCATGCGCGAGGGCGCCATCTCGGCGGTTCTAGAAGGCGAGGACGCAACCGAGGAAACAATCATGGCCCATGCGGTTTGGCAGTGAGGAACGACATGAGCACGCGCAGCTATCACCAATTTATCGGCGGGCGGTTTGTCGATGGTTCGGGTTCCGGTTCGATCGAGCGCCGGTCGCCGGCCACAGGTGACGTGGTCGCCCGCTATGCCGATGGCACGCCCGAAGATGTCGATCTTGCCGTCGAGGCGGCGCGCATCGCCTTTGAGGAAGGGCCGTGGCCGCGTATGAGCGGCATGGAGCGCGCCGAGGTCCTGAACCGTCTTGCCGATCTGATCCGCACCAACCGCGACCGGCTGGTCAGGATTGAGGTCGAGGAGGTCGGCAAGCCAGTTCGTTTTGCGCGCGGCGATATTGATGGTGCAGCCGGCCTGACACGCTATGCAGCTTCGCTGGCCATGCAGATGGCGGGCCTGACCTACACGAACATCGGCGATGGCAAGACGGCGCTGATCAGCCGCGAGGCAGTGGGCGTCGTGGCGCTGGTCACGCCATGGAATTTCCCGGCGCTGATCCTGGCGCAGAAAGTCCCGTTCGCTCTGGCTGCCGGCTGCACTGTGGTGCTGAAGCCATCGGAGTTCACGTCAGGCTCAGCCTTCGAGATCGCCGCGCTGGCGAGCGAGGCCGGCGTGCCGGCCGGCGCCTTCAATGTCGTCAGCGGTTATGGCGCAACCGCCGGCGACCACCTGACCGGGCATGCGGGCATCGACTTCGTTTCCTTCACCGGTTCGACGCGCACCGGCAGCCGTGTGGTCGGCAACACGTCCCGTCATCTGGTCAAATCCTCGGTCGAACTGGGCGGCAAATCGGCCAATATCGTCTTTGCCGATGCGGATCTGGACGCCGCGGCGGACGGCGCGCTGATGGGCGTGTTCTTCAACAATGGTGAGTGCTGCGTTTCGGGTTCTCGGCTGTTCGTGCAGTCCGCCATCGCCGACGACTTCATCGCCAAGGTGGTCGCGCGCTCCCGCAAGATGAAGGTCGGCGATCCGTTCGACGACGACACGGATGTCGGCGCGCTGATTGATCGCAACCATCTGGCCAAGGTGACCGGCTTCGTCAAAAGCGGGATCGAGGAAGGCGCCCAACTGGTGCTCGGCGGAAACGCAGCGGCAGGGGCGGTCGGTCATTTTCACGAGGCGACCATTTTCGACCGGGTCGAACCGCATATGACCATCTTCCGCGAAGAGATCTTTGGCCCGGTGCTCAGCATCACACGGTTCGATACGGTGGATGACGCGGTGCGGTTGGCCAATGACACTGCCTATGGTCTGTCCAACTACATCTGGTCGAAGAATATCGACACAGTCCTGACCGTCGCCAAGCGGCTGAAAAGCGGCTGGGTGCAGGCCAACACAATCATTGACGGTGCGCCGCAGCTGCCGCTCACCGGGGTGAAGGGATCCGGCTTCGGCTACGAGATGGGCCAGGCGGGCTTTGAAGAGTTCACCCAACTCAAGACGCTTCTCATTCAGACCGGGCCGCGCGCTCCGGTGTTTCCGGTCTGAGGCGGGTGATGACCATTCCGCGCCTCATCGTCACCGATGTCGACCGCACCTTGCTGACGCATGACCATGCGTTGCCGCAGCGTGTGGCAGACGCGCTTCGCGAGGCGCGAGAGGCTGGCATCACGATTGTTCTGGCAACGGCGCGCTCGCCGCTCGGGGTAAAGCCCTATGCGGAGAAGCTTGGGATTGCAGGCCTCGCCATCTGCTTTAACGGTGGCTGGATCGGTAATGTCTCGACCGGCGTTGCGCTGTCCGAGCAGCGGATCGGTCGCACCGATGCGCTGTACACCATGGCCACGGCGCAAGCGGCGGGCGTTCGACCGATGTGGTTCACCGGCCAAGCCATTCACGCACTTGCCGAAGACCCGATCATCGCACGCGAAGCCGGCGTGACCGCAGAGCCTTTGATCGTGGCGAAGGCGCTCGAAGACCTACCGGGGGAACCGGGCAAGATCATGTGTGTCGCCGCGCTGCCCACAGACCGTGAAGCCTTTGGAGCTCTGCGCGTGCAGCTTGGCGGGTGCCTGTCGGTATCGGGTTCGCATCCACGTCTGCTCGAGATCGGTCCGCTCGGCATCTCCAAGAAGACTGCCATCGCGACCGTTGCGGCCGAACTCGGAATGGCGGCGCAGGACTGCGCCGCGGCCGGCGACGCCGAGAATGATCTCGAGATGCTGGCCTGGGCCGGAACGGCGGTCACGGTCGAAAACGCGGTCCCGGAAGCCAAGCGGCTCGCGCATTTCGTTGGACCATACTGCGACGAGGGCGGGCTGGCCGATGCGGTGGCCTGGCTGCTGCAACAGCAATCGACCCTCGCAATGGCGCACGAATCGGGAGGAAGGAATGGCTGAGATGACAACGGGACAGGGATTGGCGTCGATCCGGCCGGGGTCGGTGGGTCGGTTGCGAGGCTGGGCGCAAAGCCTTGGCCTGCTCTGGGTCCTGATCGTGTTGTGCGCCTTCGCGGTGTATCTGTCGCCGAGCTTCATCCAGACCGGCAACATGTTGAATGTCGGCCGCCAGGTCGCGCTGTTTGGCATCGTCAGCGTCGGCATGACCTTCGTCATTCTGACACGCGGCATCGATCTTTCCGTCGGTTCCATCGTCGGTGTCGTCGCGGTTGCCACCGCGCTGATGCTCTCATCTGGCGTTCCAATCCCGCTGGCGATGATTGCGGCGCTGGGGATGGGAGCCCTGTTCGGCGCCATCAACGGAGCTGGCGTCGTTTTCTTTGGCATGCCGCCCTTCATCATGACCCTCGGCACGCTGGTGATGGGGCGCGGCATTGCCATGACCATTGCCAACGGCGAGCCGAAGACGCTTGGCGATGCTTCGGATGCCTTCTCCTATCTGGGCAGCGGTTTTCTCTTCGGCATTCCCGTACCGATCTGGATCTTCGTTGCCATAGCCGCCGCGGCTTTCGTTGTCCTGCGACACACGCCTTTCGGTCGCCAGATCTACGCGGTCGGTTCAAACACCGAGGCGGCGCGGCTTGCCGGCATCAACGTGCCGCGCGTGCTGATGTCGGTCTATGCCATCTCCGGCGTGTTGTCGGCGCTGACCGCCCTGGTTTTCGTCTCGCGGCTGACCGTTGGTGAGCCCACCGCCGGCACCAATCTCGAACTCGAGGCCATCTCGATTGTCGTCATCGGCGGCACCAGCCTGTTTGGCGGCGAAGGCGGCGTCATCGGCACCGTGATCGGCGCCGCAATCATTGCTGTCATGGCTAATATATTGAATTTACTAGGCATATCGCCATTCACGCAGCAGATCGTGAAGGGCGCCATCATCATCGCCGCGGTGATGTTCGAGGTCTACCGTCACAAAAGACGGTCCTGACATCCATGCGCGGCAGCACTTGCCAGACGGGCCGGCCGTCGCGCTTTGGAGCCTGAAACGAAAAACAATGGAGGAGTGAAAAAATGACCAGTCGCAGACATTTCCTACGCACCACAGCACTTGCCGCCACCCTGGTACTTGGCGCCATGATGCCGGGCGCGGTCCTGGCTCAGGACAAGATCAAGATCGGCTTCAGCCAAGGCACCATGAACCATCCTTGGCGCGTCGCCATGGTGGAGGGCAACAAGAAGTACGCCGCTGAGCATTATCCGGATGTCGATCTCATCGTTACCGACGGCAACAACGATGCTTCCAAGCAGGTGGCAGACGTCGAAAGCCTGATAGCACAAGGCATCAAGGTGCTGATGATCTCGCCGCTGACCGAGCAGGCACTGACCCCGGTCGTCAAGGAAGCAATGGATGCCGGGATCAAGGTTGTGACTCTCGACCGCAAGGTCAACACGCCTGTGACTGTTCATGTCGGCGGCGAGAACCTGCCGCTCGGCGTTGGCGCGGGCGAATTCCTTGCCAAGAAACTGAATGGCAAGGGCAACATCATCGAGTTGCAGGGGACGGCTGGGGCATCGGCCACCATCGATCGCAACAAGGGGTTTGCGGAAGCGATCGCAAAGCACCCGGACATGAAGGTGGTCGCATCGCAGAACTGTGACTACACCCGCGACAAGGCGGTGAAGTTCATGGAAGACATGGTGCAGCGGTTTGGTCCAGGCCAGATCCAGGCGGTATACGCGCACAATGACGAAATGGCACTCGGCGCAATCCAGGTGCTGGAGGCCGCCGGCCGGCTCAATGAAGTGGCGGTGGTCGGTATCGACGGCCAGGAGACGGCTTTCGAGGCGGTCAAACAGGGCAAGCTCGCCGCAACCTTCGTTTATCCGTTCGTGGCGCCGGAAGGCATCGAGACCGCTTACAAGGTGGCCAAGGGTGAAGAGGTCCCGGAGACGATCACCTTGCCGACGGTTTCAGTGACCCCGGACAACATCGCCGACATGATCGGCAAGGGCTTCTAAGTCCTCCCTGGGCAACGGGACGCCGCACTGACGCGGCGTCCCGAATTTCAAATAGGATCTGAATGATGAGCGACAAGAAACCGTTTGCTGCCCACGGCGTCATTCCCGCGTGCCTGATGCCGTTCACCACCGATCTGGCTGTCGATGAGAGCGCATACCGCAAGCACCTCGCTGACGTCTCCTCGGTCGAAGGCATTTCCGGCATCACCATCAACGGTCATGCGGCCGAAGTGCACGCGCTCACCATCGACGAGCAATACCGCGCGATAGTGGTAACCAAGGATGTGTTGCAGGATCAGGTTCCGACCATTGTCGGTGTCTACACAAACTCCAGCCTCGAGGCCGCGCGCATCGCCGCTTATGCTGATCGGGCGGGTGCCGACGCGCTGCTGGTTTTCCCGCCGGACTTCATGACGCTCGGTGGGCATCTGCGCCCAGAGATGATCGTCGAGCATCTGAAGCGCATCACCGATGCTTCGAACCTTCCTATCATCCTGTTCCAGTATCCGCTGGCATCGAACCTTGCCTACCCGCTGCAGACATTGCTCGACCTCTGCCGTCGTTTTCCCTCGATCGTCGCGATCAAGGACCAGTGCGGCGATGGCAATTTGCATGAACGCCAGATCCGCGAATTGAAAGCGCTCGACCGTCCGGTCAACACCCTCACCACCCACAGCGCCTGGCTGCTCGGCTCGCTGGCGCTTGGCTGCGACGGGCTCTTGTCGGGCGCCGGCAGCGTCATCGCCAGCCTTCAGGTTGCGCTGTTTCGCGCCGTGCAGGCGAACGATCTCAAGACTGCCAAGGCGATCAATGACCGCATCTATCCGACGGTGCGGGCCTTTTATGACGCGCCGCTTCTCGATATGCACAATCGCATGAAAGAGGCGCTGGTGGTGCTCGGGCGACTGGACGAAGCTCACGTCCGGCCCCCACTGATGAAGCCAAACCCCGCCGAGATCGAGAAGATCCGGGGACTGCTGAATGCTGCCGGATTGAGCGCGGAGACGCTTTACAGGAAGGTCGCCTGATCGATGATGGACCGCCTCGTTCAGGCAGTGGAACCGGCGCCCGGCATCCGACTGCTGACGCTCAACCGGCCGGACAAGCTGAACGCGTTGTCCAAAGCGCTGCTGGCCGAATTGAGCCACCTGCTCTCTGGCTACGACGCCGACACGGAGGTCGGCTGCGTGGTGCTGACGGGTGCCGGTCGCGCCTTTGCGGCAGGCGCCGACATCTCTGACATGCTGGAACGCGGGGTCGCCTCCTATGCCGACCCGGAACGGCTGGCATGCTGGCGCGCCATTGAGGGCTTCACCAAGCCGATTATCGCCGCCGTGAATGGCTATGCGCTGGGCGGGGGGCTGGAGCTTGCGCTGCTGTGCGACATCGTCATTGCCTCGCAAGCAGCTCAATTCGCGACTCCTGAAATCAAGATCGGCTCGTTTCCCGGCGATGGCGGCACGCAGCGTCTGCCACGCCTCGTCGGCAAATCCTTTGCCATGCAGATGGTCCTGACCGGCGACATGGTCGATGCGAGCCTCGCCGAGCGCAAAGGATTGGTCAGCGAAGTCGTGGAGGCCGACAGGCTCCTGCCACGGGCGCTGGAGATCGCCGCTGCGATCGCCGCCAAGTCGGTTGCCATCACGCCCTATGCCAAGAAGGCCGTTCTGGCAGCATTCGAAACAGAACTGCAAAGCGGGCTCGAGATCGAGCATCGGCTGACTGTCGAGGCATTCGGCAAGGAGGACCGGATTGAAGGGCTGCGAGCCTTTGCCGAGAAACGGGCGCCGGCCTTCAGGGGCAAATAGGATTTAGGAGCAATGTCCGCGGTCGGGTTTCGTCGCGCTGACGGGAAGGCGCCTTCGGGCGAGTGGAGGCAGACTATGTGGGATTACATCATTGTCGGCGCGGGCTCGGCCGGTTGCGTGCTGGCAAACCGCCTGTCCGAGGATCCTGACGTCAAGGTCCTGCTGCTGGAGGCTGGCAGCCGGGATTGGAACCCGATGATCCATATTCCTGGCGGCATCGGTAAGCTGTTTGGGCCGGGCGTCAACTGGCGGTTCCACACGGTGCCGCAGAAGAACCTCGACAACCGCTCCATCTGGTATCCACAAGGCAAGACCCTTGGCGGCTCAAGCTCGATCAACGCGATGATCTACATCCGATGCCAAAAGGAGGACTACGACAATTGGGCAGCACTCGGAAATGACGGTTGGGCTTATGAGGATGTCTTGCCCTATTTCCGTAAATCCGAGGACAATGATCGGCTCGCCAATCGCTATCACGGGCAGGGCGGTCCACTTGCAGTTTCGGATCAGGTCGGCCCGCACCCATTGACCCGGGCCTTTGTCCGCGCCGTGCAACAATATGGCCTGCCGTTCAATCCCGACTTCAACGGCGACACCATGTATGGCGCCGGCTTCTACCAGGTCACCTGTCGCGATGGCCGCCGCCGCTCGTCCGCTGTTTCCTATCTGCATCCCGTCAGCAGGCGGCCCAATCTGACAGTCAGGACCCATGCCCGGGTCACAAGGATCGTTGTCGAGAACGGCCGCGCCGTCGGCGTCGAACTGTCCGAGGGCAAATCGCGGAAAGTGTTGCGGGCCGAAAACGAGGTGATCGTATCGGCAGGAGCCATCAATTCGCCGCGCCTGCTGATGCTGTCCGGTATCGGACCGGCCGACGAGTTGAAAGCTCTCGGGATCGCGACGATCGCCGATCTCAGCGGTGTCGGGCGGAACCTCCAGGATCATCTCTGCACCAACGTCCATCTGACGCTCAAGGACCCGATCAGCTATGACGGCCAGGATCGCTATCCCAAGGCGCTCCTGCACGGCATTCGCTGGCTGCTCTATCGCAATGGCCCTGCCGCCTCGGTGATCGTTGAGGGCGGCGGCTTCTTCCAGAGTGAGGGAGCGAAGCGGCCCGACCTTCAGATTCACATCGCGCCAGCGATGGTGGTGCGCGGCGGCCAGACGCGGCTCGACGGGTATGGTTTTACCATCAACTCGACATTCCTTCGGCCACGTAGCATCGGCTCGGTGAAGCTGCGCTCGTCGAACCCCGCCGGCGAGCCGCTGGTCGACCCCAACTATCTATCCGATCCCTACGATCGCGGCATGGCACTGAAATCAGTACGGATCATCCGGGAGGTGCTGGCGCAAAGTGAAATCGCGAAGTTCGTCAAGGTCGAACGGCTGCCTGGGCCGGCTGCGAAGACCGACGAGGAACTGATGGCCTACATCAGGCAGTATGCCTGCTGCGACTATCACCCTGTTGGCACCTGCAAGATGGGCGTCGACGAAACCGCAGTCGTCGATCCCGAACTGCGTGTGCGCGGACTCGACGGGTTGCGGGTGATCGACTCCTCGATCATGCCAGTCCTGATCAGCGGCAACACGAATGGGCCGACGATGATGATCGGCGAAAAGGGCGCCGATCTGATCAAGGGCGTCCGGTCTGCGCATGCCCGCCACATGATCGCAGCCGTTGCGTAAGTCTTCGGAGACCAGGCCGATGCAATTTCTTGTTTTGTCTCGACGCCGAACGGACCAATTCAGCGACGCTGATTTCGAACAGCTGGTACCCAGCGAGGGGGCACAGGCCCGCCATCTCTATAGCATCGGCTTCACGCGCCAGATCTGGCATCGCGGTGATATGCCCGGTGCGTGCCAGATCGTCGAGGCGAGGGACGAGATCGAGGTTCGCGAGATGCTGGCGACGTTGCCGCTGGCGAGGGCGGGGACGCTTGACTTCGAAATCGTCCCGCTGAAACCCTACGCTGGTTTCAATCTGCCATGAGGCCCACTGTTGTTCCTATGCAGTCGCACCGAGGTCCGATTATGGCGCGACGCGTCAGCAACGTCGTTGCGGCTGAGATGGGGTCGCCAGCAAAATGGCGCCTTTCCCGCTAGTTAATTCTGGAACCGGACCGCCTGCTTTCGGCCCAAACCGGTCGTCAGATAGTTCTACAATTCGCGATCGACTGGGGTTCCTGGAAGCTTTTCGAACTTTCTGGGTCGCGCCTCAGCCCGAATTGCGGTTGCTTATGGAGAAAGCGGGATACTAGATTCGGTATTTGGATAGCATTGATGGCATCGACTTCTAGCACGTGCGCCAGATAGCGCGTGAGCACGAACTGCCAGCGTGCTACGTTTTTTGTCGGCGGCTTTGCTTCCATACCGGACCTAGAGTTCAGCTCACTGCGTTGGCTCTAAACTAGATATTCTCGCACTGTTGGAAAAGGTGCAGTACCGCTAGTGGAGCGTTATCCGAACAATAGAAATCCGCACGCAGTTTCCATACACCAACACCGGAGAATGCCGTTTGGCCAGGTGGCATTCGCGGACTATGCGGAAAACGGTCGTTTGCCGAACACAGTTGGTAGAGGGAAACGAACCCGAAACAAACCTTCTCTGAATCTGTGTGATCAATGGGCACCATTGGTACAGTTCAAGACCTAGCTCTGGACGTCCGAAATGCGCCTCTAGGTGAACTCGTCTCCGCCCCAGAAGCAGACGTCGTGGATGGCCATTCAGCCGGACCGCTCGCTTGGCCAGTTCGTAGCCACGCTTCGGGGCCAGAACCCGATGACCTTGCATCAGGGCGAAAATACTACGATATCGGAGACCAAACGCCGTCTGATTGGCTCGCGCCAATTCAGCTGTTCCCACCCATACTGGCGCGATGAATGACCTTCCAACCCGACGATATGGAATCAGAAAGGCTGGTTTCAGTCCGTAGACAGTCATGAAGCGAACGTCAGGATCCGGTCAGATCCTGACGTTGCCCACGCCGCTCATTAATGTCCGCTCGCGAAGATTTGCATCCAGAAGCTGCGAGTCTGCCAGCGGCCCAAAGCTGTCGGTCAGCGATGCGCCTCAATGCAGTCTTTCAGGGCCTCTCAGTGCTATCTCCAAACCAGACATTTCCAGTTTATTGCGGGTCATGCGCGCCGCTCAAGGTTCAATCGCTAGTCTTCAGAATCGCACCGTCTCCAGCGACGAAGATTGCAATTAGGCTCGCGCTTTCGGTGCTACTGGCATTCTCGCTGACTAGATGTTCACTGCCGGCAGGCTCAAAAAAGGTCTCGCCTGCTTTGTAGGTTTTTGAGGGGCCGGTCGCAGAGTTTTCAGAACGGATCGTTCCCGACAACACGTACGCTAGCACCGATCCCGCGTGGTGATGCTTGCCGGATTTGCCGCCTGGCGGGTAGTCGACGCGCAGGACGGTCAGTGTCTGTCCGGGAAGGTTTGGCAATTTTCCTGCAAAGACTGGAGAGACTTTGTCGTCGTCTGCGTGGACAGTAAGGGTGTACCCTAGGCAAAGGGTCACACTTGCCGCGACGATCGTAAGTTTTCTTTTAAGGCGCATCGGATCTCCATCAGTTGCTAATGTTGAGGACAATCTTGCCGTCTGCGCGAGGTCGCGTTCCCTCGAGCATTTCATGGGCCAACTCCGCCTCGCCAAGGGAGAGGACTGTGCCCACGCGTGATCTGATCGAACCGCTGTCGATGAGGCCGGCGATCATATCCAGACATTGCGTCGTCACATCGACCAGGAAGAACGACGCGCGGACCCTGTAGCGGGCTGCATCGGCCTGGTCGGGAACCGAAACGGCGGAGATCAGACAGCCGCCTGGCTTGAGAACCTGGAATGAGCGACGCTGAGTATCTCCGCCCACCAGATCGACAACCGCATCAACGCCGCTAACCTTTGTTTCGAATTGACGGGACTGGAAGTCGATCACCTCGTCTGCACCGAGTTCGCCGAGGTAGGCGAGGTCTCTGGCACCGCCTGTCGCGATAATCCGCAATCCGGCCTGCCGTGCGAACTGAACAGCGAACGAACCAACGTTGCCTGCCGCGCCATGAACCAGCACGGTGTGACCGCGTTGCAGCTGGGCGTGGTCGAAAAGCGCCTGCCATGCGGTAACGGCGATCACTGGCACCGCCGCAGCCGTGACGTCCGTCACGCTGCCGGGCTTCCGCGCAAGCATGCTAGCCGATGCGACGGCGAACTCGGCATATGCTCCCGTGAACTGCCTGTTTGTGACGCCAAACACAGAGTCGCCGACCCGGAATGCCTCGACGCCCTGTCCAACCGCCTCGACGAGCCCGGATAAATCCGATCCAAGCGTCAATGGCAGGGGCTGCGGCAATGCACTCTTGCCGGCACGTATCCAACCGTCCCACGGTCCAACACCGGCGGCTGCCACCTTTACGAGAACTTCTCCCGGGCCGGGCCGTGGGCGGGCAATTATCTCCAGCGTTATGACTTCGGGTGGACCAAACCTGTGGACGCGGCAGGCCTTCATAGTTGGCATATAGGCGGATGGCGGCGATGACCTATCCTCGTCCATCGGACTATTGCCGTTCCTGGAACGAGATCGGATAGGCCTCGTTGCGCAGCGTCAGCATCGGATCGGCAGGATCGATCCCAGAATGTGGCTGGCCGGGCAGGAACAGCGTACCTTTGTCTGCAGCCGCCTGATCGGCGACGATCTTCGTGATTGTAATCGAACCGAGTTTTACCAGCCTGCGCTGCTCAGGCCAGGCGATTGATGGATCTTCTATCTTGTCACCGTCCTCGGCAATCTGTGCATACCAGTCGAAGCCTATCGGCTGCGCAGCGATGCGCTCGAGAATCTCCTCGCGGAGATAATTGGGTCCTTTGGTCGCGAGATCCGCGGCTGTTAGGTAAAGTTCGCCGGCCTGCGGAATGAGCCGGTAGCGCACGTGCACGGCCTTGCCGGCGGCATTTTTATAGGTGAAAGCGTTGACGCCAAAAAATGCCGTAGTGGCGTAAGATGCTGGCGGCGGCTTTTGCGTCGACACGAAAGTCTTGGCGATCGGATGTGTCTCTAGGAACTGTTCGATCGGGTTTGGGTGAGCCACTCCCGGGCCGCTTGCGCCGATGTCGCGCAGGAATACCGCGAACTCATCGCTGGTGGCGACCGGAAACCCATTGAAGCTGTGGGACACGACATCGACCTCGTCGCCGTCTTCTGCTTTGATCTTGAACGCGAAGCCGCGCGGATTGGCTGCGCCAATCGTGTCGGGAATCTCGGGTATGCCTGTGAAGTCGGAAAACCGGGCGACCACCGGCAGACTTTTTCCGGAGAAGATCAATGCCTGGCTGAGCGTCTCGGCTTCCGCAGATGCGGTGAAAGTGCCTTCCAGCAGGATCCCCTTGGCGTGGACGGCGCGAGCATGATGCTCGCCAAATGCTGAATGCAGGGCGTTGACCAGATCCTGCGCTGATTGATTTGGCGGAATTGGCGGTGCCGCAGGGGCTTCCGCCGCTAACGTGGTTCTGCTCACCGCGGCCACTACCAGTGCGGCGGCTCCAAGCCACCTAGTGAGGCGCCTACCAATTTTGGTTTTCTTTTGCACGAAAATCCTCCCTGACCGTGCTGAGCGCACGCAATCGGGGCAATCCTCGTTCCTCCGTTTTCAGCCGTATTGCCCGTTTTCGTTGCACTTGGCGAATTTGCGCACGAAGCTCTGCTTAGACGAGGCGATCTGTCGAGTCATGCTTCCTACGCCGCCAAGCGCCTGGAGATATGCCGACAAGGCGGCTGAAGACGCGGGTGAAGTGGCTCTGGTCAGCAAAGCCGCAGGACAGCGCAATCGCTACAAGCGACATCCCGGTGTTAGTGAGCGCATTCTTGGCTCGGTCGACGCGCCGTTGCAGTAGCCAACGGTGTGGCGGCAGGCCGGTCGAAGCCCGAAAGGCGCGGGCAAAATGGCTGGGCGACAGCCCGCATTCATACGCCAGCCACTCGGGGGAAATATCGCCCTCGATATGCGCATCGAGAATTTCCATGGCACGTCTCAGCTGCCAAGGTGCTAGTCCGCCACGGGCCGGCAGGGCTTTCATCGATCCGTAGCGGTGCGCGACATGCGCCACGACGGCCAACGTGACATAGTCGATGAATAGCCGGCTTGCCTGATCCGGTGCACTGAATGCTGGCATCAAAGCAGCGCTTAGCGCCTGCATAACGGGATCGTCTGCGCCGCGGCCATGCTCATGGACGAGATCTCCGATACGCGCCACGCCGGCATTATCCGCAACTGCGTTAAACGCCGCGCGCGGGATATAGAAATGCAGCGCGTCCATTGGATTGTTGACGAGCATAACAGGGGCAAGCCTCAGGTCGATGAACGTCGTTTGTCCGGCCAGCACTGGCGCCTCCCGAACAGCTTTGCCGTCCTCCCAGAGGCGGAAGCTTGGATTGTCCAGCATGACGTAGCTTGCAAAATAGGCGTCTACCACCGGCTGGGGGTCCGACAATTCATTGGTTGGTGAATATTGCCGCAAGTAAGTTGCGGCTACCTCCGATTTGCGAAGGGTTTTCGATACCAGTGCTGGGGCTTCTTTTGCCCCGAAACGCTTGGCGAATTCTCGACCGTACGCTTCGCCGCTCCTCATCAAAGCCCTAGCCCCGGCGAAACGTGCATAGTCCACCCTGCGAAAAACCAGACTCCCAGCTTACACAGGATTTAGCTCGCCTGGCGAATTATCAGCGCGCGCTGCTGATTTAGCCGGCGGCGTGAACGTTTTAATACAGGTTTCGCAAGGATTTGGGTGCGTCGGAGCCGACATGGCCTACCAAGCTGATAGCGGCTGTAGTTTCTTCCTCGGAGCCGAGGCCGGCTACGACAGCGGCGATGCCTTCACCCTCAATGTTCGCGGCGGATTGCAGATACCCCCTAGGCGCCAACCACATTGACCCAAGAAGGAAAAGGAAGTTCACCAGTTGCAAGGGCGATGAGATGTGATGGCGAACCGGTCATACCGGGAGCTGGGATAACCCGTGCGAATGTCGTGGGCGTCATTGCCCGCAAAGCAGAGTGGGACCTGACTCGCGGATACCATCAAGGCCAGCGGTCAACATGAACGACTGCATCAACAGGCCGGACAGAAGACCGCACCTGACCCAATCGTCAAAACGTCAAATCACCCCTTGCATCGCGGGAGCCATCCACAGAAGACATTGCCGGCGACGAGGCTTGACGGTCGCGGTCGCGGCGCAAGGATCAGTCGAGGCTGATCCGCGTTCCTTGGCGCCGTTGAGCAGCCGCTGGGGCACCAACAATCAATCCGCCCCGCAGGCATTCAACCGGCCCCGCCAGCAAGACTGAAGCCTGCTCGACGTATGTAACCGCGAGCCCAGGCCTCGCATCAGCCAGAATCTCCTGGACTTGGCGGAGGGATGAAGATGCGCCCGCCAGTCGATTTCGACCTCGCCCTCGTCCAATCGGTCACGCCATATGCGCAGCGAATACGGCGAAAGATGCAGCGCAGCGGTGTATTCGCGAACGCCATGCCGCTCCAGTTCATGGCTTCAACATGCATGGCCCAGAACGCCTGGACACCACGGTTGCGAACATCCGCGCTTATCGCAAAGCGCCGCCGAGTTCCCTTTTTCTGCCGCTTCGCTCGCTCTTCCAGGCGCTTCTGACGGCGCAATTCCGCCTGCTTACGGGCCGCGTCGTTGCCCGCAAAGTACTTCAGCCAGCGATCAAGCGTGTCCTTCGTCAGGCGATGCACGCGGCAATATTCCGTCCGGGTCAGACCGCTGCGCTGCCACGCCTCGACGTGAACCACCCAATAGGATTGCCGCGCCTTGTTCTCGAAATGTCTCAAATTCACCGGAGATCCTCCATGCTACGAAGGAGCCCGACATGTCGCGCAAATGCACTACTCAATCTGGGTGCAGAGACCGGACGCTTACATACAACCGATTAAGATTGCCGCCCGTAATCGGGGCGGTCGCATGGAAGGGCTGCAAAGCTGTGTGTCAGCCGCGGCTCCGCTGGCGATGGTCGGCAGTTCGGCGGCACATTCTGCACCTGTCAAACAGCGCAGGAGGCGGACGATGGAATTCTTTTGTGGACTGGACGTGGCGATGGACGAGACAGCGGTTTGCGTCGTCGACGACGAGGGCGCGGTGCATCTGGAGGCGGCGGTGGTGACCGATCCGGAAGCGATCTTCGGAATCCTCAAGCCCTTTCTCGGGCGACTTCGCCGCGTCGGCCACGAGGCAGGCTCGCTGTCGCCCTGGCTGCATCCGGAACTCAAGAAACTTGGCCTGCCGGCCATCTGCCTGGAGACGCAACACGTGCGCGCCGCGATGTCGGCGCAGCGCAACAAAACCGACAAGGCTGATGCACTCGGCATCGCCCACATCATGCGCACCGGCTGGTTCCGCCAGGCTTATATCAAGTCGGAAAGCTGCTATCGAACGCGGCTTCTGCTGACCCACCGGCGCAATCTGAAGGCTAAGTTCCTCGACCTGGAGAACGCCATCCGCCATTCGCTGAAGTCGTTTGGCATCCGTCTGGGCAAGGTCGGACGCGGAGCCTTCGATCTGGCGGTGCGGGTGGCAGTGGCGAACGATCCGCTGTCGAGCGAGCTGATGGACGCGATGCTGTCGGCGCGCGCGGCACTGTGGAAACAGTACTGCCGCCTGCACGATCTCGTCGTCAAAACGGTGGCGCGCAGCGAACCGTGCCGGCGCTTCATGGCCATCCCCGGCGTCGGTCCGGTGACGGCGCTTTCGTTCATGACGGCGATCGACGATCCCACCCGCTTCCACCGCTCGCGCGACGTCGCGGCCTATTTTGGCCTGACCTCGCGGCGCTGGCAGTCAGGCACCTCGATCGACGTTCAGGGCCGCATCTCCAAGGCCGGCGACGCGGACGTGCGGCGCGCACTCTACGAAGCGGCGTCAGGTTTGATGACGCGCTTCAAGGGCAAGGACAGGGTCAAGAGCTGGGGCCGGGACATCGCCAAACGCTCCTGCCACCGCAAAGCCTGTGTCGCGGTGGCACGCAAGCTGGCGGTGATCATGCACGCCATGTGGAGCGATGGAACGTTCTACGTCGGCGATCCGGCCGCGAGTGAGGACGCCGCCGAGCGGCGCGCCCATGTCAAGGACCGCAAGCTGCTGGGAGCGCATCGATGAGCAGTGCGGCGGCATTTGAAACGCATGGCGCCGGCCCGCTGACCGACGCCATCTGAACAAGGGAGATCCGCTCCGGCGGATGAGGACCGATGCAGACCAGGAACGACGGAACGCACGTTATCCTGCCTGCGGCCGCGCCGATCGACAGACGGCCGGACCGCGCTCGATTGCCTGTGACGATGCTCCGTCAGTCCGATGGAAAAGTGCGCCACGATGGTTCGAGCGCTGCACTCATGCAGCCAAAACAGCCCGTCGCAGAGCGCGGAAGATTGCACGGCGCATCGGAACTCAACGCCAGAACGCGGAATCGTAGCGCAGAGCATAGATTCGTATATTATCGCATCCTGAAGGAGGAAAGACGATGGTTACAAAGTATCGCCAAAAACAACCGATTAAGATGGCAGGATAAAAGGCCGCACATTGCGCGGCGGACGGGTCTTTGTTTTTCAATGCGTTAGATAGTGATTTCGCAATGTACGCATGTTTACTGCACCTTGCGAGAATGTCGATTTCTCAGCTATCCCCGTGAGTTAGTGCAATGTGCGGGAGCCGTTTCCGCACTTTGATGAGGATGAGGCCGGGAAAGGGGCGTAGTCAGGGACGGCGCTGAGGCAGCCTCTCGCCGGCACACAACGAGGTGGTGGATAGTCAAAGTCGAACCGCGTCGACCTGGCCTGCGGTGGCTAGCGATGGGCGGCCGGTTCGGCTGCCGGGAGAGAGGCTTACTACGGACCCGATTGCCGACATCGCCAGCGTCGGCCGTAAGATAGCGGCCGAGCGCTGGCTTGCCGGCTGGCGCCATCTTCCGTACTGCGGATGCGTAGGCTTCACGGTCCCGATGGAAAGAGCGCAGGCGATACGTCCGCCACCAAATCCAAGCGTCCACCGGAGGGTTCGTCGGGCCGCCATCCGCCGGCGCTGCGCATCGCCTGGCTGTCCTGACTGTCGTCTGCCAGTAGCCTCTCCATCCTGACAGGAACGCGTAAACCATCGTGTTACGGTCTAGCCGGCTTAGGTCACTGGCTTAATAGGCTTCAAAGCAAATGGAGAGTCCGCCACGTCTAGGATCAACCGCCGCGCCTTGCTCCTCCATTCTGGCAGCGCAGTCGTCGCCTCAACAGTTGCGGCAACGGCGCTCTGTACCGAACCGCCAGGTCAAGACCGAGGACCGTCCGATAGTCTGCAAGCGCTGATGGAGGCGCATAAGCTATGCTGCGTTCGCTGAAGCCCTGCATCACAAGGGCGGTGGCCGCAGCCAGTCCGACAGAGCGAGCCGGGAGGAGGAGAGGGCGTTGCTCGCCATCTGCGGCTACCCTGCAGTTGGGGAGGCGGACTGCCTAGCCAAGGCTCGGTATCTTTTAGAAATCGAGGGGAGGTGTGAGCTCGACTTGGCAGAGCATATGCAGGCCGTTCTCCGCTCTGCGACGTGGAGGGGATGAAGCGACCGAGGCGCGGTCGGTCAGCGACTGAATGTCTGCTATGCGCCGCATGTCGGCCCTAGAGATTTGCTTAGCCGCTGCCTCAAAGCAGACGCGGCTGACAGGGCTGGACGTCTTGATTGCGCCAGGTCTGGCGCTTCGCCGACCTGTCTCGAACGACTCGGGTCGATCCTATGCGGACCATCCGACCAATGGCTCGGGGCTATCTTCCCTGTGCTTAACGGCTCTATGTTGAGAAGGACGGCACTGATCTGGCTGCAGTAGGCTGGATAGAGGGAGCACGACGTGAGTGAGACCCGGAAAATAGCAGCGATCCTGGTCTCGGATGTGGTCGGCTACAGCCGGCTCGCCGGCGCGGACGAGGATCGCATCCTGGCGCGGCTGCGGGCGCTGCGGAGCGATCTGATCGATCCGACGATCGCCGTGCATCATGGTCGCGTGGTCAAGCGCACCGGGGACGGAGCCCTCGTCGAGTTCCGCAGCGTCGTGGAGGCCGTGCGCTGCGCCATCGAGGTGCAGAATGGCATGGTTGAGCGCAATGCCGGGCTGCCGCCGGACCGCCGCATCGACTTTCGCATCGGCATCCATCTGGGCGATGTCGTGGAGGAGCGCGACGGCGATCTGATGGGCGACGGCGTCAATATCGCCGCGCGGCTCGAAGGCATTTGCGAGCCTGGCAGCATCTGTCTCTCCGAGCAAGCATACTGGCAGGTCAAGGCGAGGCTCGATCTCGCAATCAACGATCGCGGCGCGGTGCAACTCAAAAATATCGCCGATCCGGTCCGAGTTTATTCGCTGCAAGTCGGAGTCCCCGCTCAGGCGAAGCCCGCGACACCTGCGGAGCCCGCTGTGCCGGAGAAGCCTTCGCCACAGCTCGCGCCGCCCGACAAGCCTTCAATTGCCGTGTTGGCGTTCCAGAACATGAGCGGCGATCCTGAGCAGGAATATTTCGCCGACGGGATAACCGAGGATGTGATTACCGACCTCTCTAAGGTCAGCGGCCTGCTGGTGATCGCGCGCAACTCCAGCTTCACCTATAAGGGCAAGGCTGTCGACGTGCGGCAGGTGGCCCGTGAACTCGGTGTCCGCTCAGTGCTCGAAGGGAGCATCCGCCGCGCCGGCAACCGTGTAAGGATCACCGCACAGCTGATCGATGCGGAAACCGGCGGACACCTTTGGGCCGACCGCTTCGATCGCGAACTCAGCGACGTCTTCGAGGTCCAGGACGAGGTCACCCGGCGGATCGTCGACGCGCTGATGATCAAACTGAGCCCGAGCGAAGCCGCGATGCTTGGTGCTGTCAAAACAACCAGCAGCAAGGCACACGACTTTTTCCTGCTCGGGCGCGAGGCGCTGTGGGGGGCCATCAGGAACCGCGACGTGTTCGAGCGCTCGATCGACCTGTTCGCGCAAGCGATCGCCCAGGATTCGAGCTATGGCGAACCCTATGCCGGCCTCGCAATGGCCGAGGTGCTCAACTGGCAGTTCCATTGGACGGATGGCTGGAGCGAGTCGCTTGAAAAGGCTGAGCGCGATGTCGAGTTAGCCCTGCAGAAGAGTCCGCAGGTTGCCTTCGTGCACTATGTCGCCTCGGTCTTCTACTTATGGAAAAAGGATCTCGACCGATCCGCGGCTGAAGCGGACGCGGCGCTGAATCTCAATCCGAACTACGCTCAGGCGCACAACTCGCGCGGCATCGTCAACATCTATGGCGGCCAGCCCCTCGCGGCTATTCCCCATATCGAACAAGCCATCCGGCTCGATCCCGCGTTGAAGCAGCTGTACATCCACTTTCTCGGCTCCGCCTATCTTGTCGCCGGCAAATTCGAAGCTGCCACGGCGCTGTTCAGGGAGCGTATACAGCTCGCCCCGAAGACCGACCTCTCTCGCGCCTTTCTTGCTGTCGCGCTCGGCCATTTGGACAAGGCCGAGGAAGCCGGCCGGGTCTGGCGCGAACTGATGGAGATCAATCCGAAATACTCCTTTGCCGAGCATGTTGGACGGCTCCCCTTCCGCGATCAAGCCGACGTTGACCATCTGTCCGAGGGCCTCAGCAAAGTTGGCCTCCCGGCTTAAATGCAAATTGGAATCGAGCTGTCTGTCTTGCAGAAAGACATCGTCTCGGGTCTCCTTCCTGTGCTTCAAAAAATACGGGGCGTCTAACCCGCGACGAAATTGTAGGCTGAGCAGGATCGGTGCTGTCCGTGCCCCTGATGCGGCCAAGCCGGCTGTCCCCACCGGGGTTAGATAACGACCATGCCCACGTCCACCTGAACGTCCGGTTTTCACGGTCCGCACCGTGAAGCTGCCAGTCCGCTTCTGATGCGGTGGACGGCTCTCCTCCCTCCCTGCGGTATGTTCGGGGGATCAGAGATGGAGGAGCGCTATGATGAGCAACGTTATGACGGTCGGTCTGGATATTGCGAAGTCCGTGTTTCCAGTGCACGGCGTGGATGCGGTTGGTGAGGTTTCCGTTCGCAGGAAGCTGACTCGTAGGCGCGTACTGGCGTTCTTCGAGAGCTTGCCGCGATGCTTGGTGGGGATCGAGGCGTGCAGTTCATCGCATTACTGGGCTCGCGAGCTGATCGCACGTGGCCACGATGTGCGACTACTGCCGGCACAGTATGTGAAGCCCTATCTGAAGCGGCAGAAGAATGATGCTGCAGACGCAGAAGCCATCTGCGAGGCCGTGACACGACCGACTATGCGCTTCGTGCCGAGCGCACGGCGCTACCTTGTCGACGGCTACGCCGCGCTGCTCATTCAAGCGGGAACGGCGGTTTCATCGCGGCTTCGCCAAGCTGCAAATTCGTTTAACATCATTCGCATCGAGCACCCACGGATCACGGTCGAATGTCGGGCCTGGCAGCCTTCGCAGTCCGGGTTCGAAATCTCAGCCAGTTATTCTTTTCGGCACGGTCCAACCGGGTGGGAACCTGGGGATAGCGGTTAAGCGATGCCGACTTGGTAGCTTCTGCGCTGCCTTCAGCAGGTTTAGCGGCTTAGCAGGAGTTGTGGTAATATGCCTTAACGGTCGCGTAGCAATCGCAGGAGCTTTCCAACAGGCGCGGCCTCCAGTGCAGTATCTCTTGGAGGCGCTTAACCGCACGAATGGCCCTATGGAAGGCGTCTACGCTTTTCAGTCGGGGGATTCCAACTACGCAAATCTTCGGTGGAGCCACAAGGGCGTTACGCCGGTTGCTTATGATAGCGCCGGGCCGGCGGGCAGTTGCTCTTCCACCTGATCTCGAAGCTCTATGAACGCACCTCGATCATCATCACCACCAATCTTGCCTTCGGGGAATGGCCGAGCGTCTTCGCTGGCGATGCCAAGATGACCACCGCGCTGCTCGACCGCCTCACTCACCACTGCGAGATCGTCGAGACCGGAAACGAGTCCTGGCGCTTCAAAAGCCGATCTCAAAGCTAAAGCCGAAAAGCTAATCAGCCGCGCCCGATCAGGCTGTGCAACCCCGACCAGCTCCGCCTGATCGGGCGCTTACCGGCGTGCCTCCCACAACCGAAAGCCGGGGTCCCTTTTGCGCGAAAATACGAGGTCCGATTCCGCGTCATTGACAGCCAACGGCAGCGGCACCAAATTCGCTGGGCCGGCCGCCGGGATTTTGATCGGAACGCAGAAAACGAACTCGAGCCGGTGCACGTCGGGAGATTTGTGATGCACTGCCACATCCTTGAGCACGAGGTCGTGGGATGATGTCTGTGGTCGAGGTTTTGCCTATTGTGGAGGATGCCAAGTGAAGTCCCGATGCGGTCGGTTGCAACGGTCGCTGTCATTCATTTTTTTGGCGGATTTAATCTTGCTCGCGGCTCCGGCCGGCGCCGCCGACGCGTCCGGCCAAGCAGGTAGCTCAATCTGGCAGTGGGATCACCTCACTGGGGACTGGAATGGCGACCGGACGGCGCTTGAGGACAAAGGCATTAAGTTCACCCTCGATTACGTGAGCGAGGTCATGGATGTGGCGGGTGGCGGCATCCGCCAGGGCGCGACCTACGAAGGACGATTCGACGTCAACTTGGACCTCGATTTTGAGAAGATGGGTCGGTGGCAGGGTGGATCTGCCCATGTGACGGTGTATCAAATACACGGCCTCAATGATCGCAATGTCGCCGCTGAGGTTGCCAGCCTCGGCGATCCGAGTAACATCGATGCGGTTCCGACGACGCGGCTCTTCACCGCCTGGGTCCAGCAAACGTTTGCAGACGGCAGTTTTGTCAGGTTGGGGCAGGTTGCGGCGGACGAGGATTTCGCAACGAGCAATTCAGCCGGGAAATTGCTAAACGGTGCGTTTGGATGGCCTGTGCTGAATGCCTCGGATTTGCCGAGCGGCGGACCGGCCTATCCGCTTGCGACGCTCGGTGTGGTTTCAGCCGTTTACCTCAAGCCGAAACTTGTCGTGCGCAGTGGGCTTTTCAGCGGCGACCCGGCCGGACGAGATTGCCAAAACGATCCGCAGGTTTGCAACCTACACGGCACCACCTTCAGTTCGGCCGGTGGCGCCCTGCTGATGGCCGAACTGGCGTACGAACTCAATCCGGACGGTGCTGCGGACGGGCCATCGGTTTCTTACAAGCTCGGCGGCTGGTATCACACCAGCACGTTTGCCGATGAGCGATATGGCCTGAGCGGTTCGGGCAGTGTGGTGCCGCTCGCGTCGCCTCAAGCGGTGGGTTCGGTCATGCATTCGGGGAACTGGGGTGTCTACGCGCTGGTCGACCAGACGCTGTTTGAGGGAAGCGGCACCAAAGTCGGTGGCTTCTTGCGCGGGCAGTTGGCGCCTTCTGACAGGAATCTGGTCGCGTGGGGTGTCGACGTAGGCCTGGCCTTTACGGGCCTATCGCCAACGCGCAAAGACGATACGTTGACCGTTGGCGTTAGTCATTCAGCTATCAGCCATGCGGCATCGAATCTTGATAGAGACACCGCAACCGAAACAGGCACAGCGTATCCGATACGTTCCGGCGAGACCATATTCGAGGTGAATTACGACTTCGTCGCGGCACCATGGTGGAATATTCAGCCGGATTTCCAGTACATTGTCCATCCCGGCGGAGGAGCTGCGGATGATGCGACCGGCCAGGCAATCCCCAACGCCCTCGTTGTTGGAGTCAGAAGCACCATCGACTTTTGAACTGCTCTCGCCGGAGTGACTCGCACGCGTTCGTTACATCAGATTTAAGGGAGCAATAAGCTTGGATGGCCGCTATGAGGTGCCAACGGAACGGCTGCTCTTAACATTGTCTTCCCGAAAAGCTGCCCGTCCACTTCCGGCCCCAAACGCGACGTCCGAGTAGTGGCTTGGCGATGTCCGGAGCTGGTGCAAGCCGGACCTGGCAAGAGATGGCATAGTTGTGGTCTTGTTTGGACAGGCGAGCGAACCGCAAAACTGGCGGCAGCAAGGCCGGCGCTAGACCATTGATATTGCTGTCGTCAAAACCTAGGGATTTTTAGCGCTACTCCCCAGCTTCGGAGAATGATCGGCGTTCAGAGAGCAATTTGCACGCTTGGGGCGCTGCGGCACTCCCCAGCCTTTGGCCACACACCCTGCAAACGCTGGGCTACCGGGAAGCCATGAGGGGACCGGAGAATTGTTTGGACTTTGAAGGTGGTAGCGGGAAGGGTGCTGGAGACTAACCTTCTCCGTTTTGGGAACCTTGAATGAGTGCAGAGCTGAGCTTCGCTCAGGGTTCAGTTTAGCGCCCCGCTGGCCAGAAACCCGCGGGGCGTCTACTCGTTGAGCAACAGGATGGCCGGCCGCTTCACACGTGCGAATACTTCGTTGCCACATCAGCCTAGCTGCAGCTAACACTATTGCAATTACAGAGCATCGGGCGGTGTTAACCAGTAATACTTAGCTGCCTCGAGCGGCGACGTGAGCAGGCCTCGGGCTCACCAACGCCAAGGTAGCCGCGGGAGCAGCTGTCGTATCGCCATCTGAGAGAGCACCGCAGACTGGCAGTGGAACTGGGGATGCCTGCCACAGCGGCAGCCCGGTCGATACCGCGACTTCAGGATCGGCCGTGAAGAGATTGGCGCCACGGCCGCGTAGCTTCAGCAAGATCGAGCTGTCCATGTCGCTATGAAGCCTCCTCAAGCCGAGTTCGTTGTAGACATGGCCGGTCGAGCCGGGATTGATGCCCGATATGACGACAGTCGACGCGCCGCTGTTGAATGCATAGAGCACAGCGGTGATCCCGTTCGAAAACTTCCGTGCATTGTCCAACTCGCTGTGGCGCGTGCCCATGACCGCCTCGTGCAGGGCAATGCGCTGGTACGTGCTAACCATCCGGAGCTGGTCGTACCGATAGTTAAATGCCGCGAGGCCATCGCGCAGGCGCTGCTCTCCGAACTGCCAGCGCATCACATACAGGATGCCGGTCTCTTCGCCGTTGAGAACGCGCCGTACGGCCACGGCATTGTCGTTCGTGCCGTCGACTTGGTTGAAATGGAGAAAGGTCGCGTCAGGTTTGGCGATGCCCCATTTCCTCGCCACCGACTGGGAACCGTTGACGGTGAGAACCGAAAAACTCTCGTCGAATCCCTTGGGGAGGTTAGATCCAGGGGCGGAGCCGACGACGAGCACTGGCCCGATGAACCGGGTCGGATGACGCGGGGGCTTGGGGCGGGAAAACCTGTAGACGAGTACTTCCTTGATCGTTCGTCTGATCTTGGAGTAGCTCATCGGAAGTCGTCACCGCTTGCCGAGTGCTTTGGCTTCCCGTTCCATTGTTGCCGTGTTAGCTCTCAGTTCCTTTGCCTGCTGGACTGTAATGCCTGACTTCTGGACTGTAATGCCTGCCTTCTTGGCAAGGTACTCGACCTCGTAGTCCTCACTGCCCGCCACTCGTTTCGTCCGCGCAAATGGGGCATTTGGCGATCTTCGCAGCCTGGGTCTAATGCTGCAGCGTGGCGATGTAACCCGCCAAGTTGTGGATGCGTTCCGTGGTCACCACCTCGCCCCCACTGGGGCCGTAGGTTTTTGCATCGTCCTCAAGGAATTGACGACCCCAGACCGGCATCTCGCGGTCGCCGTGGCTTGGTGTGGCGTAGCGGCCGTCAATGATTGCGAAGACCCTCGAATAGGGAAACGTCCCGCCATTGCGTTCGGAAAGGTGCGTCAGGTCGGCCGGACGCTTGACCAGCAGGTCGCGCAAGGGTCCGTCGCCCTTGCCGTCGATGCCGTGACAGACAGCGCAGGAGTTCAGATATTCTGCCTGGCCGTAACTCATTTCCTGCGCCCTAGACGCTTCCCAGGCCATGGTCGCGAGAATTGCTGCGATCAAAAATCTCATGTGCGCATCCACCGATTGATCGGCTGAGCCTACCGCGCCGACCAGCACATATCTTGATCCCGATCAATTGGGCGTCTGCATGGTCTTTGATTCAGCGCAATGAGCATACCGAACGGTCTTGTTATCGTTGTCATGGAATTTGACACAAGGACCGGGAGCAGCCGCCATGGCTTTCAGGACGATACTTACGGTTACGGGACCGCATATGGGTGACGACGATCTCAAACTCGCTGCCGAGCTTTGCGATGAGATCGGCGCCCATCTTGCTGTTCTTGTAGTTGCCATCGCCGCGCCGCCACCAGTCGGAGAGTATGCAGCAATCGTTTCAGAAGACTGGCTGAAGGAGCGGCAGGCCGATGAGAGGCGTTTGAAGAAGCGGGCCACTGCCGTGTCGGCTTTTCTGGCCAAAAGGGCGCTTTCGGCCGATGTCTCCAACGAATACCCGGAGGTTGGCGGGGCTGACGAAAGAATTGGTCGTCGTGCACGCTATGCCGACATTACGGTGATCGGACCGGAGTTGCTCGCTGGAGAGACGCTGAAGAATAAAGTGATCGAGGGCGTCTTGTTTTCATCCGCAAAGCCGCTGCTGATCGTTCCCCCGGGGACGCGCCCGACACTCAGGCCGAAACGGGTGCTGGTTGCGTGGGATGCTCGTCTAGAGTCATCGCGCGCCGTCCGTGAATCACTCGAAATGTTAATCGGCGCCGACCAAGTGCACCTTGCCATGGTCGACCCGGTGGAGGACGAATACCACCATGGACAGGAACCTGGTGCCGATGCCGCGGCCTATCTCGCCCGGCATGGCGTGAAGGTTACGGTCGACCGACTGCCGAGTTCAAACCATTCCGTCTCTGACGTTCTTCGCCAGCACGCGGTCGATACAGCAGCCGACCTGATGGTGATGGGCGCCTATGGCCATTCGCGATTGCGCGAGCGCATCTTCGGTGGCGTGACCCAGTCGATGCTTGAAGATCAATCGCTGCCTGTCTTTCTGGCGCGATGAAGTCTGACCGGCGTTCCGTGACGGTATTCTTGGATCGCTCGCTAGCGGTCACAAGGCGAAGTACCGTGAACATGCGTTCAGTTCCTTTGCGGTATCCGGCTCGGTCAGCGTACTGCACGGTCAGGTCGCAATGGAGGCTATCTGGACATCATTCCAGGGCCGAAGCCGCCCGAGCGCCCCATACCCATCCCCATCATCGGTAGGACAATCTCGTCAGCCGACTGCTTCTGCTCATCGCTCAGCTTTGCGTATAGTTTCTCGACGGCTGCCCTGACAGTCTTTACCTGTTCTAGACGTGCTTCGAGATGGGTCTGTTGGTAAGCCAGTCGCTCGGGCAAGGGCTTCTTCAGGAATTCACCATCCTGGAATTCCTTGAGCATCCCCTGCATCAGTGCATTGTGCGACTCGGCTGTGCTGCGGATCACACCGGCAAGTTCATCCCAGGAGGGGGTCTGCTCGTCCGTGATCTTCAGTTCCGTCTTGAGGAAAGCGAGGCGTCCGTCGATCCGATCGAACATCTCGTCTGAATCGTAGCCACCCATCGGGCCGCCCATACCCCATTGGCCCATCATCATTCGGCCCATTCCCCAACGATGCCACCAGCCAGAATCGTTGTCTTCAGCTCCGGCCGCGACAGGCATCGCGACAACGCTGAGCATCAGAACTGCGGAGGAAAGACCACGCAAATTGAACATCGATCGTCTCCTTCAGAGCGACTTCCGAACGCTAAAGAAACACCCGGTGGCGTTTGGCGGCCTTGACCTGCATCAACGAGCGCCAGCGAAATCGGTATCGCCGTAGGTGCGGATTGCTCGACAGCATTCGTATAGGGAGGGATCTCCATGCTCAGGGCCGCACGCGCTATCTGCAGCATGCCTTTGGTGGAACCAACGCATGCTGACGGGATTAGACGCGGGCGATTTGGCTGTGACTTGTGGGGAGGCCGCTAGTGGATAAGCGGATCGCTCACTCAATACCGAGCATTTCCGACAACGCCTGGCCTAGGAACAGGATGCGGTCAAGCGAAGGACCCTGCTCGATCCGCTCGAGAAATGAACCTAGGTTGGCAATTTGTCTCGTCTTGGAAGGCCTCAGCGCGCGGAACAAACGCGCCGAGGCGACCAGTCGTCACGCCTGTTACGCAGCTTTTACCGCAATCTTCTTCTCGGCCTTCTGGGCTTCGGCCGTCTTGGGCAACTTGACCGTCAGAACGCCCTTGGCGAAGTTTGCTTCGATCTTGTCGGCGTCGACGCCTTCAGGCAGCTGGAAGGAACGCTGGAAGGAGCCATACCGGCGCTCGGACAGATAGTAGTCTTTTTCCTTGTCCTCTTTCTGCTCGGTCTTCTCGCCCTTGATGGTCAGTGTGCGGTTGGCGAGTCTGATCTCAACGTTCTTTTCGTCGATGCCGGGCAGTTCGGCCGTGATCTCGTACTCCTTGTCCTTCTCGACCAGATCCATGGCCGGCGCGACTGACCAGCCCGCATTGTGCAGGGACGGCAGATCACGACCGAACAGGGAGCGCGTCGAAGGCAGCCGAAAATCGAAGGGATGGAAGTCGTCGAACAGTCGGTCGATTTCGCGACGCAGGCTTTCGAACGGAGTAGTCCAGTTGCCGGCCGGCGCCGGCCCAGTGCTCTTCTCTGTCTTGACAGGTAGTTTGGTGGCAGTTTCGGCCATGGCTCTTCTCCTTGGAGTGAGTTGATTGACAGGTACCGCCGCCTCCACCCTTCCACATTAGGTTTCCCAAGAGGCGCAGAGTTGGAGGTCAGCGGACCCGCTTGCCAGGTGTTGTCACCAAAATGGTCCATTGCTTCGCGAATCCGCGGTCTTGCCGCAGCTCATCGCGCCCACGTCGCCAAATCAGGCTCGGCCGAGCAAGGACAGGATCAGAGCCCTTGCGAGCGGAGGGCACATTGATTGGGATCAATGCCGACACAAAAATGTCCTTCGCCACAGCTCGAACGGAGATGCGCGACCAACGGATCGCATTGGGACATCGAAACGTCATCTGCCAGCAAGTGTGGGGCACTTCGAAGAGTAAAAGTGCTCGCGCTCAAATTCTACACAGGAGTACCCGAGTGTCGAGAAAGCCATCGGCGAGATGCCTCGCAAGCAACGGCGTCCCACAGAGATAGTCGTACACATCAGCTGCCAGCTAGCGCACGGCAAAGGATATGCGAAGCCGCCGCATTGCTTCCCGCTGGCGTCGACAATGATTTGAACCGGAACGACGAAGAAAGCAGCCCGCGGTCCCGCGTCGACGTCCTTGTCCTCCCCACTGACCAGGAAGCAACGATCTCCAGGGAAATCCTCAACGTTTGAACAAGAGCCCCGATGCGACCTCCATTTGCGCAAGACCGGTTGCTAGTCTAGCGGGGCAGGGGGGCGCCGAGCTTTCGCTGAACTACGACAAGTGTCGGGTCGTCGGGGTCAGCAGTGACACTAAATCCCATGTCGCGCTCGAGTTCGATCGCAGCACGGTTTTCTCGGCTTTCGATAGACTCGATTGTCTCGAGACCGATCCCGTCAGCATACTTTGCGATATAGGCAAGCAGTTCCCAACCGACGCCCATATGTTTGCGATCTGATCGAATGCAGATCGCGACCTCCCCGTGCCGATTGGCCTGGTCGCACGCCAGCGTTGCCACCGCGATCAGCATTTCCTCTGGAGAGAACGCAAGAAAATTGTGAATGCGAGGGTCATCAGACCGCGTCATAGCTACGAGCCGCTCATGAGAAACTTCTTTCACTCCGCCAAGAAAGCGGAAGCGCAGGTCTTCCGGCGTCACATGGGTGAAGAATTTCGCCAGGGCCGGCTCATCCTGGGGGCGTGCGCGGCGTACATCGAAGCGAAACCCTGTATGCGTGGCAAGCGTGCTACCCATCATTATCTCCCAGGTTCGAGGTTGTGTTGCGGCGCGGCTGTCTCGTCTCTTTTCGAGGCACGCGCCCTTACTCGCTCATGATTTGAAGCGCGTCCTGCTTGACGATTTCTATGCTGCGCAGGCTCAGCAGGCGGATAACGCCCTTGTCCTTCAGCCGGGTGAAGACTCGCGACACGGTCTCGATTGTGAGGCCGAGATAGTCGCCGATATCCATGCGCGACATTGGCAGCTCGACCTGCCGCAATCCGCCTTGCCGCTCTGCTATGTCGACTAGGAACGCCGCGACCCGTTCGATGGCATTCTGGCGACCGAGGACAAGGAGGTGTTCCTGGGCCCTGGTCAAGCCTCTGAGGGCCAGGGGCAGCAACTGGCCGGAGACATCCGCCCCGGCACCAAATCGATAGACACGGATGCCGGTTGCGTTGATAGCTTCGGCGAAGAAATGGTGTGTCGTGTCAGCTTCGAAACCGAATGTCTCGCCAACCAAGTGGAAGGCACTTATCTGTCGGCGACCGTCGGCAAGGAGACGATAGGTGCGGACCGCGCCGAACTCGACCTGATAGAGACCTCCGGCCTTTTCGCCCTGCGCATAGATTTCCGAACCGGCCTGGAAGAAGTTGAGTGGCTGCAACGGCACGAAATCAAGAACTATGGGCAAATTTGGCTGGGAGGGTTGTGACGGCAATGAAATCCTTGAGGCGATATGGGTTTGCATGCCTGTTTCCCCGGTTGATCCGTGACAACAGCAATCGCGCGAATCGGGGGCGTGCGAAATTCGGTTATGTCCCTACGGGAAACTACGTAGACATGGGCCCGAACGTCGATGCGGCCAGCCGTTGGCACAGAGCAACGTCATCGTGACCTAGTCAGTTTGAAAACAGCCGATTGACAGTGCCTTGCTTGAGCAGGGAGCGGGTCATGCCGCCGAAAGCCCATTCGCGGATCCGGCTATGACCGTAGCCGCCGGCGACCACAAGTTCTGCATCGATCGCAGCGGCGAGCTCGGCGACGGCTTCGCACGGGTCTGCACCGCCGACGCCTATGACCTCGGATCTTGCTTTGATGCCATGCTTCGCCAAGAACCGAACAACGTCTCCGGTACTTTCGCGGGCGTTTATCTGGTCCGGTTCTTCGATCGTCGCCACCAGTACATGCTGTGCGCTGGCCAAAAAGGGCAGTGCATCGCTGACTGCGCGCCGGGCTTCGCGCGCGTCCTTCCACGCTACAAGAACGTTCTGCGGGTTGAGCGGAGCAAGTTTGTCGGCCGCAAGCAGCACCGGCCGACCCGCCGACAGCACCAAACTGCCAGCATCGACTATGCGGTGGCGGTCGCTGGCGATGCCCCTTGCCGGATTTCCTGTGACGATCAGATCGGCGGCGCGACCATGCGTCGCGAGCAGACGTGTCGGATCTCCGATCTCCTCGCACCAGGACGCTTTGTCTCCGACAATGGACAGGAATTCTTCCCTTAGAATTTTCAGGCGATCCTCGATTTCCGCCCTGCGTTGACGCAATATCTCCGCCGCGGCCATGCTGCCATGGTCACCGGGAACGAACACGTAAGCATCAGCCGAGGCAAAACCGATCAGTGTCGCTTCGAACCTTCGAGCCAATTCGCGGGCATATGTCGTTCGTGGTGCTGCCGGTGAATCGATATCGAGTTGAACCATTATGGTGTTGAAGGTCATTTCTTTGCTCCTGGACTCGTCTTCAGGAATGCGGTGAAGCCAGTTTTTGTTCTGATGCATGGCCAAGACCCTAAGCAAAGCTGTGCCCGGGCACGATCGGCCTCGCTGTCGTCGTGCCTACATCGTCATCTCGGGCTCCAGCGCCCGTTCCTTTGCCAGTTCTGGAATTTCGGTCATGGTCGCCTCGGTCAACAGCAGAACACTGGCGACCGACACGGCGTTTTCAAGCGCGATGCGCACCACTTTGGTCGGGTCGATAATGCCGGCCTCGACGAGGTCGACGTATTCTTTGCGTCCAGCATCGAATCCGAAATTGCCGGTGCCTTCAACCATCTTGGCAATCACAACCCCGCCGTCGACAGCTGAATTCTCGGCGATCTGCCTGACCGGTGCTTCGAGAGCTCGCTTGAGGATCTGTACGCCGGTCCGCTCGTCGCCTTCGCAATGCCGTTCCTCGTCAGCCACGGTCGTGATGCACCGCAATAGGGCAAGGCCGCCGCCTGGCACAATACCTTCGGCGACTGCGGCTTTGGTGGCGCTGATAGCGTCGTCGAGGGCTTCCTTCTTTGACTTCATCTCGGCTTCGGTCGGCGCGCCGACCTTGATGACGGCGACACCGCCCGCAAGCTTGGCCAGCCGCTCCTGCAGCTTTTCGCGATCGTAGTCGCTGGTCGTGTTCTCGATCTCGCGCCGGATCTGTTCAACACGACCCTTGATTGCTTTGCCGTCCCCGCCACCGCCGATGATCGTCGTGGTGTCCTTGTCGATGACTATCCGCTTTGCACGCCCCAGCTGCTCCATCGCGACATTTTCGAGTTTGAGCCCGAGATCGTCGGAAATGATCTGTCCGCCGCTCAGGATGGCGATGTCCTGCAGCATGGCTTTGCGGCGATCGCCGAAGCCCGGCGCCTTGACGGCACAATTCTTGAAGGTGCCCCGGATCTGATTGACGATCAGGGTTGCAAGCGCTTCGCCCTCGACCTCTTCGGCAATTACAAGCAGGGGCGACCCCGACTTGGCCACGGCTTCCAGCAGCTTAATGAGGTCGTTGAGCGAAGCGATCTTCTTTTCGACGATGAGGACGACCGCGTCCTCCAAGACTGCCTCCATCTTCTCGGGATCGGTCACGAAATACGGTGACAGGAATCCGCGATCGAACTGCATGCCTTCGACGACGTCCAGAACGGTTTCAGTGGTCTTCGACTCTTCGACAGTGATGACTCCTTCGCCGCCGACCTTTTCCATCGCCTCGCCGACCAACTGACCGATGAGCGGGTCGTTGTGCGCTGAGATCGTTGCCACTTGTTCCTTCTCTCGCCTGGTCGAGACCGGTCGAGATATCTGCTTGAGTGTATCGATCGCGCGTTTGGTGGCGCGATCAAGGCCCCGCTTGATGTCGATCGCGCTGGCGCCGGCGACGACGTTGCGAACGCCGTCGGCAAACATTGCGTGAGCGAGGATGGTGGACGTGCTGGTGCCGTCGCCGACCATTTCACCGGTCTTCTCGGCTGCCTGTCTCAGCATCCTGGCGCCGAGATTTTCTTCCGGGTCCTTCAGGTCGAATTCCTTGGCAATCGTCACCCCGTCATTGCAAACGATCGGGGCACTCCATTTCTTTTCGATCAGTACAGACTTCGAGCGCGGCCCAAGCGTTACTCGTACGGCATCGGCGAGTTGGGTCGCGCCGCGAAGGATCTTTTCGCGCGCGACTGAACGGAACAATATCTGTTTGTGAGCCATGACCGCCTCCGAACCTGTTAGCCAGTTTCAACTAAACAGGCATCCCGTCGGTTGGCCTTGATACGCATCAAACGCGATCGCGGACCATGTTCACGAGGATCAATGAGGGCGGCCACCGCTGCGTTGCGCCAGGTCCCGAACATGGGCGCAGAATTCCTCATCCGGCCAGAGCTCTTTTGGCGACGCGATGCGCATGTCGATGCCGACCTTGGCGGCTCCGAGTGCAAGCGACAGCGCGACATTATCCGTCCCTCACCGACGAAAGTGACGGTCATGTCCGACAGATGCTTGTGCGTGAATTCACGCATGGTCATCAAATCGGCGAGGATCTGCGTCGGATGCGCCTCGTCGGTGAGACCGTTGTAGGCCGGCACGCCAGCATGCGCGGCAAGCAGTTCGGCCTGATGTTGGCCAAAGCCGCGATACTCGATCGCGTCATACATGCGGCCGAGCACGCGCGCTGTATCCTTCATGGATTCCTTGTGGCCGATATGGCTGCCCGTGGGCCCGAAATAGGTGACGTGAGCGCCCTGGTCGTAGGCCGCGACTTCGAACCCCGTCCGTGTGCGCGTCGAATCCTTCTCGAAGATCAGAGCGATGTTTTTCCTGACGAGACGCGGGATCTCGTGCCCGGCGAGCTTGGCCGCCTTGAGGTCAGCGGCCAGCTTGAGAAGAAAGCGGATTTCGTCGGCCGTGAGATCGTCCAGGGTCAAGACGGAGCGGCCATGAAGGTTGATCGACATGTGGATTTCCTCTCTGGTCAAGTCGCGTCGCGGACAATCGGACAGGTCATGCAGTGGCCGCCGCCGCGGCCGCGACTGAGTTCGGCGCCCTCGACAGTGATCACTTCAATTCCGGCTCGACGCAGGTGTAGACGTTGCGGTCGTATCCGATGACCACTCCGGGCTCGACCGCAACGACATTGTTGCCATCATCCCATTGCTCGCGCTCGGCCTCGTAACGGTCGCCACCTGTGGCGATGATGCGCAGCGACTTCAGACCAAGGGCTTCAGCAACCACTGCGGTGAACGGTTTGGTCTCAGCGGTGACCTCGACCGCCGCTTCTCCATCGCCCGGCCGCAGCGAGAAGGTGCGCAACCGCTCAACGACGGGCGGATACATGGTGACCAGGTCGCGATCACAGAAGGTGAAGACGGTGTCGAGATGCATGAAACTGCGATCGCGTGGCATCAAGGCGGCAATCACGCGCGTCCCCTCGCCAGCCGCGAAGAGGCTGCGCGCCAAGTCGCCCACGGCTTGCGGCGTGGTGCGCTCTCCCATGCCGACGAGAACCGTACCGCCCCCGATCGGCATGACATCTCCGCCTTCAAGGCTGGTCCCTGTTCCCAAGTCTGGCGACACGAAAGGAGCCCCACTTTCGCGAAAGTGGGGATGGAAGCGGTACACGGCTTCGACATTGGCCGCTTCCGGGCGCCTGGCGGGCCAGTACATGGAATTGACCGAGACCGAACCGTAAATCCAGCAGGAGCTGTCACGGGTGAAGAGCTGGTTCGGCAGCGGCGGCAGCACGAAGTCCTGGGGGAGGAGCGTCCTTCCAGTCAGGCCTTTGGGTTCAAAAGGAAGCTCCGCCCGGGCGATGCCGCCGACAAGGTAAGATGCCAGCTGCCCTGACGGCATCTCGTTGAGCCATCCCCGCATCTCGCCGACCATATCCAGCCCAACGACGCCGGGATGGACCCGGCGGTCGAGGAGCCAGTCGCGGGCCTTGGCCAGGCTCATTGTCTCCGCGAGGAGTTCCCCGAAGGAATGCACCAGAACGCCGCGTTCGCGCAACGCATCCACGAAGACGTCATGCTCCTGGCGGGCCCGCTTGACCCACAGGACGTCGTCGAAAAGCAGCGCCTTGCAGTTCTCCGGTGTTAGCCTGCGCAGGCTGAGGTCAGGACGATGGACCATCACCTCGCGCAGACGGCCGACTTCGGAGTGGACACCCAGGTTCGTCATCGAACGAATCCTTTCACAGCGGGCTGATGGCGCCGGTCCACATCTCGTAAACGGCGAGGATGGCGACAGCGATCAGGGTTCCGGCGAGCGCCGCTTCGGCAGGATGGAACACGCGCTGATTGGTTTCACGGCGCGCCCAGATGTAGAAGATGATGCCTGGCGCGTAGAGGATCGCGCACATGAAGAGGTAGGCCGGCCCTGCCGCGTAGACGAGCCACAGCCCGTATACCGTTGCCAGCAACCCGGCGAAAAGCGGTCCGATGCGCTGTTCGCCACTCTCGTAGCTCTCTCCGGTCAGCGCGAGCTTGGCCGCATAAGCTCCAGAGAAGATGTAAGGAACCAGGATTGCGGCCGACGCGATGTAGAACAGCGCCTGATAGGTGCTTTGCGCGAAAAGCGTGATTACCAGGAAAGCCTGGACGAGCAGGTTGGTGATAAGAAGCGAAGTCGACGGCACGCCGCGCCCGCTCTCCGAGCCGAAGAATTTCGGCATCGTCCCGTCCTTGCCGGCGACGTGCGGAATTTCGGCTGCAAGCAGCGTCCAGCTCAGGAAGGCGCCGATCACCGACACGACAAGCGCGATGTTGATTAGGACAGCCCCCCAGGGACCGACGACCGCCTCCAGCACGCCCGCCATGGACGGGTTCTTCAGCGCGGCGAGGTCAGGTTGGCTGAGGATGCCGAGCGACAGCAGCGACACCAGGGCGTAGAGGGCGAGACAAGTGAAGAAGCCGAGGACTGTCGCCATGGCGATGTCTTTTCGGCGCTCAGCCCGGCCGGAGAATACGCTAGCGCCTTCGATGCCGATGAAGACCCACAGGGTCACCAGCATCGTGCTCTTCACCTGGGCGGTGATCGAGCCGAGACCGGCGTTGCCGAAACCGGTGAAGTCGAGAGACCAGACTTGCAGTTTGAAGGCGACGGCAACAACCCCAACGAACAGGACGATTGGAGCGATCTTCGCCACCGTGACGATGAGGTTCACGACGGCGGCCTGCCGGATGCCGGCGAGAACCAGGGCATGGATCAGCCACAGCAGGATCGATGCGCCGAGCCAGCCTGCCAGGTATTTCCGTCACCGAAGGCCGGGAAGAAATAGGACAGGGCGCTAAAGACGATCACCGCGTAGGAGACGTTGCCGACCCAGGCGCTGATCCAGTAGCCCCAGGCGCTGTTGAAGCCGATGAAGGGGCCGAAGCCCGCGCTGGCATAAGCGTAGGGCCCGGCGTCGAGCTCGGGCTTGCGGGTTGCAAGCGATTGATAGACGAACACCAGCGCCAGCATGCCGACGGCGGTGATCGCCCAGCCAATCATGACGGCAAGAGGACCGGCCCCGGCGGCCATGTTCTGCGGCAGGCTGAACACGCCAGAACCGACCATCGACCCAATGACCAATGCGGTCAGAGAACCGAGTCGAAGCTTCGGCGACGCCGACGTCGCGACTCCAGGGATAGGGATGTTGATTCCGGCAGTAGTCATGATGCTYTCCCAAATTTGAAGGCTCTGATGGGAGGCATTAAACAGGAAGACAAGGCTGGCAGCTTTGATACGGGTCAATAGCCGTTGGCTGAACAGCAAAGGCAGCCTTAGGGTGCCAAGCCAGTTTTCCCGATCGCCGTGCCTTGGGTAGATTTCGGTCCGACATTGCCAATTCAACCTGACAACCGCCGACATTTGCATCGGCGGCGCCGATCATGCTTGCGCCGGTCAGTTTGATCTGGCGCAAGGACGGCGGGTGATGCCAAGAGCAGGATGACGGTCGGGATGTAGAGCGCTTCCGCTGCCGTCCTGAAAGAGGATCACCATGAAAACAATATCGAGGAGTGCAGCGCTCGGGCTTGCTGCCGCAATGCTCGTGGCCGGCAGTGCGGGCGCCGTCCAGGCTGCGGCGCTTGTCCAGATTTCGCTGTGGGACAAAGGCGCGAGCATGGAGATGCCTATGGGTCTCGCCTATGCGGTGCCGGGCCTCGATCTCGCAAAGGCGACTATGGGCATCACGGCTTCGCCAGGTGCTGTGAAGGCCGGGGAGGTCACATTCAATGTGAAAAATGACTCCAAGGACACCGTCCACGAAATGATCGTGATGTACCTTGCGGATCCCGGCAAGCCGCTTCCCTACCTTGAGGCCGAGAACCGGGTCGACGAAGACAAAGCTGGCGACAAGGGCGAGGTCTCGGAGCTCGATCCCGGCAAATCAGGCGCATTGACCGTCGAACTGAAGGCTGGAAAATACCTGCTTATCTGCAACGTACCAGGTCACTATGGAGCCGGTATGTGGGCCGAGTTCACCGTCGATCCATAGGCCTTGGGCCACCTGGCAACCCTTTGGCCTGCGACTGTCGCAGTTTTTGAAAGCTCGCCGGGATCGCTGGTCTTGTCGGTTTGGCCGCCGCACGACGGCAAGGTTACGACCGAAGGCAAAGTCAACGGCTGGGCCGAACGCTGGCTCGACCAAACAGACTGGGCGGTCTCGGCGTTGTTTTCCGCGGCGTATGGAGCGCGTCATGAGAGCAATGATGCTTGAAAGCGTCGGCACCCCTTTGAAACTGGTCGACAGGCCCGATCCGATACCTGGGGTGGGCGAGATCGGGCTTAAGGTCGAGGCATGCGCGGTCTGCCGGACCGATCTGCATGTGGCGGATGGGGATCTGCTTCATCCAAAGCTGCCGCTCATCCCGGGTCATGAAATCGTCGGCATCATCGATTCTGTTGGCAAGGGCGTCGCGCGTTCCAGGATCGGGCGCAGAGTGGGCGTGCCTTGGCTCGGGCACACTTGTGGGCGTTGTTCCTACTGCGTCGCAGGGAGTGAAAATCTTTGCGATCAGCCAGATTTCACGGGCTATACGCGCGACGGCGGCTTCGCCAGCCGTGCCATTGCAGACACCCAATTCGCCTTCGATCTGGACCCAGATGCCGACCCCGTATCGCTGGCGCCGCTGCTTTGCGCGGGCCTGATCGGCTGGCGATGCCTGAGGAAAACCGGTGATAGCAAGCGGCTCGGGATTTACGGCTTCGGCGCCGCCGCGCATATCGTCGCCCAGATCGCGATCTGGCAAGGTCGAGAGGTTTTCGCTGTCACCCGGCCGGGCGACAAAGAAGCACAGGAATTTGCGCGCTCGCTCGGAGCAGCTTGGGCAGGCGGTTCGGATGAATCTCCGCCCAAGCAGCTCGATGCCGCGATCATCTTCGCTCCTGTCGGTGACTTGGTGCCGATCGCGTTTCGTGCTGTCCGCAAGGGTGGCCGGGTGGTTTGCGGCGGCATTCACATGAGTGACATTCCAGCGATGGCATACGCATTACTCTGGGAAGAGCGTGAACTTGTATCGGTGGCAAACCTGACGCGCCGCGACGCGGAAGAGTTCTTTCCCATTGCAAAGCGCGCGCAGGTTCGCACGCATACCAAGGTCTATCCGCTGGAACAGGCCAATCAGGCGCTGGACGATCTGAGGGAAGGGAGGTTGACCGGCGCCGCCGTGCTGGTGCCGTGATTAACATTCAACGAGCGTTATCTTGCCCGTTCACCCAGTCCGTGCAGTTGCCGGATCCACTTCGCGCGGGTCGCATCGCTGGTGCCCGCGACCATGCCGAACAAGGTCTCGCGTACCGGACTGATGCCTACAAAATGCAGGATGCTTCGCCGTATGGCGGCGATACCGTGACCGAGGAACCATAGTCGGTAAAGAACGGAAGGCATTCCCATCGTCACCACGAGGCGCGCGGAGCGTCCGCGAAGCAGTGCCTTGGTGAAGCCGCCACCTTTGTCCGGGTAGGCAAAGGCCGTTCCTGGCCGCATGACCTGTTCGAGAAATGCCTTGAGCAGAGCCGGCATGGTTCCGAGCCACAGCGGAAAGACAAAGACGATGTGCTCAGCCCAGACGATCGCTTCGACTGCGTCCTTCAGTTCGTCGGGAACCGCATCATGTTCGAACGCCTGCATCGTCCGCAGCATTGGGAAATCAAGCGTTGCCAGATCGATCCGGCGAACGGCATGCCCCGCCTTTTCCGCGCCCTCGCCATAGGCCTTGGCGAGACCGCGGCAGAGTCGGTCCGGGGACGGGTCGGGATGGCCGACCACAATCAGGATGCGTCGCGACATGGTCTACTCCCAGGGAGCTTGGCCCCGAGGCGTCAAGGCCGTTCTACCCGCGCCACCTGGTAAGTGTGCATGGCGCCGCTGCGTTGGATCGACACATATTCACCGGTCACGAAGCGTTCGTCGCCAAGATGGAAGCCGATCTCGTCGTCGCGATCGCCTTCGGCATAGTCGAAATACCACTGTCCTCCGGGCTTGCGCCTCAGCCGGCCGATCACGTCTTCCTCGCCGGTTCGAAACCTGCGAACACTGCAGGAGGCCCTGTGCAACTTCCATTCGTCGGCATCGATTCGGCCTTCGTCGGTCAACGGAGCCAGCACGTCATAGCCCTCTTGGCGGTCACCTTCCAGATGGCCCTTTTCACGGGCAAGCAAGAGCCGGATATGCCGGAATTTCTCGGTAAGGTCATTCAGCTTGGTCATGGCAAACTCCTTTGACCGAGTTTCATAAAGCGGCGACAGCACTTGACTTTGATCCGCGTCAAAGAAGGGTGAGAGGCTCGTTTCTCGTAGACGCTCGGCAGCGCTGTAGCCAGCGATCACAGCGACCAGGGTTGCGGCGGCCAGCGGCGACCAGAACCTGATCGGACCGGCAAACACCGCCAGTGACAGGTGACCGATCGTATTTGCCGCCAGCGCCGCCAGCAGCGCCTGACAGATCGTATACACGGACCGAATGCGTGATCAGCCGCAACGCACCGAGCAGGCGATTCGCCGACCAGCACCGATACCGCATCCGAGTGCTGGGTGCGGCCAGAATCCCGCCGAGCGCTGGATATTCCAAAGGTACGAATGCTGGCCGTGCGGCTGCGATCGGGCACCTCCCGCTCCCGCCAGCCGCGTTCTCCAGACCGACGAGCAAGCCAATTGCCAGGGCCAGTCCGAGCCGGGCAATGAACGGATCCATGGTGCGGCAATTTTCAGGCGGCGACCGTCGGAAGGCGGTCGCGAACCCACCTGACGATCTGGCCTGCTGTCATTGCGCCGGATGTGCGTGCGGTTTCTCGTCCGCCATGAAAGAGGATCATGGTCGGGATGCTGCGAATGCCGAACCTGGCCGCAACAGCCTGCTCATTGTCAGAATTGAGTTTGATCAGACGAACACGCGGCTCCAGTTCATTTGCTGCTGCATTGTAAGCCAGCGCCATCATCTTGCAGGGGCCGCACCACGGTGCCCAGACGTCGACGACAACGGGCAGGCTGCTACGAGTAATCTGACGATTGAAGGTCTCGGCGTCGACGTCCTGGGGGTGCCCCGAAAACAGTTTGGTCCCACACTTTCCGCATTTCGCCTCCCCCGCATTGCGAGCCGGCGGCAGGCGGTTGACCCCGCCGCATTTGCTGCAAACCACCAGGTTCTGCTGTGCCAAGGCCATTCACCGATTTGTGGTCATCTACTATGCGCGCCCGAAACGTCCATCGCCAAGAGTGCGCAGCGCGTTGAGAATAACCGCCACGTCGATCCCTTCCTGCAGCAATGCGCCTGCCACTGGCGTGATCTGCCCCATGGCCGCCGCAGCCATCGCTATCGCCGAGAGCGCCAGCCCGACAACGATGCTTTGCAGGGCGATCGCGCGCGTGCGTTGGGCGACCCGCACCGCCTCGGCGACAGGCTCCAGCCGGTCAGCGAGAACGATGACATCCGCCGCCTCGGAAGAGGCCGTCGCCCCGCGCGCGCCCATGGCGACGCCGACCGTCGCGGCGGCAAGAGCGGGTGCATCGTTGATGCCATCACCGACCATCATTGTTGGTGCCGTTGCTTTCTCGGCCTCTACAGTCGCGACTTTATCCGCTGGAACAGCATCTGCGACAATGACATCCAGATCCAGCATGGAAGAAATACGCTTTGCGGCGGCACCGTCATCACCTGTCAGCATGACCATGCGCGTGATGCCAGCCGAACGCAGATTGGCGAGCGCGTCGTGAGCATCGGCACGCAGCGCATCGCCGAAGGTGAAAATGCCGGCAAGGTGATTGCCGAGCGTGACAAAAACCCTCAACACCGGCTGGTCCCGGTATCGGTCTTCACCGCCTTTCGCCCATCTGGGCAGTGGTTTGTCGCCGAGCACGAGAGCCTGCGATCCCGCCGCGATGGACATGCTTTCGACCCGACCCTTCAGGCCCGCGCCCCGATGCTCGCGGACATCATGCGGATGCGAAAGCATCAGCTGCCTCCCGCGCGCCGCCCGGATGATCGAGTCTGCGAGCACATGGTGCGAGGCCTGTTCCAACGATGCCAACAACTGCAGCAGATGGTCGGCATTGCAGCCGGGTTCAGCTTCGATTTCGATGAGCTCGGCGCCGCCGATGGTCAAGGTGCCGGTCTTGTCGAAGATCGCGGTCCGAACCTGCGCAAGGGCCTCCAGCGCCGCCGAACCTTTCATCAAGATACCGGCGCGTGCAGCGCGGGACACGCCGCCGATGAAGGCAACAGGTGCGGCGAGAATGAGGGGGCAGGGCGTCGCGACGACCAGCACGGCGAGCGCCCGGATCGGATCGCCGGAGATAAACCACGCGATGCCGGAAACCAGCAAGGTGGCCGGCAACAGGAACAGGGCAAAACGGTCAGCCATGCGTATGAAGGGCGCTTTGGCGGTCTGCGCCGCCGCGACCATGCGCACGATCGCCGCATAAGTGCTCTGTTCTGCGAGGGCGGAAGCCCGCATGCTGAAGGTCTCGCCCGCGTTGACGGTGCCGCTGCGGAGCGTGTCGCCAGCGCTGCGCGGCACCGGCAATGGCTCTCCGGTCACCGCAGCCTCGTCGAGCGAGGCCGAAGCATCCAATAGGATGCCGTCGACGGGAAGCAGTTCTCCGGCACGTACCAGCAGAGTGTCGCCGACAGCGACCTCTTCGATGGGGATGGTTTCTGTTCCTTTTGTCGCCTTGCGATGTGCGACACGCGGCGACCGGTCGGTGAGTGCCTTGAGGTTCCGCTCGGCGCGGCCGCGGGCAAAATCTTCGAGCACGGTGCCGCCGGCATACATGATCGCGACAACCACCGCGGCTAGCGATTGGCCAAGCAGCAGCGCGGCGGACATCGAAACCAGCGCAATTGCATCGACACCGAAGCGGCCGATCCAGAAATCACGCAGAATGGAGATGGCGAGAGCCGCCACCACGGGCAAGGTCGCCATCGTCCAGATTGTGTCGGCCTCGATTGGTCCCAATCCGGTTCGCCAGACCCCGATTCCAACGGCGAGACCCAGGATGGCAATGACCAGCAATGCGCGCCGCAGCGCCGACTCGTTCATACAATGTCCCACAACCCTGATGGCCCTGGCGCTAGAGTTCGCGGACCATCTCCTCGAGCAGGCGCCGCACATCGTTCGCGACCTGCGCAAGCTCACGATTGCTGATAGCGCCCATTGAAGCGACCGGATCCACCGCTGCGACCTCTACCTTTCCTGGTCCGACCTCCGTGACGATTACGCTGCAAGGCAGCATGGTTCCGATCTTGTCTTCGGACTGAAGCGCCCGCCATGCGAGATGCGGATTGCACGCGCCCAGGATAACATAGGGCCTGAAATCTACGCCAAGCTTGGCCTTCATGGTCTGCTGGACGTCGATCGAGGTCAGAACGCCAAACCCCTTGCTTGCGAGCTTGTCGGTCACGTGGTCGATTACCGCCGTGAATGGCATGGCGACGATCTTGCTAAAATAGTAACCCATCTAACTCTCCAAACGTTGATCGCAACAGCTCGTCGCCACTTTGCGAGTGACCTTGCGTAGGAGCTAATCGCGATGGCCGCAGAACGCTTTGATCCAACGCAACGAACGGGCAAGATCGACTAGGCGATTATCGCCCACGAATGGGAGACATAACGGGTGACGATCCGAAATCTCGAACATGCGTTCGCTCCGAAGTCGGTTGCCGTGTTTGGGGCATCTTTGCGTGACGGCTCGGTCGGCCGTGTCGTCTTCGACAACATCGTCAATGGCGGCTTCGAAGGCGATATCTGGCCGGTCAACCCGAAATATTCCGAGGTCGCGGGTCGCCGCTGCTATTCCAAGGCGGCGGACCTTCCGGGTGTTCCGGACCTCGGTGTTATCGTCACGCCCCCTGGGATAGTTCCCGCCATCGTGCACGACCTTGCTGAAAAGGGCACGCGGGCGGCAGTTGTCATCACGGCTGGGCTGACACGTGAAAACGGCCTGCGCCAGGCGATGCTCGATGCCGCCAAGCCCAGTCTGTTCCGCATCATCGGGCCGAACACGGTCGGACTGATGATCCCGCCCGTCAAACTCAACGCCGGATTTGCACACATGGCCGCCAGGCCCGGCAACATCGCGCTGCTGTCGCAATCCGGCGCCATTGCCACGTCGCTGATCGACTGGGCGGCACACAACAATGTCGGCTTCTCGCAGATCGTCTCTCTCGGCGACATGGCGGATGTCGACGTGGGTGATTGTCTCGACATGCTGGCGGGCGATGCGCACACGCGCGCCATCGTGATGTATCTCGAAACCATTCCCAATCCGCGCAAGTTCATTTCGGCCGCCCGTGCCGCTGCACGCATCAAGCCGGTCATCGCGATCAAGTCTGGCCGCCACGAGCAATCAGCCAAAGCGGCCGCGACCCACACTGGCGCGCTGTCGGGCGCCGATCGCGTCGTCGATGCGGCATTGCTGCGCGCAGGCATCCTGCGCGTCAAAGGCCTGGCCGAGTTGTTCGATGCGGTTGAAACGACCGCCCGTTTCGCTCCGCTCGAGCGGACCCGGGTCGGCATCGTCACCAATGGCGGGGGCGCCGGTGTGCTCGCCGTCGATGAACTCATCGACTGCAAGGGCGAACTGGCCGAGCTCTCGCCAGAGACAATCGCCCGCCTGAATATCGCCCTGCCGCCTACATGGTCCCACGCCAATCCGGTCGACATCATCGGCGACGCCTCGCCGGAGCGCTACAGGGCCGCCGTTGAAGCCGTAGCGGCTGATCCCAGGGCCGACGTTGTCCTGGTCATGAACTGCCCGACGGGGCTTGGCTCGCCGCTAGCGGCAGCGGGCGCAGTGGCAACACTTTCCAAGGACGGCAAGATCGGCGGCAAACCGGTCCTGACCTGCTGGCTTGGCGAACACACGGCGCGCGAAGGGCGACGCGTTCTTCAGGACGCCGGCATTGCCAGTTTCGAGACGCCCGCCGATGCCGCAACCGCAGTCTCCTACCTGAGCGAATGGTCGCGAGCCCAGCGGGCATTGATGCGGACGCCCTCGAGTCGCAGCGAGGACACAACGAGCGACCGGGAAGCCGTGCTTGCCATATTCAGGCAGGTCGCCAGGGAAGGCCGGCGATTACTAACCGAGCCCGAAGCCAAGGCGGCGATCTCCGCCTATGGGATTCCGGTGCCCGAGACGATCGTCGCCAGATCTTCCACCGAAGTGGAGGCGGCGGCTGGGCGGCTTCTCAGGGCATCCAAGCAGGTCGTCGTCAAACTGCTGTCCAAGACGATCTCGCACAAGTCGGACGTTGGTGGGGTGGTGCTTGGCATCACTGCCGCCGCCGCCGCCGGCGAGGCCGCACGCTCAATCGAGGTGGGTGTGCGCAAGCACGCTCCGCAAGCCGATATCGAGGGCTATGCAGTCCAGCCGATGGTGATACGAAGACAGGCGCAGGAATTGATCCTTGGCGTCAGTCGCGATCCAATCTTCGGCCCGGCGATGCTGTTTGGAGCCGGTGGCGTCGCGGTTGAGGTGACGGACGATACCGCGATCGCACTGCCGCCGCTCGACGATGTTCTTGCCGGTGACTTGATCGGGCAAACGCGGATCGGTCGCCTGCTTGCCGGGTTCCGAGATCGCAAGCCGGCGGATCGGCAGGCGATCGTTGCCGCGCTGAACGGCCTGTCCCAGATGATCGTCGACTTTCCGTGTCTCGTTTCGATGGACATCAACCCGTTGCTGGCCGACGCCGAGGGTGTAATTGCGCTCGATGCCCGCATCGAGATCGAGCCCGCGCGGGTGGAGGAGCCTGGCCCCAACCCGACGCTTGCCATCAGGCCCTATCCGTCGGATTGGGAAAAGGAGTTTTCGACCGGCGGCACGCACTATCATATCCGGCCTATCAAGCCGGCCGATATCGCGCTCTATCCCGAATTCCTAGCCAGGGTTTCGCCTGACGATCTGCGCCTGCGTTTTCTGTCGCCGCGCAAGAGCTTCTCCGACCAGATGCTGAAGCGACTCACCCAACTCGACTACGATCGCAACATGGCTTTCGTCGCTCTGGAGACGAGCTCTGGCGCATTGGCGGGTATCAGCCGTCTGTCTTGCGATCCGGACCACGTTGCTGCCGAATACGCCTTGCTGGTCCGCACCGATCTGCAGGGTCATGGTCTGGGCTGGGAATTGCTCAGGCAGATCGTTGACTACGCAAAAGCCGATGGGATCCGCCGCATCGAAGGCATTGTGCTTAGCGAAAATAGCAAGATGCTGGCAATGTGCCGCGAATTCGGCTTCTCGATAACGCATCTTCCGAATGATCCCGGCCTCGTGGAGGCCACGCTCGAACTCCGTCGGGATTGATCATCCGAACCAGTCAGGAGGCTGTGCGCAGGGTCTTGGAAGTATCGCTCTTGGAAACCTCTCTCAGTTCCGTAACGATGTCGACGAGCTCTTGGTCGGCGTTGATCTTGCGCCAGCCGGACTGGGTGGTATTACGCTGCAATTGCCGCGAGAGGATGTCTATGGTGGCGTCTGAAGGGCCGCCCTTGCGTTCACTGACCCGCTGCCAAAGGACGAGTGGATCCGCCTCCAACCAAAATCCGGAGAACGGGATACCCCGGTCGCGCGCCGCCTTCTCGATCCGCTCACGATCGGCCGGCCTGTCGAAAACGGCATCGGCGACGACAGAGCAGCCCTCGGAAAGGATAAGCCCGGCGCGCCACGCCATTTCGCGGTAGACGCGATCGGAGACCTCGGGCCGGTAAGCCCGGTTCGGCAGCCTGGTTTCCGCGGGCACTCCATGCATGGCCTTGCGGATGCGATCGCTTTCAACAATGCGGGCGCCGGGTGGCGCTCCGATATAGGCGGCGAGCGCCTCCGCTGTGGTCGTTTTCCCGGACCCGCTCAGGCCACCGATGGCAACGAGCCGTGGCGAGGTATCCTGGAGAAATGTCCGGGCAAGTTCGAAGTAGGATCTGGCCTCGGCAATCAACTTTTCGGAATCTTCGCTGCCTTCCTCAACCTGGGTCGCGGTGACATGAGCGCGCACCGCGGCTCGCACTGCCATGAAGAAAGGCAGCAGGATGAAACCGTCCTCATCGTCGGCTTCATCAAGGTAGCGGTTCAACACCAGATTGGCGAACCGGGGAAAACCCCGGTGCCAAAGATCCATCAGCAGAAAGGCAAGGTCGTACAGAACATCGATGCTGGCGATCTGGTCGTTGAATTCGATGCAATCGAAGAGGCGGGGCTCGTCGTCGAAGAGGCAGATGTTGCGCAGGTGTAGATCGCCATGGCACCGGCGGATCTTGCCCGCGGCTTCGCGACGATCGAGCAATCCGGAATGGCGGGCGAAGGCGGTGCGGAAGGTTTCGGCAAAGGTCTTGACCTCCGCCTCCGTGAAAACATGGCTGGTGGCAAACCCTGCCTCGTTGATGTCGAGCACACCCGCAATGTTGGACGACCCGCTGCCATTGTGGATCGTCGGCGCGGCACGGTGATACCCCACGATCACGCGTGCGACAGCCGTCATCAATGCCGGGGTCAATTCTCCTGCGGTTGCCATCCGATCTAACAGCCTTGACTGATCGAAGCGGACCATCTCGATCGCGGCCTCGACCATCTGACCGGTGCCGTCAAAGGCCAGTCTGCCGCCCGCCTCGCGCGTGATGCGACGCACACTCCGATACAGATCGGGTGCCGTCTTCGAGTTGAGTTCCACCTCCTTCTCGCAAGCGCTGAGCCTAAGGGCCGGCGTCGAGAAATCGACATAGGGCAGTTTGACTGCCCGCTTCATCTTGAAGGCGCGTTCGCCAGTCAGAAAAATACGCGAGATATGGGTCTCGATCGCCTCGACCGGCGTAGTCGCGCCGTATGAGGCAGGATCAAGCAGAAACGCGATAGCGGCTTGCTGGCCGTCAACGATCATGGTTCGCTATCCTCGATGTTGCGTCTTCCGGAGACTGTTTCCATCATCTGCTCTCATCGTTGCAGCGTCTGGACATAACCGGCCAGATCATGGATCCGTTCCCTGGTGACGATTTCCCCGGCGTTCGGACCATATTTCTTCACGTCGCCGGGGAGGAACTCGCGACCCCAGACCGGCATGTCGCGATCGCCGTGCTCCGGCACCATTGTGCGGCCGTCGATCATGGCGAAAACGCGCCAATAGGGAAACGCGCCGCCATTGTGTTTCGAAAGACGGGTCAGGTCAGCCGGCCGCTTGATCAATTCGTCGCCGAGCGGTCCGTCGCCCTTGCCTTCCGGACCGTGGCATACGGCACAGGAGTTCATGTATTCCGCCTTGCCGTTGCCGAGTTCCTGGGCGTCCGTCGCATTGAAGGGCAAAACCGCCAAGGCCACCGCGATCAGGAACTTCATCTGCGTTCCCCCGATTGATTGGCGCAAGCCTACAGCCCCGGCTCGACAGTGCGTTGATGCGGATCAAATGCCGCCGCACCAAAGTGTTTGATTCAGCGCAATGAACGCACCAGCCCCTCTCGCTTACGCTTCAGCAACGATTGAACTTTCTTTCGAAATGAGGAGTTTGTTGCCGTGACGTTCAAGACACTGCTTACGGTTACCGGACCGAACCAGGGCGAGGGCGATCTCAAGCTGGCCGCCGGCCTGTGCGAACAGATCGGCGCCCATCTCTCGGTGCTCGTTCTCGAGCTGGCCGCACCACCTTCAGGCAGTGCGCATCTGGGTGTCGTTTCGCCAGCCTGGTTTGAGGAGCGTCAGGTCGAGGTCAACAGGCTCAAGAAGCGAATCTCGACAGTCGGCGCCTTTCTTTCGCACAGCGAGGTATCGGCTGATCTGAGCGACGACTACCCCGACACGGCCTGGGCGGACGAAGTCATCGGAAGGCGCGCCCGCTATGCCGATCTGACCGTTCTTGGCCCAGATCTGCTCACAAGCCCGACACTCAGGGATAAAGTCATCCAAGGAGCGCTGTTCTCATCGGGAAAGCCTATCCTGCTAGTTCCCGAGGGCGTGCGGCCAACGCTGAAGCCGAAACGCATCCTGGTTGCTTGGGACGCCCGCCTTGAGTCAGCGCGCGCCGTTCGCGAGTCGCTCGACATGCTGAAAGGTGCTGATGATGTGCGCCTCGTCATGGTCGACCCGATCGAGGACGAGTTCCATCACGGCGCAGAACCCGGAGCAGATGCCGCGACCTATCTTGCCCGGCACGGCGTGAAGGTTACGGTCGAACGACTGCCGAGCGCGGACCATTCTGTCGCCGACGTGCTTCGTCAGCATGCAGGTGACGTTGCAGCGGAGCTTATCATTATGGGTGCCTATGGTCATTCCCGGTTGCGCGAGAGGATTTTCGGCGGCGTCACCAAATCGATGCTTGAAGGGCAATCTCTGCCGGTTTTGATGGCTCGATAAATTCGACCGCAGCGAACAACGGGCTGGCGCAGATTACGCCGGCCCATTCCATATATAGCAACGAAGGGAAGCGAAGCTACGCACTTGCTCCTCGTCCCGACAACTGCACGATGAGGATTCGGAAGAAAACATGCGGTGCACTCTCGGCCGTGGGAGGAACGACCGGCTTGAGTGCGCCAGGTTCCCACCAGTCCGGGTACTTGCTCAAGACCGCCCAGGCATGATCTCGTTCGAGCTTGTAGCCGATACGATCAGGCAGTTCTTCGTAGCGACCATCGACGACGACGCTTCTCCATCCTCGTCCCTGGCCAGGTTCGTCGACCTGGACGGACACCAGCGGATTGGCTCGCATCCAGTCGATCTTCTTGCCCGGCATGGAAAACGCGTAAAGATGAGCAGCCGCATGGGCGTAGTGGAAGGGCACGACGTAGGGCTGCCCGTCCTTCGTGCATGCCAAGCGGCCAACGCGATTGGTCGTCAGGATTTTCGTGCACTCCAAGGCCGAAAGTGTGCGGACAAGCGTGACGTGATCTCCTCTTCTATCTAGCTCTTGAACCATCGCCGGCGACGTGCCGATGGCCAGTCTTGTACAGCTTGGCAGCCTCGTCCATGGCGGCAATCACTTCGCTGTCAGAGAGCTGCGGAAACCGCAGGTAGTGGTGACCCAGGGTACGGAACCGCCCTGGCTGGCTGAGGCATACCAAACGGTCCGCTTCCCTTGCCAAATCAGCCGCAGTGTCCGGCGGAGAGACCGGAACAGCAACGATGATTTCCCGTGGCGAGCGATGCCGCAGCGCACGGATCGCGACCTTCATGGTTGTGCCGGTCGCTGCACCGTCATCCACGATGATCGCTGTCTTGCCAGCAATCGACATGGGCCGCCGGTTGCCTCGATAGGCAATGCACCGGCGCTCGAGTTCAGGACGTTCCTTGGCGACCAAGACACGAAGCGCGTCGTCGTCGAGCGCGTAGGCCTCGACGATCTCACGGTTCAACACAACGTCCCCAGGCTCGCCATCGACGATCGCGGCAACTGCCAGCTCGGAATTGCCGGGGGCGCCAATCTTGCGGACAATGAGCAGATCAAGAGGAGCATTCAGGGCCCTGGCCACTTCCACCGCGACAGGAACGCCACCTCGCGGCAAAGCCAGCACGACAGGCTGGTGCAGTTGAAGCCTGCTCAGTTCCGTGCCGAGCTTCTCCCCAGCCTCTTTGCGGTCGCGGAACATCGGTCAATCTACCGGCCACAGTTTTCGAAGCGACTTCTTCATCGAGGTTCTTACCTGCTCAATTTCGCTATGCGTAATGTGACGGTCGAGAACTTTGAACACCGCGTTGATTGCGACATCGAAATCGACGTCCTCATCATAGCCGAAACTGGTTCAGACGCTGAGGATCACTTTTCTTGCGCTCACGCACAAGCACCGATGGATTCCAGCCTTCGAAGTAGATGCCACGGATCAAGACGGGCAGTTGCGCGGAAAGATCGGCCATCTCCGCTGGCGACAGCCAGTCTCGCACCGTGTGCAAAACGGACCGCAGGAGGCGACACGCGCTCGGTTCGCTCCAGCAAAGATCCCTGGCAAGCTCGTTGACCCCCTGCTGCGCCTGCTGAGCAGCGTGGGTGAAACTGCCGAAAGAGGTATGGGACAGCTGGCTCATGGCATGCTCCTTGAAGTTTCCATCTTCATCCCGAAGCGTCGAGGGCGTCTGCGCATTGCGCCGGATCAATTGGGCCTCCACGCACGGGCGCGCCACCTCAGTTCGAGATGAGCCGATGGAACGACCCGCTCTGGAGTAGCGAGCGCGTCACGCCGCCAAAAGTCGTTTCCTGCACACGGCTGTGACCATAGCCGCCGAGAACAATGAGATCGGCCGCGATCTCCTGTCCGATCTGGAGGAGGATCTCCGCTGGTTCGGAGCACCGCGCATCCAACACTTTCGATCGCGCCTTCACCCCGTGGCGTCTCAGGAAGAGTTCGACATCTGCAACATTGTCCCGAGGTGCGGTATCCCCATTATCTACGGTGACGATCACAACATCCCGGGCGTCGATCAGGAAGGGCATGGCGTCAACAACGGCACGCCGCGCTTCCCGCGTGTCATTCCATGCAATCAGGATGCTTTCGGCCTTGATCGGAGCACAGGGTTCCGACGCCACAAGTATCGGGCGGCCGGCTGCTAGGATGAAGCTTGCGATGTCCAGGGCGCGGTGATGGTCTACTATCAGATCGGCCGTCGGCGACCCAGTTACGATCAGGTCGGCGGCGCGTGCATTAAGCGCAAGTTGAAGGGTCGGATTTCCTATTTCGCCGCGCCACGAGGCGCGATTGCCGCCGTTGACAGTGCTTAGGAATTCCTCGCTCAAGCAGTTGAGGCGACCCTCTATCTCCTCCACCTGAGACCATATGGCCTTTGTGGCGGCCCTGTCGTCAGTGCCGGTTGGCATGACAAAATGTGGCTCCGCCGCACAGAAGCCGATCAGATCGGCATCATGCCGTTGCGCAAAGTCCCACGCGACGGAGATGAGCGGTGCGCCGATGGCGTCCACGTCCAGTTGAACCATGATCGTCTTGAAAGCCATCGTTTCGGCCCTTTTTGCTTTCGAGGCGAGCTAGCCACGAAGAAAGGGCAAGGGCCTTGATGCGTGTCAAATACGGCGAGACCTGATGGCGCTCGATTGCCCGTGCACTCCGGTAAAGGTCATGCGCCTTGATCTTAATCAATGACCCGACGACGAATGGCGGTAGCGTTGTCTGGCGGACACTTTGTTTGCGCCGCCTCACAAGGGAGTTCACCGATCATGCAGATCCAACCGGAGCCGTGGCAATTCGGCACGCAACCCTTGCCGATGGCGGAAAATGGCCAGAAGCTCATCCTCGCTGCCGCGTCTCTTCAGGCGCACGCCTTCAAGGCGGTGATGCGCTATCAGATCGAAACGCTGGCGTTTCTGAAACATCGTTACGAGCAGGATGTTAAGCTGGCCGAGGATCTCATCGACGGTTCCGAATTCAGCGACGCCTTCGACATCTTTTCCACCTTTCTGCAGAATGCGGCATCGGAATACGCCACCGAAGCCGGCAAGGTCGCGTCGCTGACCTCCAAGCTCGCTTCGGAAACGGCCAGCCGCGTGCGCAACGAAGCCAAAACCGCTGTCGAGGACGTTGCAGCAAAGACAGTCGCGTAGATCGGGGAATGCGGAGGCCTCCAACCATGAACGCCTGTATGAGCAGCGGTGGTCACTGGCGTCTACGGGTTTGCGTGCTTGCGGCGGTATTGCTTGGTTCCGTGGTGCCGGCGCTCGCGGACAGCCTGGCGGAACACGGCAAGGCCCTGGTGGAGTTCAATTGCGCCCGCTGCCACGCCATTGGAAAAACCGACGTGAGCAGCCACCCGGACGCTCCTGCCTTTCGCACCCTGTCAAAGCGCTATCCGATCTCGGATCTCGAGGAAGCACTCGCCGAAGGCATTTCGACCGGCCACCCGGACATGCCTGAGTGGGTTGCCAGCCCCGACCAGATCGAGGCAATCATCGCCTACATCAGCAGCTTGCAACAACCATGATCGAGGCCACGGAGATGGCAGGCACGATTGGATCTCACGCCAGCAGCTCGGAGACATGCAGTCGACCTCGCGGCCGATCGCGGTCCCAGTAGCCCAGGACTGAAGCTAGGGCAACATCCGGTCAGCTGCACGGAAGAACGATCGAGCATGCGCCACGATCTGGGCCTCCGTTGGATGATCCGCCGGCTCAACGCCGACAATGCGATCCTTCAAGTGGGGATGGTGGTCGCGGATATGCTTGGCCAACTCATCCTTTGCCTCTCCCGGCCCCACGATCAGCCATTCCTTCGCCGGTTGCAGGGCGCTGACGACATCGTCGTAGAAGGCTCGGTTTTCCGACGCCCGCTTGCCATCTACCGAGCCTGCCTTGTTATGGGTCTGAAGATGCGCAAGCGTAGTGACAAGCCTCACGCTTGCGGCTGTCTGACGATTGAAGAAAAACACCTTGGCTTCGCGATGGTCCAGCCAGGCGACGGCATGTTGGGCCTGCATATCTATACATCCTTAAGGTTATTGTTGAGGCTGAGCGCAAACGCCGCCGTAAGGCGTGGAATGCCTCACGACTGCGGCTCCAGCGTTGCGAGGATCGAGCCGGGTTCGATGACGGCATTCGCTGTTGCGACAATCGTCGCGCGGCCACCGGCCGGCGCGACAATCTCGTGCAGTGCGTCTTCAACGCGAACTTCGGCTATTCGCTCAGCGGCCTTGATCGTGTCGCCGCTGGCAATGAACCAACGCTCCAGAATGCCCTCGGGCAACATGCTGGACGCCCATAGCGCTTCGTCGACCTTGATACACTGCATCGCAATTCTCCTTGTGCGGCCGAATGATATTCCCCTCGCCACGGCGGCCCTTGATCCGGATCAAGAGCTACGCGACGCGAGCCTCTCGGAGGCGGCCTGCAATCGGCGCGCGTTTGACCGGCATCAAGGCGTTGAGCGCCAGCGGGTGCACTTCATCATGCATTCGATCGCCCAGCGAAAGGCGTCCGCTATGTCCTACAAGTCAATTGTCGTGACCCTAGCCATAGATGCGTCTCCGGCGCGCTATGGTCAAAGCCGTCTGCGGGAATGGGCGTTCGGCGGGGTCAACCGCGTGCTGATCGAAGAGAGCAGCACCGACCGCTTTAGGTCGTAGTGATGATCTCTCGTATCGTACCCGGCGAAGTTGACCAGCAACCCGTCGCGGCAGACGCAGGTGCCTATTGGTCGATCGAGACCGATGACCTCCTGCGACGCCTCGACACGCTTACCTCCGGGCTTGCCACTTCCGAGGCCGCATCGAGGCTTGTAAAATTTGGCCGAAACACACCCGGATCACGGTCCGGCACCTCGGCGTTGACCGTGTTTATCCGTCAGTTCCGTAGCCCACTGGTCCTGATCCTTATCTTCGCGGCCACCGTGTCGGCTTTCGTCGGCGAGGGGCAGGAGGCTGCAATCATCGGTGCGATCGTGCTGGCAAGCTGCATCCTCAGCTTCACCCAGGAGTACGGCGCGTCGCGTGCCACGGAGGCGCTGAGACAGCGCATTTCGCGCAAGGCTGTTGTGCTGCGTGATGGTATCGAGTGCTCGGTTGCAGCCGAAGATATCGTGCCGGGGGACGTGATCCGGCTTTCCGCCGGAAACCTCATTCCCGCGGACGGTATCATTCTGGATGCCCGCGATTTCAATGTCAGTGAGGCCGTACTGACCGGCGAGACCTTCCCCGTCGTGAAAGCACCGGGGCGGTCGGCTCCCGAGGCTTCCGTCGCACAGCGCGGCAATGCGGTCTTTACGGGCACATCGGTTCGCAGCGGCACCGCAACCGTGCTTGCGGCAGCGACCGGTGCCCGCACCGAATTCGCATCCATCGCCACGGCCCTGGAACGACAAATCCCCGAAACAGGGTTTGCCCGAGGTATTAGGCTGTTCGGCTATCTGATGACCGAGATCATGCTGGCGATTGTCATCCTGGTGTTCTTCGCCAACCTGATGCTGCATCGACCGCTGATTGAATCGCTGCTGTTTTCGCTGGCACTGGCGGTTGGTCTTACCCCGGAACTCCTTCCCGCTATCATCAGTGTTACCCTTGCTAGAGGGGCCCGCGCGATGGCTGCAAACGGCGTCATTGTGCGCCGTCTCGACGCCATCGAAAATCTGGGCAGCATGGACCTGCTCTGCACTGACAAGACCGGCACGCTGACGGAAGGCGTCATCCACCTCGACGGATGGCTTGATGTCGACGGCAATCCGTCAACCGACATCCTGCTTTGGGCACGTCTCAACGCGACCATGCAGACCGGACTGAAGAACCCGCTGGACGAAGCGATCGTCGGTGCGCCGGGGGAAGGCGCATCATTGGCCGCTTTCACCAAAGTCGACGAGATCCCTTATGATTTCATTCGCAAGCGCCTATCCGTTGTTGTGCGAACCAAGGATGCCTCAGATCTTCTGATCACCAAAGGCGCCGTACTAAATGTCCTCGAAACGTGTGCCTTCGTCAGCATGGCCAAAGGGCTGCAACCCCTCGATGAGAAGCAGCGCGCGGCGATTGACGAAAAATTCCGGCGCTGGAGCGCGGACGGCTACCGCGTTCTGGGCCTGGCAATCCGTCGATTTGAAAACCGGAAAACGTTCAGCAGGAACGACGAAATCGATCTCGCCTTCGCGGGTTTCCTGCTTTTCCTCGACCCGCCAAAGAAAGGTGTCAAGGAAACGCTTGCCGAACTTTCCCATCGCGGTATCGCGGTAAAGGTTGTTTCGGGCGACAACCGGTACGTTGCCGCACATCTCGCCGGTGCCGTAGGCTTGCGCGCCGAAAGGATCATGACCGGTGAGGACCTTTCAAAGCTTACGAAGGCCGGGCTTTTCGCAGGTGTGCAGCACACTGATCTCTTCGTCGAGATCGATCCCAACCAGAAGGAGCGCATCGTCCAGGCATTCCGGAGCCGCGGCCATGTCGTCGGTTATCTGGGTGATGGCGTCAACGATGCGCCCGCCCTTCATGAGGCAGACATAGGCATCTCCGTCGACAAGGCAGTCGATGTCGCCCGCGAAGCGGCCGATATCATCCTTCTCAAGCAAGATCTGGGCGTGCTCGTGCGCGGCGTCGACGATGGCCGCAAGACATTTGCCAATACGATGAAGTACATCTCGATCACGACCAGCGCCAATTTCGGCAACATGATCAGCATGGCTGTCGCGTCGCTGTTCCTGCCATTCCTGCCGCTGCTGGCTGCGCAGATCCTGCTCAACAATTTCCTGTCGGACATTCCCTCGCTGGCCATCGCCAGCGACAATGTCGATCCAGACCAGGTGCGCGGACCCCGTCGCTGGGACATCGGCTTCGTCAGGCGATTCATGATCGGCTTTGGCCTGGTCAGCTCGCTATTCGATTTCGCCACCTTCGCCTTTCTGCTGCTGTTTGCACATGCGACAGCGGCTACCTTCCAGACTGCGTGGTTCGTCGAGTCGCTGCTGACGGAACTCGCCATCGTGCTGATCGTGCGCACGCATAAGACGTTTTGGAAGAGCCGTCCCAGCCTCCTGCTTGCATGGCTTACGCTGGCTGTTGCGGTTGTTGCGATCGCTACACCCTACGTGCCCTTCGCCGGACGCTTCGGCTTCGTGCCGCTTCCGCTGCCAGTGCTTGTCGGGCTCGTTGCCATCACCGCTCTCTATCTGTTGGCTTCGGAGATAACCAAGCGCTGGTTCTTCGATTATGAGAGCAGGCACCCGCGTCGATCGAGGGCAGGGCATGCCATCAGCGGTGGGATCATATCCCATTCAGCCCACATCCGATGAGATAATGCATGATTGAGGATCAAAGCATGGCAAGAAATGCGGCCAACCCGCCCACAGCCGACCATGAGGCCTTGCGACAAGCCCGTCCATGGTCCGTGAGCCGATCTGCCAGGTTAGCCAGCGAAGGCAGTCTTGGCCACATTCACCCCGAGATCGTAGACAAGCAGGCCGCCGTAGTAAGCTGTAGCGGTTACAAGCGCTGCGCCTGCAACCTCGATCACAGGAACGGCGATAGCCGCAGGCCCCATCTCGCGATTGCGGACCCACAAAGCGAGCCGGACGCCGCCCCAGCTCAGAAAGGCGAAGGCCGTGATGCCGCCGAGGCTTTCGTGGATTTCTGCAATGTCGCTGCTGAAGCCCGCGGCTTCAGCATAGTCAAGCGCCAGTCCGCCGTAGAACCAGGTTCCAATAGCGAAGACGCCCGCTGCCAGAGCGACAAAAGTGGAAATCGTGCCCACGCCAGAGCGCCTTGTCACAGCATTGCTGCTCGCGAGCGCCAGAAGGTCGATAGTCGCAAGCATGTAAATGAGCACAATTGGAAAATGCACGAGGATTGGGTGGATATGTTGGATATCGATCATCAGAAAGAACTCTCGGACTAAGAAATGGCGAAGCGATAGATGGATGTCGGCCTTGACGACGAGCGGTTGGCTAGCGGGGCCAAGCTCAATGATCCCTGAGCAGAAATAGCTCCGTGTTCTTAGTCGTCTTCTCCATGGCCGTCGTCCTCAGTGCTGCCGAAAGCGGCTCTACTGGAGGTGGGACTGTCGCCGCATTCGTCGTCATCGCCAACGCCCTTGATGGCCTTGGGGCCGGTGGCATCCTGTATGGGGATAGTGTCCAGATTGATCGGACCGACAGGTGCGACGGAGGATGGCGCCCCACATGATCCTTCGTCCGATTCAGCGGCCGCGGGCAAGGCAAAGATCGTGAGGCCCGCAAGTGCTGCAAGGACAAATATGGAATTGCGCATGGTCTGGTATCCTTACTCGGCGCGGCCGTGATTGGACGCGACAATGCCTTGATATGAGCCCTTTGCTTGCGGGGGGCTGAGGATGACTGACAGCAAATTGAAAGCTTCAACGTGCGACATGCCTTGCCGATGAAAAGCCAATTGAAGCGTGTCGCGGTGCTGGGTCTCGCGGGACTTGTCCTGGCCATGCCTCTCGCTGCCCGAGCCGACGAGGACGATGACGGCGACCATGACCGGGCGCGGGATCTGTACGAGCACGGCGAAATCAAGGGTCTTGCCAACATACTGGACGTTGTCCGCGCCAAAGCTCCCGGCGATGTTGTTGCGGTCGATCTCATCCGCAAGGCAAACAGATGGGTCTACCGGTTCCAGGTCGTCGATGCAGATGGCCGGCGAAGGACCGTCGACGTCGACGCCGGTGCCGGTGTCATCATGCCTGATGGGGAGGGCGACTGATGAAGATCCTCCTGGCCGAGGACGAGCCGCGTATCGCGGCCGATATCGCTACAGTCCTTAGGGCATCCGGAATGGCGGTTGATACCGTTCGCGATGGAGAGGCTGCCTGGTTCGCCGGCGATGTCGAGAACTATGATGCAGCGATCCTGGACCTCGGTTTGCCCAAGCTCGATGGTCTCACGATATTGAAACGTTGGCGAGCCAACGCCCGCCGGTTTCCGGTTCTTATCCTGACCGCAAGGGGGATGTGGACGGAGCGTGTCGAGGGCATCAATTCCGGTGCTGACGACTACCTTCCCAAGCCTTTTGAAATGGAAGAACTGCTCGCCCGGTTGCGGGCAATCCTGCGTCGCTCAGCAGGGCAGGCGGCACCAGTGTTGAGATCCGGCCCGCTGCTTCTGGACACGCGCCAAATGCGGATATCGCTTCGCGGCATTCCCGTTTCCCTATCGCCGCTGGAATACCGGCTCCTGGCGTTTCTGATGCATCATGCAGGGCGGGTGGTGGCGCCGACCGAACTGGCTGAGCATCTTTACGATTCAGGGAACGACCGCGATCCGAACACGATCGAAGTCATTGTAGCGAGGCTGCGGCGGAAGCTCGGCAGCGATGTCATCGAAACACGACGCGGGTTCGGGTATCTGATGCCCGATGATCCCGCCTGATGGGCAACTCGATCCGCTTCCGGCTGTGGTTGGCGGCAACCATCTCGATTCTTGTCGCACTCGCCATCGCCGGCGCCGGCCTCCGCTATCTGTTCGAACTTCACGTTGAACGACGCGTGGTGGGCGAGCTGACGGTTGACCTCAACGAGTTGATCGGCGCAACGATCTTCGCAAGCGATGGCCGCCTGATCGTGACCCCAGCGCTCACTGACCCGCGTTTCGCCAATCCGCTGTCCGGTTACTACTGGCAAGTGGAGGACATCGCCACCGGCAGCCTTGAGCGTTCGCGATCATTGTGGGACGCCAAGCTGGTCCTGCCTGCCCGGAGCGCAAGTGGTGAGCTGCGAGCGGTCGAGGAGTTCAAGGGCCCTGGTGGCGAACTCAGTATTGCGGTCGAGCGTACGATCATCGATGCCGGAGGCCGTTCCTTTCGCGCAATCGTGGCGGAAGATCATCGAACCGTGGAGGTGTCTGTAAGCGAATATGTTCGCGATCTTGCTCCAGCCCTCCTGATGCTTGCGGCAGTTCTCATGGCCGCGTTTTTCATCCAGATCACCATCGGCCTTGCGCCGCTGGAGACCTTGCGGGTCGCCGTCAGAAACGTGATCGCACAGCGAGCGGCACGGCTCGATGTGGTGGCACCAAACGAAGTGCAGCCGCTCGCCGACGAAATCAACCGTCTTCTCGATGCCCAGGAGAAGGCTCTTGCGCGAGCCCGCTCGCGCGCCACCGATCTGGCGCACGGCCTGAAGACGCCGCTGCAAGTGCTGTCGGCCGATATCCGTACGTTGCGAATGAAAGGCGAGACGGGTCTGGCCGACGAGATCGAGAAGAGCGCCGGAGCGATCCGGCGCCATGTCGAGCGGGAGCTGGCGCGTGCCCGCCTTGCGCCAGGCGTCTCCGGCAAGGCATCCTGCCGGGTGTCGGACGTCGCGGCTGGCGTCATTGCGGTCGTCAAACGGACGCCAAGCGGCAAGCAGCTTTCATTCAAGATGGACGTCGCAGAAGTTCTGACGGCGCCGATCGATGAAGGCGACCTGTCTGAAATCCTCGGCAATCTGGTCGAGAATGCCGCACGCTATGCAAAGTCGTCAGTCCGTGTCGGTGCATCCGCCACCGCTGGCGAGGTGATCGTCACTGTCACCGATGATGGCCCAGGTATACCCGATGCCGATCGGGAGACCGCCTTGTCGCGTGGCGTCCAGCTCGACAGCAAGAGCGGCAGCAACGGCCTTGGCCTTGCCATCGTTTCCGACATCGTCGAAGCCTATGGCGGACGCCTTGCCATGGCTAACGCCGATCCGGGTCTGGTCGTGACCATTTCCTTGCCGCGACACAGTTGAGCGTGCTTCAGGCAAAGCCTGGGAAATAGTCGACTTTTATCTTCGAGCGGCGAACGCCCATGGCCAGCAGTTTCTGGCGCAGCGCCTTGACCATCGCCTGCGGGCCGGAAATATAGAAAGTCCGCTCGAGGTAGTCGGGGATAGCCAGGCGCACCAGGTGCTCATCTATATGTCCGGCATATTGGCCCCGCTCTGCGCTTCGAGCTACAGCATGCACCGTCTTGATGCCAAGCTCCTGCCTGGCGGCGCCAAGCACGTCGCGATAGGCGATGTCCTCTTGGCTCTCGGTTCCGTACAGAATCACGATCGGCCGTGCCTCCTTCCGGTCAAGGAGATACTGCAGCATCGAGCGGAACGGCGTGATGCCAATGCCTCCGGCCAGGAAGGCGATCTTGGTTTCACGCTTGGCGGGCAGCGTGAAGTTGCCGGCCAGTTGCGCGGCGTGGATCTTGCTGCCTGGCTTCATGGTCATCAATTCGCGCTTGAAGGCGCTTGATTGCGGATAGAACTTGACGCCGAGGCGGACCGTTTCCTCCGTGGGCGCTGATGCAACCGTGAAATAGCGGCGGTTGCCGCGATTGTCGGCACGATCGAGGCCAAGCGTCCATTCGAGATACTGGCCGGCCTCAAAGGCGAGCTTGCGGGGCGACCGGAAGATGAAATCAAAGCTGTCGACAGCCGATTGCTCGATGCGTTCCAGGGTCAGCACGAAGCGTCCCTTGGGGCCCGCCGCATAGGCAAAGAGGTTGCCGGCGAGTAGCGCCAGTTCCGGTGTGAAATAGAACGAGCCCATATGGATATTGGGAGCAAACAGTAAGCCGACGATGGCGGCAAAGACGATCCGCGACCAAGGCATCGTCGGTGCGGTCAGCGGTTCGGTCAGCATCACAAAGGCAAAGAACAGCAGAGGCGACGAACCCAGGGTCTCAGTAAGCGCGGTCCAGTACTGCGATGGGTCCGTGGCTGCCAGAATGGTCGCCAGCGCCACGATAACGAAGGTCGAGACTAGATCAAGCCGGCGTAGTTTCCGGACAATGAGCATGCCGCCGAAGAGCACGAGCGAAAGCAACGCCAGATTGCCGCCAACCCACCAGGTGGCTGGTTGGTCGAGCAGCAGCGCGGACAGCGCCACGCCCAACGCAGCCGGATTGAAAAGGTGCTTCCGGCCGATAGCGAGAATGAACTTGGATGATATCGCCCAGACGGACGCGAGTGCCACCGCCGCGATCCCCTTTGTGTCCGTGACGGCTACCGGATCAAGGATGAGCGCTACAATGAGAGCGGTGATGTAGACGGACTCGTTGTTAGCCGGTACCGCGAAGGTATGCGCAAAGACCTTGTTGGTGAGCCAACAGGCGGCCAGCGCCAAAGCCGTCGTGAAGGCGAGTGCAATCGGATCATGCGGTATGAGATTCAAGAAGCCGAGCACGAACGCCGCGCCGACCAGCGCCATCAGATAGTAGAGGACCAGCCTGTACATGGTCACGTGATCGAGAAATCGGTCGACTGTTTTGATCATGGCAGGCAAAAGGCCCCGAACCCGGTTGTCGGCGTGGCGCGGCCATTGGCGTCGACGACATACCCCTCCAGGCCTGGCGTCTGCTCGATGAAGATAATGCCGTCCCGGCCCATGGCGAAGGCAGCGGTGGCGAAACGATCGGCTTCGAGCACATCGGCGCCGATGACGGTCAGGCTGACGATGTCCTGGATCGGGCTGCCAATTCCATGCGGGTTGTAGATGTGTTGACCGCGGACATAGGTGCCCGAGGTCGCGACACCGCGACCGCGGGGATAGACGACCTTTACGACCTCGTCCTCTTTGAAGGGATTGCGGATGCCGACACTCCAGTCATGGCCCGAAACATTCTTGCCGCAGGACTGGACATCGCCTCCCGCCTCGATGAAGAAATCGCTGATGCCGGCCCGTTGAACAATCCCGGCCGCATTGCGGATTGCCCAGCCCTTGACAATGCCGGAAGGATCGAGCGAACCGTCGGGCTTGCGAATATCAAAGTATCCGGCGGTTTCGCTTCTCGTCCGTTCGGCAATGGCCAGCACTTCCATCATCTCGCCACTCCAGTCGACGACTGGAACGTCGCCGCGGTTTATGGCCGTGATCTCGCTGTCGGACCGGTATGTGCTGAAGCGCTGGTCGATGTGCTCGAAATAGCCGAAGACGGTGTCGATCAGCTCACCGTTCGACGCGCCGCCGATGTCGACCGTAACGGGCATGCCCATCAAAATTCGCGTTTCTCGCATGGGACTAGGAAGACGCTTTCTTCAGCGCGCCGCGCAGCGACTGGATAAAGGCCCTGCTGGTCAGTGTCGCGCCCGAAATAATGTCGACATTGGCGCTTTGGGCGCTGATCGCTTCGTCGCGCAGCATGGGCAGCGCCTGCCTGTTAATGCTGATGGAGGTGCGGCGATCGGAGGGATATTTCAGCACTTTCAGCGCCGTAAGCTGCCCACCCTGTACGAGGGCCTGAATCTGAATGATGCCGTAATAAGCATCGGCGGGCGGGCCGGTGTAGACGCCGTCGGCATAACCCTGTGCGGCCAGTTGCATACCCGCTGGGACAACACGTGCGGGCGCGTCCGGATATGCCGGCCTCGGCTGTGGGACAGGTATGTAGACGGCCGGAGTTATGGCGAATGACGATGCTAATGACGAGGGATCGGTGACAGCCGGAGCCGCTGCCTGCTTAGGTGGCGTTGGCGACTGATGTGGTGCCATCGGAACCGTTATCTGCTTGGCTGGATCATTTTGCCGTTCGGTGGAAACTGCTATGCCCGCCGTCGTTTCCCGGGCAATCGGGAACCTTGTTCGGAACCGCAGGTCGATCGGCACCGGCAGGGGCCGAAGCATCGGCAAAGTCGCTGCGGATGCCGGCTCTTTTGGTTGCTCGGCAGGTGCTTCGACTGCGTTGGGCGGCAGCGCGTCGCCAAGCATATCGTTTGCCGGATCCTTGCCGGCCTGCTCCCATGCATAAGCGCCCGAGGCGGCGATCACGAAAAGTGACAAGGCGATCTGTTTCATCGGAATTGTGTTCCACGTTGAATCTGGCAAGGCGATCCGTCTGGTTCGCTTCGGGTGCAATATCCCACGACTAAGCTGACAACTGGCTGTCAGCCGAGTTCAAGCTGGGAGGGGCGCGCTTGAAAGCTCAAGGGGAGAGGGCAAATTGACTTGTCCTAGATCAAGATTCTCGCATAAGCAGCGAGGTAGGAAGGTCCACTTAAGCGAGGTAAGCTGCCTATGACTGTTGCCAACGAGCCGGCCGGATACACCAAAACCCAGATACTGCTGCATTGGGCAATCGCGGTGCTGATCGTCCTGCAGCTTGTAATTGGCGAGGACATCAAGCCGGCTTACCGGGCGCTCTCGCGCGGCACCGAGCCGGCAGCTGCCGACATCTTCAACGCGAATATTCATGTCTATGTCGGTTTGACCGTTCTGGCGCTGGCGATCTGGCGGGTTGCGGTCCGTCTATTGCGCGGCGTGCCGGCTGCACCATTCGAAGAAGGCGCGGCGTTGAAGCGGATCGCCGCTGCCGCCCATTTCCTGCTTTACCTGTTTATTTTCGGGATGCCGATTACTGGGGCACTGGCATGGTACTTCAGCTTTCGTGCGATGGGTGAGATACACGAGCTTGCCAAGCCGGTGATCATCGTCGTCGTCGGGCTCCATGCGGCGGCCGCATTGTGGCAGCACTTCTATGTGAAGTCGGATGTGCTTGTCAGGATGCTGCGGCCGCAGCGCACGTCATGAGCCGTCTGCATGCAGAGAACCATCTCGTATCGCGCGTCGGCTGGTTGCGCGCTGCCGTTCTCGGCGCCAATGACGGCATCGTCTCGACGGCCAGCCTGATCGTTGGTGTGGCGGCAGCCAATGCCGCTGCCTCCAACGTTCTGGTGACCGGCGTAGCGGGACTGGTCGCCGGCGCGATGTCGATGGCGGCCGGCGAATATGTCTCGGTCAGTTCACAGTCCGATACCGAGCGAGCCGACCTTGCGCGTGAGAGAGGGGAACTGGCGACACAGCGAGACTTCGAGCGACAGGAACTTGCGAACATCTATGTCAGGCGGGGCGTGGAGCCAAAGCAGGCCTTGCAGGTCGCCGACCAATTGATGGCTAAGGACGCGCTCGGCGCCCACGCACGCGACGAACTCGGTATTTCGGAGATGACGACGGCAAGACCGATTCAGGCCGCGCTGACCTCAGCGGCTGCATTTTCGGTTGGCGCGGCCATGCCATTGGCGATGGTGCTTGTTTCGCCGGCCGCCTGGCTTGCCGCAACCGTATCCGTTGCCTCGCTCCTCTTCCTGGCCGTGCTGGGCGCCATCGGTGCGAAAACTGGCGGCGCCAATGCGTTGAGGGCAACGGTTCGAGTCACATTCTGGGGCGCGCTGGCGATGGCGCTGACGGCCGGCATTGGCGCCGTCGTCGGTACTGCCATCTGATTCATTCGCCTGACGAATCGTTCTTCCGAATTGCCACAGGCAAAAGGCGCAAGAAACAACTTGGCGACCCACGTTGAATGGGACTAGTGGGGTTCGCTAGATCGTCCGTAGAGCGGTGACGGTACTTTTCGAGACAGCTTGGGCACGCTGTCGAACGCCGTAAAGTGCAAAAATCGCCCGATTGGTCCCGATAGTTGGTGAAACCTCAAAATATTTTTTGCGGCGTTTCGAGCGGCAAGCAAAGAAAAAATCCAGGTAGATCAATAATCTAGCTGGGTCAGAAACAATCGAATGGGAGTGAGGGTACAAACGGCGGCAATAGCGTAATTTCGGCGGCGAATTTCGCCGTCACGCAATGTCGTTGCAGTCCGTACCTTACTCCGCACAGCTGGCGTTCTCCGGTTCTGCCTCGCTGGTTCGATCTGCGCCCAGTTTCGGGATGATGTAAAGTCGCTTAAGAGGGTGGGAGTGCTCTCGCGTAGAACGGCGTGCATAAAGGTGGGTCCGCTTTGCGCCGCAATGGCGTCTTTGAATCTTACGATGATCCTGAACCCCGCCGTTCGTTCATTGGTGCTGCGGCTCAGGCGGACGGCCGTGTCCGATTCCACGATCATCAACATGCTAGCAACACGTACGCGGGACGAGGCCGTCCAATGCTACGGTAACTTACCTGCCTGATTCTTGATCGTTACCTCGCTCCAGCGCTCAATCTTAGTGAGGAGGAACTAGCGTGACCTCGGTGGCTCATCGATGTCAGCGCACTTTGGCCGCCGCGGTCAACCTCCACCGCCTTGCAATGACGCCAAGCGCAAGAGACTCATCGGGAGTCAGCTTGGTTCCCGCCGACGCACAAGGGTTGATCAAGCTTTGAGGGCATAAGACATGCTGGGACGCACGAACATTCAGCTCAAAATGCGCGCTCTGATTGTCGATGACGAGCTGGCGAAACCAGGCAGCTCACGCGGGCGTGCCGTAGCAGAACTGGTGGAGGAGTTTCGCCACCAGAACGTAGGGGTCGCTGAAGCAACCTCATACGAGGACGGCCTGGCGATCGTGAACTCGGATGCCGGCCTGCACTGTTACTTCGTGGATTGGACGCTGGGAATGAACGACGAGGGCAGTCACGCTGCAGCGATCGAGGTGCTGCGCGCCATCCGGGCGCGCAACTCTCGAGCACCAGTGTTTCTCATGGCCGACCGTGATACCAGGGGTTCGATGACAGTCGAGGCGATGCAGCTCGCCGATGAGTTCGTTTGGATGCTGGAGGACACGGCGACATTCGTTGCCGGCCGGGCGCTCGCAGCAATCCGGCGGTATCTGGCACAACTTCTGCCGCCGTTTACTGATGCACTTTTGCGTTACAGCCAGTCTGACGAGCACTCCTGGTCGGCGCCCGGCCATCAGGGCGGAATTGCCTTTGCCAAGTCGCCGATAGGGAGGGTATTCTTCGATTTCTTTGGTGAGAACCTATTCAGAACCGATAGCGGGATAGAAAGGGGCAATCTCGGCTCACTTCTCGATCACAGCGGACCGGTGAAGCAGAGTGAGGCCTTCATCGCCCGCGTCTTCGGTGCAGATCTATCCTACTCTGTGCTCAATGGCACGTCGGGATCCAATCGGACCATCTTCATGGCCTGCGTGGGCGAGAATCAGTTCGCGCTTTGCGACCGAAACTGCCACAAATCGATCGAGCAGGGGCTGGTGCTTTCCGGCGGCATACCGATCTACATGACCCCGACGCGCAACCGGTACGGGATCATTGGGCCGCTACGGCGCAACAGCTTCAAGCCTGAGGCAATCGCCGCTGCTGTCGCCTCCCACCCGTTGCGCGCGCAGGCAAAGGGCGACAAGCCTGTCTACGCGGTCGTCACGAACTGTACCTACGACGGCATGTGTCTCAATGCCGAGGCAGCCGAGGCCGAGCTGGGCAAAACCATTGACAGGTTGCACTTTGATGAAGCGTGGTATGGCTATGCCCGCTTCAATGCCATGTACGCCGGTCGCCATGCGATGCGGGGCGACCCTAAGACCCGTGCCAAGGATGGTCCCACACTTTTCGCTACGCACTCGACGCACAAACTGCTGGCGGCGCTGTCTCAGGCGTCCTTCATCCACATACGCAACGGGCGTAATCCCGTTGAACACAGCCGCTTCAACGAATCCTTTGTAATCCAGGCGACGACGTCACCGCTTTATTCGCTGTTCGCGTCGAACGAAGTCGGCGCTGCAATGATGGACGGTGAAAGTGGCCGGACGCTTACCCAGGAGGTCATCAGAGAGGCAGTGGATTTCCGCATGGCGCTGGCAAAGGTGCATCGCCACTTTGCGGGCAGGGACGAGTGGTTCTTCCATCCCTGGAACGCCCCGCAAGCTCGCGACGCGAAGACCGGTGCAATGGTCGACTTCGCCGATGCCGACCGCGACCAGCTGGCCAACGACCCGGAGGCCTGGGTCCTTGAACCTGGCGCAGCGTGGCACGGATTCGCCGACCTTGAGGAGAACTGGTGTATGCTTGATCCCATCAAGGCAGGCATCGTTACGCCGGGCATGGGTGACGACGGCAAACTGCTGGAGCGGGGCATTCCGGCCCCCGTGGTGTCTGCCTATCTCGGCCGCAATGCCACGATACCCTCACGCACGACTGACTTCATGGTGCTGTGCCTCTTCACCATGGGCATAACGAAGGGCAAGTGGGGCACACTGATCAGCACGCTGCTGGACTTCAAGACCGACTACGACGCGAACGCGCCGCTTTCACAGGTACTGCCGGCAATCGTCGCAGTCGCGCCGGATCGCTACCGCGACATGGGCCTCCGCGATCTTGCTGACGAGATGTTCGAGGCGATGCGGGCGATGCGCGTAGATGCGCTTCAGGCCGCCGCCTTTGGAAACCTGCCCGAGATCGTGACGACGCCGCGTGCCGCATTCCAGCAGCTGCAGAGTGGAAATGCCGAGCTGCTCAAGTTGGACAAGACTGCGGGCCGCGTCACCGCGGTCGGGATCATGCCGTACCCGCCCGGCATACCCATCGTGATGCCCGGTGAGCGCATGGGCCCGGTTGACGGCCCTTGGCTCTCGTTCATCCGTGCCCTTCAGGAATGGGGCGAGCGCTTCCCCGGCTTCGAAAAGGAGGTCGAGGGCGCCGTACACAAGCAAGGCGGTTACCACATCTGGTGCTTGAATGAGGCACAGAACCCGCTTTGATCGTAGTCCGGGCAAATAGATGACTCGCGCCATTGCAGCCGAGCTTCGCCGGCGATCAGTTGCTGGTGTCAGAAAGTGGCCGGTCCGCACGAGCTATGACCTGAGCTAGATTGTCGGGGATTGTTGTCCGTGTCTCACTGCCTCAAGGCCAGAAGCGTTAGCGCGCCTCGGCGTCAATGATCGGTTCGCAGAGTTCGTTGCTTCGGCGTTCGCTAGCGCGATACCTGGCGGGCATACCACCTTCCTTCGAGACCCATCCGAAGAAGAATCCGGGCCAGTTGAAATCATAGCACTTCCGCTGTTCTGCGCGCGTCGCCGCGTCGCCGCGTCGCCCATCAGCCCAAACTGGCGATAAATTGTTTCGCTCGACAGCCCTGTGTCCACGGAAACCACCAACACAGGCAATAGCGGGCCGCCCCGTTTGTGCAGCCGGCCAGCCATTACGGCGAGGACTGGTCCCCAGCCGTTTGCCAGGTCGCCAAACTTGGCGCTCAGCTCTCCATAAGTTACCTTGCGTCCCACACGCGCCGCAGCTGCGATGTAGAGGGCGACGTCCAATCGAAATCTATCTGACATTTGGTTTGTCACAGCTCTATGAAGATCGGGAGCAGTTAGCCTGAATGACCAGCTAGATGGGAACCCTGTGGCACAGCCCGTTGGGTCGCGACGCCAAAATCTTGCTGCTTGGTGCCACTGCGCAGATCGTCATGTGCGAATAGTCCATTCGACTTGCCTGGGCGCCGCCTGACGTCGTGTCCCCGCCAATTTCTTCATGCTTTGATTAATCGGCTCGGAGGACAGCGGCGCAAAGTTGGATCCCTTTGCGCCGCCGCCTCCTCGACGCAGGTGTCCTGTCGTCAGTCGCAGGAACAGGATCGCGAAAACACGTCCCAGTTTCCGCCAGCCGTTCAGCGCCTGCGGTTGGATCTTTTTCCTGCGTACCGTTCGCATCGATGATTCGTCCGAATTGATCTTGCAACGCTGCGACAAGTATTTGCGCTTAGCTGCCAAGCTTCATAATGTGAGGGTCGAGCGGGTCCGAGAGGTGTGCGCCAGTGGTCGAACAGAGTGCRGCGGTCGTTCGAACACTGGCAGCCATACCGACTGCGGCAGGTCTGGCCGCGCGCTTGGCCTCTGCTGAGCTTGAGCGACACAACATCGATCCCGCGCGGTTGCTGACGCGCGCTGGCCTGTCTGCCTACGCGGCGCGTTCTAATGGCACCCGCCCCGCCGGGTTCGTCGGTGGAGGGGGTTGGGGGTGGCTTATGGGGCCCCTGGCAGGCGCGCGATTCGCATCGCCTTCATAGGGTTCAAAGCGAGGCTGGCCGTCTTGCTAGCAGCCTGGCTGCCGAGCCCCTGGGGAAGAAACCAACGCGAATTTGCGGTGTTGCCGTTCGTACCTGCACCCTGCGAACTCGCTAAGGCGGCCTCGGCCGGTGTCCTCCCTCCCGCAGGCGGGGACGCGCTTGATGGGCCCCGCAGCGGTGGGAAGTCAGCGCGGTGAGGAGCTACAGGCCCCCAAATGGAGGGACTAGATCACCAGGAAATCCGCGTTGGTGAGCGCAAGGTTTGCAGCCAGCGTGGCGAAATGGGTCGAGCCGCCAGCGGCACTGCCGTTGCTGTCATAATAGAGCCAGCCGGTGTCGGTCTCGTAGATGATGTGGTCGTTGCCGTCACCCGCAAGGCCAGTTGTGTTCTTGACGAACTGGTCGGCCGTCAGCGTGCCGTTGCCGCCAAGCGCTGCAAAGATGGCGTTATCGACCCGGATAGTGTCGTCGACCACCGAGAAGTCTGTGATGCGGTCGACATTGCTCAAGGCGTTGAGCGCCGTGGTGAAGAGGAAGCTGTCGTTGCCGGTGCTGCCGGACAGCGTGTCGTTGCCGAGCAGGCCGTTGATGACGTTGTTGCCGGAATTGCCGGTGATGACATTGGCGATGGAATTGCCGGTGCCGTTGATAGAAGCCGCGCTGCGCAGCGCCAGGTTCTCCAGTTCCTGACCGGAGAGGTTGAAGGAAACGTAGGCCTGCACGTTATCAGTGCCCTGGCCATTGGCCTCGATCACGTGATCGCCGGCATTGTCGACATAGTAAGTGTCGTTGCCCCGGGCGCCGCTCATCGTGTCGGCACCGCCGAGCCCGTTGATGATGTTGTTGCCAGTGTTGCCGGTGATGATGTTGGCAATCGAGTTGCCGGTGCCGTTGATGTTGGCAGATCCGAGCAGCGTCAGGTTTTCGACCGAGCCCAATACGTGCGCAGTGTCGGAGAGGCTGAAGCTGATCGACGACTGCACTGTGTCAATACCGGTCGAGCCGGCGAGGCCCTCGTTGACGATGTCGGAGGCATTATCGACGATATAGACATCGTTGCCTGCGCCACCGACCATCGTGTCGGCGCCCGTGCCGCCGTTGAGGTAGTCGTTGCCTGCCATCCCGCTGAGATAGTCGTTGCCGGCGCTGCCGTAGACAGCGTCGTTCCCGTCGTAGCCGTAAATTGTGTCGTTCCCGCCAAACCCGTCGAGCCTGTCCGCGTAGATGCTACCCAAGATAGTGTCGGCTCCGGCCAGCGCAGTCACGACGACTGCTGCGTCGTCCGCCCTCGAGTAGGTGGCGGCAGCATCAAGGATTGCGCTAAACGGAATACTGATGCCGGATATCGTGATTGGCTCATAGCCGTAGGCGTCATCGACGTGGTAGCTGGTAACGATGCCACCGCCGTTCGGCTGTACATATATATTATAGTAGTTGTCGTAATAATAATTGTAGGTGAACCCGTATCCTGTAAAATGATCTGCCAAACCATTACTGTAATTCAACTTGAAATCTGTTGAGCTGTACACATAATTGGTGAAACCGTTAATCGAACTAAAGTCAAAGTCGGACCACATGTCCAAAGGGATGTCGGCGTTGATGAGCGCCATGATGATGTGTTCTCCTGTATAGAGCGATGGATGGTTATTATTGCAACGTACAGATAAGGATTGAGCTCGGGTGGCGCCTGTCGCCGCACGCCAAAGACTTGTGTTTGGCTGTCACGAGCGCTTATGCCACGCGCGTACCACACATTCCGGCCCAGCCAGCCGGACTCCACTATTCCTTGAACGCCCTGTGCAGCTGGTCCGATAGCGGCTTCATTGCATAGGACCAGACGTCGCGCTCGCCGGTCTGGATGTGGACTTCCGCTGGCATCCCCGGCTGCAGCCGTCTGGCATCCTGCAAGCAGGCCTGCAGGTCGTCGACGGTCGTGCGTGCGACGAAATAGGAAGTTTGCCGCTGCGGGTCCTTGATCAGGTCAGCCGACACCCTCTGCACGGTGCCCTCGCATTCGGGCGTCGTGGCAGCGTCGAAGGCAGAGAAGCGGATCGACACAGACTGGCCGGGGCGAACGTCGTCGACGCTGGAGGGGGCGATCATGGCGTCGACCACGAGCCGGTCCTGCTCGGGCACGATCAGCATGATTGTCTCGCCCGGAGCGATGACCCCGCCGATAGTGTGGACGGCAAGCTCCTGCACATACCCTGACTGGGGTGCACGGATTTCGGTGCGGGCAAGCTGGTCCTGCGCGACCACCTTGCGCTCGACAAGCTCGACCTCTTTGCCGTCGAGCTCGCGCAGCTCCTCGTTGACGTCCTTGCGCATCTCCTCGTCGACCTGGAGGGCCTGCAGCTTTGTCTCGCTGATCTTGCCTTCTGTCTCGGCGATGGCGGCCATAAGGCGGCCAGATTCGCCCTTGAGCCGCGACAGCTCGAGCTGGAGTGTGCTTACCCGCTCGAGCGAGACGAGCTTTTGCTCATAGAGCGTCTGAAGGCTGTTGTAGTCCCTTTCGACGAGCGCTGCCGATTTGTCCGTCGCCTCCCGCTGGGCGGTCAGGCCTTCAATTTGCTTCGCCAACTGTTCCGAACGAACCTCGAGCTGGGCCTTCAGCCCTGTCGAAGCCTTGGTCCGGCTTTGGAACAACGCCTTCTCGCCGGCAACCAAGGCGTCGACATCCGCCTCTCCGGCGCGTCTGGCAAGGCTGTTGGGCAGCTTGATCTCGGGCAAGCCCAGCCGCTCCGCTTGCAGACGCGCCTGGCGGGCGAGCGTGCGGTCATATTGTTGTGCGATGATCTGTAGGTTGGCACGGGCAGTTGTATCGTCGAGCCGCACAATAACATCGCCCGCCGAGACGCGGTCGCCTTCGCGAACCAGGATCGCACCAACGACGCCACCAGTCTGGTGCTGGACTTTTTTGGCGCTGCTTTCGACGACAACGGTGCCCGACGAGATGACGGCCCCTGCGAGTGATGTCTTCGCCGCCCACGCGCCGACACCGCCGACGAGCAGGATCGATACCGCCAGGCCGAACAGGATGTTGGCCCTGATGCCTTCGCCGGAATGCGTATTCTTTTCTGAAACGGACATTGAAATCACCGAGGTCACTTTCGATCGTGTAAGGGGACGACAGTCGAGGTCTGCCGCAAAGCTGAATGAGCCGCTGGTTGTTGCGTATGGGCCACCGGACGGGTGATGCCGGCAAGCACTTCTTCCTTCGGGCCGAAGGCTTGCGAGGTCCCGCCTGCCATCACCAGCACCTGGTCGAGATTGGCCAGCGCCGATGGGCGGTGGGCGACGACGATGACAATGCCGCCACGCTGGCGCACGCTCTGAATGGCGGTAGCGAGCGCGACATCGCCGTCGGCATCGAGATTGGAGTTAGGCTCGTCGAGCACTACCAGAAAAGGTTCTCCGTAGAGTGCCCGCGCCAACCCGACGAGTTGCCGCTGCCCGGCCGAGAGCGCGCTGCCGCCTTCGCCGATGCGCGTCTGGAACCCATCCGCCAGCCTGAGAATCATTCGGTCGATTCCAGCCGTCCGCGCCGCTGCCAGGATGTCCTTGGGATCGGCATCCTTGTCGAAGCGGCAGATGTTTTCTGCGACCGTTCCGTCGAACAATTCGATAGCCTGTGGCAGATAGCCGATATCCCGCCCAAGGGCCTCGGGATCCCACTGTTCGAGCGCTGCATTGTCTAGCCGGACCGTCCCGCGCAGCGACGGCCACGCACCGACAATGGAGCGCACCAGGGTCGACTTGCCGGATGCGCTCGGCCCGACAACGCCCAACCCCGTCCCCGCTTGCAGCGTGAAGCTGACGTTCTGGATAAGAGCATTCTGCTGGCCTGGCGCAGTAACTGTCAGGCCTTCGACGGACAGCGTGTGCTGCGGTCGCGGGAGCGCCATCGGCTGACGCTGCTCGAAAAAGGCGTTCAACGTTCTGGATAGCTGGTCGTAGCTTCTTCGCGCAGAGATAAAGCCCTTCCAGTTTGCGAGCGCGACATCGACTGGCGCAAGCGATCGGCCCAGCATGATAGAGGAAGCGATAATGACGCCCGAAGACGCCTCGCCTGCCATAACGAGGTAGGCGCCGAGGCCGAGCATGAGCGATTGGAGCATCATGCGGAACGTGCGTGAAAGCGCGCCGGTCGCACCGATGACGTCGAAAACCCGCCGCTGATCCTGCAGGAAGCGCAGGTTCTGCTCACTCCAGAGTCTGCCGAAGCGGTTGGAGAGGCCCATAGCGCGGATGACTTCGGCATTGCGGCGGCCCGCGTCGGAGCAGGAAGTGCGGGCAACTATCGATTCGGATGCACGCCTTGACGGCGCGCGCGCGAGCCCTTCGGCGACGAGGGTCAGTAGTACGATGACCACTGCTCCAAGCGTCGCTAGGAGCCCGAGTGATGGATGCAGCATGTAGATGATGACGAGGTAGAATGGAATCCACGGCAGGTCGAAGAAGGCGGTCGGACCGCTTCCGGAGACGAAGCTCCTGATCTGGTCGAGGTCACGGATCGGCTGGATGCGCGATCCCTCTTGTCCTGCCCTCAGCGGCAGCTGCAGCGAGGCTGCGAATGCCTTGCCATGCAGCTTCTGGTCGAGTGCGTTGCCAATCCGAACGAGCAGGCGCAAGCGGACGAAATCGAGCAGGCCGTAGACCGCGTACAGAAAGACCGCGATGATGGTGATGCCGACAAGCGTAGGTACACTGTGCGACGGCATCACGCGATCGTAGACCTGCAGCATGTAGAGCGAGCCGGTCAGGCCGAGGATATTCACTATGCCCGAGAAAACGGCCACCGCCGTCAGCGCCCCGGCACACTGCCAGAACGCAGACTTCAGTTCATTGCCCCGAGTCGCTGCGGCGAACGTCTGCAATGCCATAGTATATCCTCGATCCTTCTTCCTGCACCAACCCGAAGCGACGGCGTCGAGCCATGTGTGACTGGACTCAATCCGGTGGGTCTGGCGTTCTTCGCTTAGGTGGATGCCTTGTGCACTGACGCAAGGACAGTGGYGGCTGGGCGCAAGTCGTTGGCGGTGCCGATCAACTACATTGGCTGCAACGGCGGCAGCCGCCGCTCAGGATCTGCTAGGACGATGACAAGCCACGCCGGTACTGGGACGGAGTCTTGCCGGTCCAGCGCCGCGCGGCATGACTGAAGGCGCTTGGCTGATGGAAGCCCAGCAGCCATGCGATCTGGGAGATTTGCAGGCCCGGCTCCTCCAGGTGGCGAATGGCGAGATCACGCCGGAGATCATCCAGAATGGCCCCGAAGCTAAGCCCTTCTGCCGCGAGGCGGCGTGCGAACGTCCTCTCGCTTAGCCCGAGGCTGCCGGCCACCTTCTTCGCGCTCGCCTCGGCGTGGGGCAGGAGCGGCGCGATGGTGTTCTCAACTATCGTGCGGAACGGGCCCACGTTGGTGGGGCGGGCGGCCATCGCCTGCTCGCAATTCTCGACCATCAGCCGGTTAAGGAATGGATCGGCGGCCACCAGCGTCCGGTCCAGCAGCGCAGGGTCGAGTATCAACTCGTCCGAGTCGACGCCAAAGTTGACGTCGCAGCCCAGGAGGTTCCGCGCACGGCGCAGATCGCCCGAGCGCTGGTGGACGAAGTTCGCGACGAGCGGAGAAATCCTGTGGCCGACGAGTTGCCGGCAGAGCCGGACGAGCGTCAGTGCGAAGGACTCCATCTGGTGCCGGTCGAGGTGCCGCGGCACGCCTGCATAGGAAAGCGCGAGCCGGAAGGTCGAGCCCTTGTGCATCCGCAAGATCAACGCATGATTCGCCGCCTGGGCGTACCGTTCGAGGCGGCGTAGAGCATCGCCGAGGCAATGCGACGAGGCGGCGACGTAGTAGAGCATGCCGAGTTCGCGCAGATCGAATTGCTCGGCCAGGTTCAGGCCGAGGAAGTCGTCGCCGAGGGTGCGCGAAGCCTGCTCGAGGAATTCGATCTGCGACCTGACATCGATCCGACCGTCGTGATCGGGGGCGACCGCTGACAGTCCGGCGCGGGCGAGCAAAGGGGCCGGATCGATGCCGCGGCGTCGGAGTTCGGCTACGGCGAGGCGCGTGGCCAGGCCGGCCGTAGTCGGCGCCGCTGCGAGTTGTCGGAAAACAGGCTCATTCTGGTCGGCCACGGTCGTCCGGTATCACGACGCGATTAACGCTTTATGAGCCTTTGGCGGCTCAGCGCAAAACTTTGTACCGTGCCGCAAGACGGGTGTGCCCATATCTCAGCCCATGACACCGCCTATGCCGTACTCCATCGGGTTGTTTATCGAGCGGGCAGCAGTTGGCACGACCGCAAGATCGCAGACCGGTATGAAGAGCAAGCATTGCTGGCCATCTGTTCTTATTCTGCGACCAGCCGAGGCGACCGCCGGGCCAAGGCCGACTACCTATTGCCCGTTGAGGCACGGGCGAACTCGACCTGGAAGAGCACATGCAGGCCATCCTGCAATCCATCATGCAGGGCTGATCRGCGCCGGTCGACGCTGAAGCGAACTTCCGCTTCTGGCCCCCAAACCGGATCTGCTTCTGCCGCGACGTGAACGGCAGCTGTGCCCCTCATCTCGGCCGTAGAACCCAGTCCTGCCAACCACTGAAAGCAGACACTAGCGGCAACCACGCTGGAGGTCGCAGTTGCCCAGCACCGGAGGTCTATTTTGCTAATTTTCGACCTTTCTGCACGCTCCTGTTGGGGTCGCATCTCCGCCTTTCGGACAATGGATGCCCACATCGCCGGGCTCGGTCTTGCCAATGCTCGCCAATAGCGGCAGTCTCAGCCTCGACTGGCTGGTCATCGAGTGCATGGCAGTTACCTTGGATGCTCGCGAAATCCTAGACAGACTGATCGCGACCCATCGAGGCTGCATAGAAGCATGGGACACATCGAGGATGAGGCGGCTGGTCAATATGTGGATCGCCGCCGCCGTCATTCTTTTGACCTCAATTGGCGAGACTGCCGCTCAGATCCGATCCTGCAGCAGGTTCGTGTTGCCGCTCGCCATGAGACTGCGCGCCAACCTTCTAATTGCCTGCGCGAGCTTAGCCATATCGATAGCTGGCTGTTTGCCGGTGTCGGCTGCCACGCGGAATATCGTTCTGCTTTTTGACGAACGGGTCGAACTGCCTGGTCTATCGGTGTTGAGCGCGGAACTAGTCCATACACTGCAGTCCAACTCCACCGAGCCAATCGAGGTCTATCGCGAGTCGATGGATTTGTCCCGATTTGGCTCAGATTCTTACAACACGCTGCTGCGGGACTTCCTCCGTGCAAAATATGCCGAGAAGAAGATCGACGTAGCAGTTGCCGTCATGGCCCCTGCGCTTAATTTCCTTTTGAACTACGGTGATCAGATATTTCCGAACACACCAATTGTGTTCTGCGGGCTTGATCGAGGACAACTTGGCACGCGTGCGCTCCCACGCAACGTGTTCGGCGTTCTTGTAAAGAGGCAGTTTGCGCCGACACTTGAGGTTGCACTTCGTCTCCAGCCCGCGACCGAAGGCGTTGTTGTCGTTTCCGGCACGACGGACTTCGACAAGAGCCTTCTCGCGGCGGCGCAGAAGGAGTTCCGTCCGTATGAAAACCGGGTTTCGTTTACTTACCTGTCCGAACTCCCCCTGGAACAGCTTCTCGCGAGGCTTTCGCATTTGCCGCACGGAGACATCGTCCTCTTCGTCTCGATGTTTCGAGACGGCAGCGGCCATCCCGTCGTTCCACATGAGGTCGTTGAACGTGTTTCCAACGCGGCAAGCGTGCCCGTCTATGCCTTTGTCGATCAATACCTCGGTCGCGGTATCGTAGGGGGAAGCCTGTATAGTTTCACCGCGCATGGCGCTGAGACAGCCAAGATGGTTCTGCGGCTGCTGACAGGCGCGGTGCCTCAGCAAAACTTTTCCGAAGTCTCCAGCAGTAAGCTAATGTTCGACTGGCAGCAGATGCGACGCTGGGGTATCAGCGAGGCCCGTCTCCCTCCAGAGAGCCAAATCTACTTCCAAGAGCTAACCGAATTGGAACGGTATCCCTGGCAAATTGCCCTTGTGACTGCGGTTGTTCTGATACAGGCCGGGCTTATTGCAGTCCTGCTGCGTGAGCATCGTCGGCGTCAAGTGGCCGAAGTCCAGTCCCGGCAGCGCATGGCAGAGCTTGCTCATGTCGGCCGCGTCTCGACCGCCGGCGAGCTGACCGCCTCCATTGCCCACGAAATAAACCAGCCGCTCGGCGCTATTCTGATGAGCGCCGAATCCGCGGAATTCATCCTGAAATCGCCGAGCCCCGACATCCCTGAACTCGGCGACATCGTGAGCGATATCTTGCAGAATAACCGGCGCGCTACCGACGTCATCCAGAGGATGCGCAGCCTCCTGAAAAAGGCACCCTTCGAACTGAAAAGCCTCGACCTCAACGACCTCGCACGGGAAACCGTCGAATTTCTTTCGGCGCTAGCAATCGGCCGAAAAGTCGAACTCCTCAGCGTGATCACACCGTATGCGCTTCCGATCCTCGGCGACCGCATTCAACTTCAACAAGTCGTTGTGAATCTTGTCGTGAACGGGATCGACGCGATGAACGAGACGCCGAGCGAAAATCACACCATCAGCATCCGGACTTCGCGCGTTGAACAGTTTGCCGAGTTGTGCGTGTCTGATCGCGGACCGGGCATTCCCGAAGACAAATTGGAAGAGGTCTTCGAACCATTTTTCACCACCAAGGCGGAAGGCATGGGCATGGGGCTGTCCATCACGCGCACTATTATCGAGGCGCACAATGGACTGATATGTGCGAAAAATCAGGATCACGGCGGTGCGTCGTTCCGGATCAGACTTCCTCTTGTCCGATAGTTGGTGATGCCTCGCGCGTCCAATTCGAGTTCGCAATGCATCAAAGCGGACATCTGCCGACGGCCATGAATTTATGGTGGTTCTGGTGCGTTAGAGGTTTGCCCGCGCATTAACGCCGTGCCGGGTCAATAGCCGTTTCTAAGGGCGAATAAGGGCAACCGTGCTGGTTGGTTCAATCCTCTGCGGTGGTGCTACCTCGACCGAGGCAGTTAGGGTTCCGTCGGGGTGAACCTCCCAGACGAGCTTGGCATCCTCATCTTCCATGACCGGGTCAACCGAAAGGCATTGTGCGTAGACCTGTTCGAATTGCCCAGTAAAGGCTCCGAGCGAGTCTGGAAGTTGCTGATCGCAATCCTCCTTCGTTTCGAAGATGGAAACCGGGGCGGGCAGTTCATGGCATTGGGAAAGACCATCCGAACAACCGACGATCAGAAGCAAGGCGGCGATGTCTTCAACGGGCGGGGAGACGTCCTCGTCCGCCAAAGGTGCAGTCACGTGATCCGCCAGCGGGAGAGTCATCAGCACCAGCACAGCCAAGGCAAGAACTTGGCTCGATAAGCGGCGTCGCTTCGGCAAGACAGCGATCTTCATGGCTGATTTCCCTCCACCTGACGTAGGGGCAGCAGCCATCATCCTCCGAATTTCGTATAGCCGATATTGGCCCTACGGCCATTGCACGTGCGGACAGAAGTTTCCGACGCGGCATCGTCCTATCTCAATAGTGCATGGCGTCGATGAKCTACAAGGCGACGGGAAACATCCGCGCCATCCAGATACTGCTCGKACATTCCAAGATTGAGAACACGGTCCGATATCTGGGGGTCGACGTGGAGGACGCGCTGCTCTTGGCAGAGCGGACCGAAATCTGACGTTGAGCGGTCATCCGGCGCGACGCGGATGACCGCTTCGACGGGTTATCAATCTCAACGGCCCCGACCACCATGGGGTGGAAAGCGGTCAGTCCGGTGGCGAGGTGCTAGTGACCGCTTCGTGTCACATACAGACCTGTAGAAAGTGACCAAGAAAATTCCTGTCATTCGGGCAGACCCGCATCCTTGAGCCAAGCCATAATTCGCTGCAGGCGCTCGGGATCGCGATAGAACTGTGCGGCGGCAACACCAGAGCGAGTCATCTCCGGATGCTTGCCAAGCAGGACGGTGATGTGACCGCGGGCGGCGTCGAGCCGGCCAGTGGCGGCAGCGGTGATTGCCGATAAGATGTAGGCAAAAGGCTCGTGTGRCTCGCGCGCCAGGTAGAGCGCAGCATCGGACCGCGCTTGCTCCAGATCGCCCTGCCAGAGATCGGCCCAGGCGAGGTAGTAGATAGCCCAGTTGATGGCGTATGGGCTGAGTCGCCGCGAGGTTTTCAGGGTTGCTATGGCTCCCTGAAAATCGCCGCTATAGACCTGTGTCATGCCGAATGCGGCCGCGCAGTAGGCGTCGCTCGGCGCCAGTTCGCCCGCGCGGCGGTGGAATTCAAGGGCTTCATCGTGGCGCCGCTCCATCAGCGCAGCATTTCCCTTGTAGTGCAGAACTGCGCCGGTTTCGCCTACAAGGTCCTCYGCACGCTGAAGAGCCGCCTTTGCTAGCCCAAGAGAGATCGCCGGATCGGGGGTGAAGCCAAGCCGCGCATCCAACCAATGGGTGTGCGCCAGCATAACGAAGGCGAGCGCATAGTTTGCATCGTGATGTACGGCTCGTTCGTAGAAGAATCGTGCTTGGATATTGTCGAGCTTTGTGAACTTCAGTATTGCGGTCTGGCCCTGCAGGAAGGCTTCCCACGCCTCCAAGTTGCGGGTCCCTTCGGCCGCGATCCGYGCTGTGTCGCCTTCGGTCAAGTTAACCTGGAGTGCAACGGTGACGGCTTTGGTGATTTCGTCTTGAAGTTCGAAAAAGTCGGTGAGCTCCCGGTCATAGCGCTCGGCCCAAACATGCCCACCCGACGCGCCATCGATCAGCTGAGCCGTTACGCGAATTCTGTTCCCTGCGCGCCTCACACTCCCCTCAAGGATAAAGCGTACCCCCAGATCGCGCGCCACATCCTGAACCCGCACAGTTCGGCCCTTGAACATGAGGGTCGAGTTCCGAGCAATGACCAGCAGATCGCGCAGTCGCGACAGTTGGGTGATGAGGTCCGCGACGATTCCATCGGCGAAGTAGTCCTGCTCAGGATCGCCCGACAGGTTGGCAAACGGCAGCACGGCGATCGAAGGCTTCTCAGGTGTCGAAGTSGTCGTCGCCGTAACCGTTACTGCCGGYGTGTTTGTGACCCSATAGATGCGGACCGGTTCGGCGATGTTCTTGAGAACCCGAGCACCAAGATCGTCAAACGAAAGCGCGAGCTTACCTCGAACTTGCCGGTAAGCGTCTTCTGAAATCCAAACGCCGCCGGGATCGGCAAGGGCTTCCAACCGCGCCGCAATATTCACGCCGTCCCCGTAGAGATCATCGCCGTCGACTACGACGTCGCCCAGGTTGACTCCAATGCGCAGCACGATCTGGAGACCGTCCGACTGGTCAGCATTTCCGGCAGCCATGCGTTCTTGCAGCCGTGCGGCGCACTCGACTGCGTCCACAGCGCTGGCAAACTCAATGAGAGCACCATCACCTACCAGCTTGATGATCCGGCCACCGTGATTGGCGACCGTCGGTTCGAGAACGGTTTTCCGTCGATCCTTCAGTATCGCTAGCGTGCCGGCTTCGTCCTGCTGCACCAGGACGCCGAAATCCCGACCGACGAGTTGAAGCTGGCCGGCATGCTCGCGGAGCCATCGGGCAGCGAAGACTTCCAGTTCCTCGATGTTCGACGGAAAATAGTCCATCGCCCAAGTTGGGAGATGGACGCGCGCGGTATCGATGATCTCGCCATCTTCTTGAGGAGTGTCACGACGTTCTCCGAACCGCCAGTCAATTGCGACACGCCGCTAAAGATCGCAGCGGCTATCAGGAGCACGAAAATCAATGCCACCAAGGTCAGCGCAAGGCTTTTGGTCAGGCTGCTGGAGACCCCGATTCGATGGAGCATCGGTGCGGCGAAATGAACGAGGTTGAACACGAGAAGGCCCGAAAGCAGTGCCGGAAGCAGGCCGAGCTCGAGAACGGCGACGAGCGCAAGAAGCGCGAGCAGGCACGACGCGAGATAGAACGCTGGGAAGGTCAGCACTTTTCACCTGCAGAGGCAGCCAAGTCCTCTTCGGTTTCAATTAATTGGATACCCGGTGATGCGCAAGCGAACAAGCGCGCGCCCAATACGTGTGTGAAGCTAGGCAGGTCGATAGCCGCTCGCAAAAGTGATGATATGGAGCCTCGGCTCGCGTTGGCGGTCTTTACTATGGCTATCAAAAGAATCGCAGCCGATAGCGTGACGATCTCGCATGATATATAAAGATTGTCTAATGTGCGTGTTGTTCGCCGGGGGGCAAATTCGGGCATGTCCAGTTCTACAAGCCGAAAGGTGCTGTCGAGGAGCGTGGTCGAAATGGGCCTATTCTCCGCAGTGATGAACACCCTCGTGTTAATTCTGCCTCTCTATATGCTGCAGGTATATGATCGAGTTTTGCCCGCCGCCAACCTGGATACTCTCACCTACCTAACCTTGCTTGCGCTTTCGTCGCTTTTGCTTTTCGGAGTGCTCGAAGTCGTTCGGGGCGTGTATGCAAGCCGACTCGCCGCGCGACTGGATGTGTCTTTGGGCACATCGTCTTTTCTCGCGGCAATGGGTGGCCCCCGCGCTGGACTCGGCGATGTCCAGGCGTTGCGGGACTTAGCCACCCTGCGAGGTTTCATCGCTTCACGAACGATTTTCTTTCTCTTCGACCTCCCTTTCGGGCCAATCTTCGTGGGCCTGCTTTATTTCATCCACCCGTTGCTCTTCCTTGTAACGGTCGTTGGAGCGGTTCTCATGGTTTCCATCGCCGTGCTGAACCAGGTCGCGAGTTCGCGGCCTGGCAAGGAGGCGGCGGAGAGTCTCGGCGCGGCAATGAATTCGGCGCAGGCCTTTGCGCGAAACTTCGAAACGGTCCGCGCACTCGGCATGGTGTCCAATGCGATAGAGTTCTGGGGCAGTCGTTTTGCCGGCTCCCTGCACGCCTCCGATGGGCTCGCTCGCACCAACGCATTTTACGGCGGTGTTTCCCGCACCACACGATCGGTACTGCAAATCGCGATATTGGGCGTCGGTGCTTATCTGGTCCTCCACAACGAGATAACCGCCGGTATGATTTTTGCGTCGTCGATGATTTCGGCGCGCGCATTGCAGCCGCTTGATCAGATCATTGGAAGTTGGCGGCAGGTCATCGACGCCAATCTTGCATGGAAGCGACTTTCAGCTGTCCAATCGAGGCCCAGACCAAAGGAAAATGTTACCTTGCCAACGCCTGAAGGGGCGTTGAGCGCAGACCAAATAGTCTACTACCTTCCGGGTTCTGCCGACAGCTCGCTGCCGCTGATAAAGCGCTTGACCTTTGAGGTCGCCGCTGGCGAAACAGTCGCGATCGTTGGCCCAAGCCAGGCTGGAAAATCGACGCTGGCGCGCCTCATAGTCGGCGCCATTGAGCCGCGTTCCGGGGTAGTCCGCATCGATGGCGGCGATATTCGAAATTGGGATCCGGAGGAACTCGGCCGTCATATTGGCTACCTTCCGCAGGATGTGGAACTCTTCCCCGGAACCATCGGCCAGAACATTGCTCGTTTTGAGCCGGATGCGCTTGATGAGAAATTAATCCAAGCAGCCCAACGGGCCCAAGTGCATGAGCTCATCCTGGGTCAAAGGGATGGATATTCGACGGTGATCGGCCCGACCGGCGTTCGACTCTCGGGCGGCGAGCGTCAGCGCATTGGACTTGCGCGCGCGTTTTACGGCGATCCCAAGGTACTGGTTCTCGACGAGCCCAATGCAAATCTTGATTCCGACGGCGAAGCCGCACTCGAGCGGGCGATCCTCCAGGCGCGTGCACGAAAAACGACCGTGCTCGTCATAACCCATCGGCCTTCGCTCGCAGCCAAATGCGATCGCATCCTCATGCTGCGCAATGGCCAGGTTGAGATCTACGGATTGACCAAGGACGTGCTCGACCGACTTGCCGAGCGACGGGGCCAAGCAGCGACGGCCGCGGCCACTCAGTCGCATGACAACGAAGGAGTGGTGCCTTTCCCGTCACCTGCTCGCGTGGAGGTAAAGGTCGCGAATGACGGTTCCTAGCCAACCCATTCAGAGGGACGCCAAGACGTATCGCTGGCAACGCAACGTCGACACCAGCACAGATCGGATCACGCTGATGGGATATGGAAGCGTGGCGGTTTTCTTGCTCGGCTTCGGATTCTGGGCAGCTATGGCACCAATTGCTGGAGCGACGATCGCGCCAGGTGTGGTCGCAGCAGCTGGGCAGAATGTGATGATCCAGCACCTCGAGGGAGGCGTGGTCAGCAGCATCAAGGTTCGGGAGGGCGACAGGGTACTAAGAGGCCAGGCCCTGATCGTCCTCGATCCGACGGTGGCGCAGTCCCAGCTCAACCGCGTTCTCAAGCAGTGGGTGGCACAAAAAGCTGAAATTTCTCGGCTCGAAGCGGAGCGGGACGGCCTTCAGAAAATTGTCTTGTCCAGTGACCTCGGAGCCTATTCAGGCGCCTCCGAATACAGCGGTGTCTTCGGAGAGCAAAACAAGGAATTTCAGGCACGGCTAGCGCGTTATGGCGCGGAACAGGGGATTCTGAAGCAAAGGGTGGCAGCTCTTCAGGACGCCGTTGTCGGGTTAAAAGCTCAGAAGGAAGCAGCGGAAAATCAGCTTGCGATCGTCAACGAGGAGACGGAAAGAAAAAAAGACCTGCTGAATAAAGGACTCACAAATCGTTCCGAGTACACCGATCTTCTGCGCAGCACTGCCGAACTGGTCGGCCAGGCAGGATCTCTGGAAGCGCAGATTGCCAGCTCGGCGACCCAGACCGTAGAGGCGCGTCAGCAGATTGAACGGCTTACAACCAGCCGGGTCGAGGATGCTGTAACGGAGCTGAACAAAGCACGGGCCCAGGTCGCGGACCTCGAGGAACAAATCAACGCTGCTCGGTCAGTCCTGGAGCGGACGACCATCCGGGCGCCGGTGGACGGCATTATCGTCCGATCGCTTTACAATGCCGAAGGCAGCGTCATCCGAGCGGGGGAGGTGGTGATGGAGCTTCTGCCGACCACGAACGAGCTCATCATCGAGGCCAAGATAAAGCCCGAAGACATCGACTCAATCCGGGTGGGGCAGGACGCGAACATGATGTTCACGGCGCTCAATGCGCGCACGACGCCAAAAGTGCCCGGAAAGGTGTTCTACATTTCGGCGGATCGGCTGATCACACCCAGCACGGGACTGCCTTACTTTACCGTCCGGCTGAAAATGGCCGACAAGCTGCCACCGCAGGTCAAGCCCGAGCAGATCTATCCGGGCATGCCGGTCGAGACATTCATCTCAACGGGCGAACGAACGTTTCTGGCTTATCTGACCAAACCCTTGGTGGATTCGTTCCAACGCGCCTTCCGGGAGAGATAACCGCCCCGCCTCCTGGATATCGGAGTTCAGATGTGAAGCGGGCGCCGGATTGATCCGGCGCCCGCTTCACATTGGGCCTGCGGCCTTCAACGTCAGACGAAGTGGAAGTCGTCCGCCGGATTGTACCCAACCACTGTCCGCCCAGCGCCGTCGTCTGCTACGGTGAAGCTGTCCGCATCGTAAGTGCCGATGATGTGGAGCGTGGCATCATGGGTGCCGTCCGAAACAGTCAACGTTCCTCCACTTCCATCCTGGTTTGCCTGATAGACAGCGGATGTTCCGGTGCTGAACCAGATATCTCCGAGGTCTACTTTGTCGTCATTGGTGATGCCGGCGATGCTTCCGCTGAAATCAAATGAATCATCCAGCCGCAGTGTGCCGGCTGCATCCACACCGAAAATGACGTCTGCGGACGAGGCGGCGTGAAATTCCAGCTGTGACATGTTTCCAATGATGGCATCGCCGTCGCCGGTAACCTGACCACCTATCGCGACATTGCCGCCATTGGCCCAGATCAATCCGGAATTGGCGACGGCACCGTTGATCGTCAGGCCACCCGATCCCGTCGCCTCCAGCGTTCCCGAGTTGACGACGGTGCTGCTGCCGGTGTCGATAACCAGTGCATGGGTGCCGGTGGCGATGATCGTGCCCTGATTGTTCAGACCCAGCAGGCCGCCGCCGAGTTGGCCAGCGCCGGAGATGGTGTTGTCGACATTGGTCAAGGTGACATCGGCAGCCGTGCCCGAGATCACGTTCGCATCGCTGTCGGACAGGACGATCTGTCCGCCACCTTGCAGCGTGATACCGTGCTGGATCAGCTGCAGCAGGGTGTCGTTGCCGGCCGATTCGAGCGAGATAAGGCCGGTATTGTTGATTGTGCCGCTCAGTGGCAGCAGCGCGCCGTCGCTGATCGTCATGGTCCCGGCATTGTTCATCACTGGCGTCTGGTCGAAGACGAAATTGCTTCCTGTGAGCGCGCTCGAATGCACCCCGTCGAGCGTGATCGACTGGCCATCTCCAAGCGTGATCATCGCATTGCCGTTGGCATCGTCCGCCATGTGCGCCTGGACGTCGGCGAAGCTCGCAAAACCGGCATAACCGATGAGATCGACATGGTCGGCGGCCGTGTCGAAGTTGTGCACCGTGTCGTTGCCAATCGGCTGCGAGAAGACGAATAGGTCGTTGCCATGCGAGCCGGTCAGCACGTCGTCGCCGGACCAGGCAAAAATCGGCGAACCCGACGCATAGGCTTCGACATTGTCGGCGACGAACTTGGTTCCGATCGTGCCGTCTGCATTCGTCCAAGTCATCGAGACGTCTAGCAGAGCCGCCCCGCTGAATTCGGCCGGCGTGGTGACCGTCAGCGATTGCACATCGTTGCTCTGAACTGTCCATGTGCCGTCGCCGTTGTCGGTACCCCCGCTGATGCTCCAGCCCACAGGGACGCCGGAGACGACGACCACGATGGCATTCGCGACATCCCCCGAAGGGTTCGTTAGGGCCAGATTGATAGGCTCTCCGGCAACGCCGGCGGGCTTTACGTGGGTGTTGGTGATCAATGTGGCAAGATTGGCCACTGTGACCCCGGAGAGATCGACAAGAATGTCGTTCGCCGAATTCGGGGTGGCACCAACTTGTTCGTAGACATAGGTGTGGGCCGTTCCGTTTATCGTAGCGGTGAACGCCACCGTCGCACCCGCAGCGCCGATATCGTTGTTTTGCAAATACTGAACTGCAGCGGCGACTCGCGACGTGTCGGTGGCACTCAGATTTAGCGCTGCACTGAAGCTGTTGGCATCATCAAAGGTGATGATGCCGTTCGAAATCGTGTGCGACTTTATGGTTTGACCACTAATGGTCAGCGTCGAATCGGTTCCATTGACGTTCGCGCCCGTCGCGGCTGCCGGGGTCCCTTGCAAATCGAGGAAGTCCGCGGCCGAGGCAAAATCGGTAACCACATCATACCCTGTGATCGTACCGGCGTTGCCGCTACCTCCGACAATGGCCACCGATTGTCCGGAATTGACGATGAAGGTGTCCGCACCTCCGCCACCCGTTACGGTGTCGGCGCCGCCGCCGCCCGTAATGGTGTCGTCTCCGTTGCCTCCACCGCCGTTGATCGTGTCATTGCCGGATCCGCCGGTCAGGGTGTCATCACCGCCGTTTCCGGAACTGCCGGTAATATTGAAGGCCCCGGTCGTGACTGCGCTTGCGTCGACGACAAGGTCTCCGTTTCCTGTAATGCCGGAACCGTCAATCGTCAGCGTTCCGTTGTTCTGGAAGGTGGACGCGAAGATGAACGTGTCGGTATGATTTCCGCTGTTGGAATCGATAAAAACGAGCGATTCGAAGTTCGTGAGCAGCGTAGTACTTCCCGTGCCGTCCCCAAATGTATGGGTCCCGAGGCTGCCGTCGGATATCGTCAACGTATCGTTGCCTGAACCGCCCGTTATCTTGTCGCCATTGTTCAAAGTGGCATCTGTTCCATTTACGTTGTTTGTGCCGGAGGTGTAGAAAACGGTATCTGTGCCCGTCGTCAGCGTGAACGGATTTGGGCTGTTTACGGAATTCACGGAAATTGCAATCGTGTCCGTGTCGGTTAGCGCTCCAGCGTCGCTGGTTGCGATCTGGATGGACGCCGAGCCGCTGAAGCCCGATGTCGGTGCGAAACTCAGCCCATTCAGCGCAGCATTGATGGCGGCATCCGTACCGCTGAACGTCATCGTGCCGTCAGAGGTGCCGTCGCCGACTGTGAACGACAGGCCAGAAGTGCCGTTGAGCGTGATGGCCCCGTTGGTTGCGGCCAGCGTCACTGTATGGCTGGTATTGTCCACATCAGTAACACTGATGGCGTTGCCGTTCGCCGTGCTGAACACCTTTGCCGTGTTCGTGTTGGTCGTCTGTGCAGCTGGCACACCATTCGCGGGCGCGTCGTTGGCGCCGTTGATGGTGATGACGAGCTGTGCTGTGTCGGTAAGGTTGCCCGGATCCTTGACTGTGTAGGTGAAGGTGTCGGTCAGCGTGCCGCCGGCATTGAGCGGCTGGACGGAGGCATTGCTGTTGTTGACGGCATAACTGTAGCTGCCGTCGGGGTTGAGCGTCAGCGTGCCGTACTGGCCTGCCAGCGCGGTGCCGACCGTGCCGCTGGTGCCCGAGCCGGCCTCGGTGCCGGTGCGGATCGCCGAAACCAGCAGCGAGACGGTGGCGTTGTCGACGTCGCTGTCGGCTCCCGGCCCAGTGGTGATAACGTTGCCGGTCGCATTGGTGCCTGCGGTGCCGTTGGCGGTGCCGCCCGCCTCAGTGGCCGACCCGGTGTCGTTGGCCGCTACGGGTGCGTCGTTGACCGGCGTGACGCTGATCGTGACGCTATGCGAGACACTGCTGTCGGTGCCGTCGCTCGCAACGACGCTCACGGTCCGAGCCGTCGTCGTCGGCGCGTCGCTGGTGTTGTTGTAGACGATCCCGTCGAGGATCGTCTGGTAGGTGGCCTGGGAAGCCGAGCCGGTGATCGACAGAATGCCGGTGCTTGCGGTGTAGAGCACCGTCAGTCCGGCTGCGGCCGCCGTGGCGCTGGCGTTGAGCGACAGGGATTCGATTGCATTCCCATCGGGTCGCGCCGTCAGCGTCGCGGTCAACGACGTCAGGTTGGCCGAGTCGACGTCCGTCACCGTCGCCAAAGGCGCGATCACCAGGGGCGTCTGCTCGGTGAACGAAGCTGTCGCGTCATTGCCGGCGCCCACGCCGTTCAGATCAATGACCGACGCGTCGTTGGTGCCGGTGATGGCAAAGTTCACCGCGGTGCTGGCGGTGCCGGTGCTGCCGTCCTTGACATAGACAGTGAAGTTGTCGCTGACGCTGGCGCCCTGCGCCAAGCCATTGGTGTCGGTGTCAGCGTTGTCGAGAGCGTAGCTCACCACGCCCGTGCCGGTGGTCAGTGTGGCGGTGCCGTAGGTGCCGGTCTTGGTGTAGGTCACCCCGCCATTGCCGGTAACCCAGCCATTGGTGGTCAGTGCCGTGGCGTCGTAGACAGCCGCGTCGCCTGCGTCCACATCGCCCTTGGTCAGCGCGATGCTGGCCGAAGCCGTACCCGGTGTACCAGCGCCGGCTTCGACCAGCTGTACGCTCTGAGGGCCAGCGGTGACAGTTGGGCCGTCGTTGGTACCGGTCACCGTGATCTGCAGCGTCGTAGTATTCGACACCGCATTGAATGGATCCTTGTCGGTGTGGATGAACGTGTCTACCGCTGTGACCCCCGCGGCGAGAGTGTTGGCGGTGTCCGCCACGTAACTGTACGAGCCGTCGGCATTCAGCGTCAGGTGACCGTAGGTGCCGGCGAGCGAGCTGCCGACTCCGACGCCCTGCGTTACTGCGCCGGCGCCCGCGACCACACCAGATACCACCAGCGTGTTGTTGGCATTGTCGACGTCGGTGTCGGCCACCGATCCACCCGCGGTGCCCCTGATCACGCCATTCGCGGCGGACACAGTGAGGGTCTGATCTTCCACCACCGCTCCGGTGTCAGCATTGGCGACCGGGCTGTCGTTGGTGCCGGTGATGGTGATGGTGACGGTYTGCGTCGCCGTCGCRCCCTTGTCGTCGGTGACCGTGGCGGTGAACGTCTGCGTGTCGCTCTCGCCCTCGGCCAGATGATCGGCCGCACCCTGATTGAGCGCGAAGCTCCAGGCGCCCGTCGTCGGGTTGATCGCAAACGCGCCATAGGTGCCCGTCGCGTCGCCGCTCCAGGTCGCCGTCGCGCCGTGGTCGACATCCGAGGAGGTCAGCGTGCCCGACGCCGACGGCGTCCCGGCGACAACCGTGCCGTTGTCCAGRTTGCCGGCCTCGACAACCGTGCCGGCATCCTGGCCGACCGCCGTCGTGATCACCGGGCTGTCGTTGGTGCCGGTGATGGTGATGGTGACGGTYTGCGTCGCCGTCGCRCCCTTGTCGTCGGTGACCGTGGCGGTGAACGTCTGCGTGTCGCTCTCGCCCTCGGCCAGATGATCGGCCGCRCCCTGATTGAGCGCRAAGCTCCAGGCGCCCGTCGTCGGGTTGATCGCAAACGCGCCATAGGTGCCCGTCGCGTCGCCGCTCCAGGTCGCCGTCGCGCCGTAGTCGACATCCGAGGAGGTCAGCGTGCCCGACGCCGACGGCGTCCCGGCGACAACCGTGCCGTTGTCCAGGTTGCCGGCCTCGACGACCGTGCCGGCATCCTGGCCGGCCGCCGTCGTGATCACCGAGCTGTCGTTGGTGCCGGTGATGGTGATGGTGATGGTGGTCGAGGAGGTGGCCCCATTGGCATCCTTGACCGTGTAGGTAAATTGATCCGTCGCCGTGGCTCCCTGAGCCAGCGCATTAGTGTCGGTATCGGCGTTGTTGAGCGTATAGGTATAGCTGCCATTCGACCCGATGGTGACCGTACCGTAGGTCCCGACCACTGCAGAGCCGACATTGCCGGCGCCTCCGTTGACGGCCGAAACCGTCTTGCTGTCGCCACTGTCGACGTCGGTGTCGTTGGTCAGCACATTGCCGATGGCGGAGATGTCGCCGGCGAACGGCGTGTTGCCGGGGTTGACGCCGGCCTCGGTGACCGCATCGCCAACATTGGTGTCGGCGACGGCGATCGGGCCGTCGTTGGTGCCGGTGATGGTGATGGTGAGCGTGGTCGAAGAGGTGGCCCCATTGGCATCCTTGACCGTGTAGGTAAACTGATCCGCCGCCGTGGCGCCCTGGGCCAGCGCATTGGTATCGGCATCGGCATTGTTGAGCGTATAGGTGTAGCTGCCATCCGACCCGATTGTGACCGAGCCGTAGGTCCCAACCACTGCCAAGCCGACATTTCCGGCGCCGCCGTTGACGGCCGAAACCGTCTTGCTGTCGCCAACGTCGACGTCGGTGTCGTTGGTCAGGACGTTGCCGATGGCGGAGGCGTCGTCTGCGAACGGCGTGTTGCCGGGGTTGACGCCGGCCTCGGTGACCGCATCGCCAACATTGGTGTCGGCGACGGCGATCGGGCCGTCGTTGGTCCCGGTGACGGTGATGGTCAGCTGCGCAGTATCCGTAAGCCCGTGCGGGTCACGGACGGTGTATGTAAACACCTCAGTGACGGTGACCCCGTTCGCCAGCGCATTGGTGTCCACGTCGCTATTATTGAGGGCGTAGGTATAGGTGCCGTTGGCATTCAAGGTCAGTGAGCCATAGGTGCCCACCAATGCAGATCCGACCGTGCCAACACTTCCTGATCCGGATTCCGTACCTGTCCGGACCGCCGACACGACCAGCGACGCCTGGCCGTCGTCGGAATCCGTGTCGTTGGTCAGCACATTACCTGCCGCTGCGGCGTCACCCGCAAGGAGTCCATTCCCCGGGCCAACGCCGGCCTCGCGCACTTGGTCGGCAGCGTTAGTATCGTTGAAGCCGACGGGCGAAGTTGGATCGAGACTGACTGAGACCTGCTCGATCGCGGAGACTTTGAGATTGATCGAAGTGAATGTAAATTCTGCTTGACCTGCCTGGCCCGTATTCGAGTTCGAGTTTGCGGAAATAAAGGCACGAAACTGGGCAATTTCACCGTTAAACGCCGCCATAAACGACGCATTGGAGAGTTGGTCATTGCTTAGATAGATAACGAGCGTATCGATCTCGGCAGTGCCTTTGGCAGCATTGCCGTTGCCGCCGTCGTAGACGTCGTAGCCGGAAAAGGCCGTTTGTCCGGCCGTTATCCCCGTGCCGAAGAATTGGCTGCCAATCTTGTACTGATTTTCCCACGCTCGATAGATAAGCGTGTCCGCTCCAGATCCGCCCAAGACCGTATCGAAACCACTGCCTCCATCGAGCGTGTCGGCGCCTGACCCGCCATTCAGGCGGTCGCTTCCAGCGCCCCCCAAAAGCACGTCGTCTCCGCTACCGCCGACCAGATTGTCGTTGCCGATCGTGCCAATGGTCGTTGCCATGTCCTAACCCCTATCTCGCTCGTTGTTCTTGTCGGCCAAGAACTGCCGACGTCGACCTGCCGCCTGTGGCGAGGTCGCTCAAAAATTGTGAAGCTGTGCAAGCAAGTTCGCCTTCGCCAACAAACGGGTTAATCCCGGGCGAGAGCGCCAGGGCCAATGAGTTCGCGTTCAAAGCAATGACATTTGTACCGACACCAAAGGCCCACGCTGGCGAGCCCGCCCAATACCTGATGTCGGCTGAAACCTTACAATCGGCGTCCCCGGGTCTCTTTGTGTCGGCCGAGGCTGGGAACCAATCATCGATAGGACAAAGTACGATCCCGGCTGAATCATTGCTCAACGGATCGAGAGAAACAGCGGCCAGCGGCGTGGAAATGAAGATGGTCGTATTTTCGGCAAGACCGCAGGGTCCGTCTCCGGTTAGCGGAGTATTTGTAAACGATGTCGCAGTTGCGTTGGCATCTGTGCTCTGACAAGAAGCCATTAAACCCCACCCCCCTTTTACTCTACATCAGCACAAAACAGATGCCCCATCATCTATTTGTGTGCCGCATCCGACGGCTATCTAATCTCCATTTAAACGTGTTGAACGGTCGATATACTGTTTCTAACGGACGTCTATTGTCAGCGCATAAGTCCTCGAACGGCCAGTTATCAACATGGCGGTCCACAGACAGATCTTGGCCAAACAATGGTAGCTGCGACGACTATTCTGCTCGCGCTGCGTTCCCCTTTAGCCCTTACGGCGTCGCCATTTCCTGATTGCCCGGTCAGGTCTTGTGTTAGGCGACGCTTATATTAGCGCATTCTTAACGCTAACGAAGAGTAAGCGTCAACATCCAAAAAGAGGTACAGTTAACAGCCAAAAGCATCAGCAGGGGAGCCGGCGCTCGCGCGGGAAAGTGGCAGCACGATCGCAAAGAACAAGTCTGATCGAAACGCGGTGCGATCCCTTCTGCCGCTATCCGACGAGGTTCCTAGTGTGGGCGCGCTCGTCGCTTTACCTCCATGGTCCCGCTCAGAGCAATGGGGTACTTGCCGGTGCACCAGTCGTTAATGTGCAGTTCCCTACACGACGTCCATTGCTCGGGGCGGCGGCGTGACGCCTCACCTAGACACGGAGAATGTGCTACATATTATGATACAATCACCCATCGCGTAGCGGTAGGTCCGCCGTTCGCCTGCTTCTCGGTGCTACCTAGCTCAACTCGTTGCGCGAAGAACGATACGGGAAGACATCTGATTTTAGCCCACGAAAAACCCGGTAAAATCAGTGATCTGAGTATGTCCTCCGGGCCCACCAACTTATTATAAATCAATGGCTTATGCTTAATTCTTTGAGTTTGAATTGGGCGTTTTGGGGTAAGTCTCTGCCTTTTGGGTGAAATAGTTTGGGCCCGTTCGTCAATTTCTCCTTCTCATCGATGGCGCCTGTCACCCGTAGCTCAAGAATTCCGGCTTCGAAAGACCTCCCAGCGATGCATGCGGCAATCGGCGGCCACGACGTCCAATTAGGCTGGTTGATACGTCGGCCGACAGCTCAAAACACGCGAAGGCGCTCGCTATTTGGTTGGCTCGGCCGATCCACGAGGAATCGATTTCCTCGCGATCCAGATCGTGATGCTGCTTCGTTAGCTTTTGTCTCCTGACCAGAACGGGTTGAACTGCGGGTATGTCGTTGGCAACCGGGGGCATTCCGGAAAGCTCAATGAAATGAAAGTCTCACCGACATAAAGATGAGGCAGGAGACATCTGGCTGAGCGAACTCCAATTCCTAGGGACGTCCGCTTTTTGACGGACCGCTCTGTTAGCGCCGTATGTGCCGACCCTCGCTGATTTTTGAAGTGCCGCGGCTATCGAGCTTGCGGCCGGGAGGAGACTTGGAATGGACGATATCAAATTCACGACCGGCTTGAGTGCGGTGGCCGATGCCCGGGTCGCCTTTCGCGGTACGCCCTTTGTCGAGCGTACGGCGCCGTTGAACCAGAACGCATTGTGGATGCGCTGGGACAGGAACATGGTCGTCGATTCCTATTCCGACATGGTCGAGGAGCTGGCGACGATCCGCACCAGAGTTGCCATGGGCGACATGTCGCCACTGTCGAAATATGTCATTGCCGGTCCGGATGCCGAAAGGATGATGGATGCGCTCATCCCACGCGACATCAAGAAGCTGCAGGTCGGCCAGATCTACTATGCACCGTGGTGCGACGACAACGGCCATGTCGTCGGCGACGGTCTGGTTTTCCGCATGGATGAAACCACATTCCGCGTCTCCGCCGATCCCGGCCCATCCTGGTGGAAGCAGCATGCCGAGGGCCTCGACGTCCATGTGACCGACATATCCGATAGCTACGGCATCCTCACCTTCAGGGGCCGCGTTCCCGCGAAGTGCTGGAGGCTGTCACGCAATCTGTGCAGGAATTGCCGTTCTCTCGCTTGGCTATTGTCACAATTGCCGGCAAACAGGTTGAGATACTGCGCCAAGGTTTTACCGGCGAGCATGGCTATGAATTGTGGGTCAAGGCGGACGACGGCGCCGCCGTGTGGGACGCGGTTGAGGCGGCGGGCGAGCCTTTTGGCATCCTTCCCGTCGGCGCCTGGGCGCTCGACATCGCGCGTCTCGAAGCCGGGCTGCTGATCGTCGGCTACGACTACACAAGTGCCGGGCCAGACCATGGCGGCGCCGGCATCCAGGCAGCGGGGAAGTATCGCGCGTCGCCGTTCGATCTCGGCCTTGGCCGGCTGATCGATTTCCGCAAGGCCGATTTCATCGGCAAGGCGGCGCTGCAGCGCATGTCGAACACAGGTGACCATCGCCAGCTCGCCGGGCTCGAGATCGACTGGTCGCGAGCCGTCGACGGCAAGGGGATCGAGAGCGATGCGCCCGGAAATCTGCGGCGCGTGCAATGGTACCCACTGAAAGCTTTCCACGACGGGAAGGAAGTTGGGCACGCCAGCAGCGTCGCCTGGTCACCTTCGACCGGCAGGATGATCGGCTTCGGCCATCTGCGGCGTGAGGCCGCCGAGATTGGCACCGAGCTCACGCTGAAGTGGAACAGGGATGGCGTGGCAGTCGATGTAAGCGCGCGTGTCGTGGCGCTGCCGTTCCTGTCGCTAAAACGCGCCGCCAACCGTTAGCGAACGCTGTTTCAGAACTGAGAGTCCAGTCGTCGCATCCTCCCATGACGACAAGCCGGGCAGCTGGTCTGCCTGGCTCCCATTCCCGCGGCCGCCACGCGCCGCGAAATCGCCAAGCTGGTCGGGAGAGACCTGGAAAGATCATGAACGATATGCGCCAAGAGCTTATCCAGACATGCGGTTCGGCTGCATTTGCGTTCGACGCGGAGGTGTCGATCGAACTGGCGCCGGCGCAGGCACGCACGTTTGCGCCACAAGCCGACTGCTTTCCGCTTGGCTCGCGCGTCTTTCTTACTCACCTTCCCGGCAAGCCCGAGGCTTTGCAAATAGAAGCAGCTTGCCGGATCAAGGAGTTGGGCTTTGTGCCGGTGCCACATCTGGGCGCGCGGAACTTCAATTCGGAGCAGGACTATGTCGATCTTGTCACCGCCCACAGTCGAAACGGGATAAGCCAAGCGCTCTTTCTTGGCGGCAATCCTGCTCTCTTTCCGGGGCCGTTGGGAGAGGCAACCCAGTTGCTCGCCCATCCCGTGGTCAAAGACAGTACGATACGAACCGCCTTCGTCGCTGGCTATCCGGAAGGGCATCCAAGCATCGTCGAAGCCGTGCTGACGGACGCATTGCGGCGCAAGCTCGACATCTGTTCCGAGCGGTCGCTGGAAGCCAGGATCGTATCGCAGTTCGCCTTCGATGGCGAAATGATCGCCGCCTGGGCAAGCAGTCTGCATGCGGCGCATCCCGCGCTGCCGGTTCATGTCGGTCTGGCCGGCGTGACCAGCCTTACCAAACTCATCCGGTTCGCCATGATGTGCGGTGTTGGTCCTTCGATCGCGGCGCTTAGGCGTTCCGCAAGCGGCCTCTTCAACATCGTGGCCGACCGGAACCCAGCCGAGATCTTGGAAACCATGGCGGCAAGCTACCCGGCGCCGACCGCGCCGCTACACCTCCATTTCTTCCCATTCGGTGGATGGGAAAAGACGCTTGCCTGGTTGTGCGATTATCGCGAGGCGTGCTGGCCGCTGGTCAACGAACGATGAATTGCGCACCGCTCCGACTGTCCTTCATTCTAACGCTGTCCTGCGAGGACCAGGCTGGTATCGTGGCAGCGGTGACCAACGCACTTGCCAGTCTTGGCACCAACATCGTCGAGAGCAGCCAGCATTGGGATCGAACCTCTAACCGCTTCTTCATGCGCATCGCCTTTTCGGCGCCCGCTTGGACGTCTGCGGATGCGATCGAGAACGGACTTGGCCCGGTTGTAGGTCGCTTTGATATGTGCAGCCAGCTGTCTGACCGCACCCGCCGACCGAAAATCGTCATCATGGTCTCGAAATTTGATCATGCCTTGCTGCACCTGATCTACCAGATCCGCGTTGGCTGGCTCGAAGCCGACGTCGCAGCGATCATTTCCAACCACGACGACAGCCGGGAAACCGCGGCGTGGGCCGGTATTCCGTACCACGTTCTTCCGATCTCGAAAGAAGACAAGCAGGGCCAGGAAGCCCGGATACTGGCGGTTGTTGAAGATGTCGGCGCAGACCTCGTCGTCCTGGCGCGCTACATGCAGGTGTTCTCCGACGACCTTGCGGGACGGGTGGTGGGGCGGGCCATCAATATCCACCATTCGTTCCTGCCAAGCTTCAAAGGTGCGCGGCCGTATCACCAGGCTTACGAGCACGGGGTCAAGCTGATCGGTGCTACGGCTCACTATGTGACCGCCCAACTCGACGAAGGACCGATCATCGAGCAGGAAACCGAGCGGGTAACCCATTCCATGAGCGTCGAGGACTTTATCGCGGCGGGCCGCGATATCGAAAGTCGCGTTCTGGCGCGTGCCGTCAAACGGCACCTCGAAGCCCGCGTGATGATCAACGGACGAAAAACGGTTGTCTTCGCGTAAGGCGGCAACACCGTCCGACGTGTGGCGGCGCTCATATCAACAGGAGAATCAGATCATGAAGAATGGAACGGCGCATCTCTTTATCCCTGGTCCAACCAACATTCCCGACGCTGTCCGGCGGGCCATGAACGTAGCGATGCAGGATATGCGCGCGCCTGATTTTCCGGAACTGGTCCTGCCTTTGTTTTGCGACCTGAAGCGGATCTTCAAGACCGAGACCGGCAGCGTCTTCATCTATCCAGGCTCGGGAACCGGGGCCTGGGAAGCCGCAATCTCCAACACGCTCAACCGTGGCGACCGGGTGCTGATGTCGCGTTTCGGCCAGTTCTCGCATCTTTGGGTCGACATGGCCGAGCGGCTGGGGCTGAAGGTCGATTGCATCGATGTCGAATGGGGTGAAGGCGTTCCGCTCGACGCCTACCGGCAACGCTTGGGCGACGACAAGGGTCACGAGATCAAGGCGGTGTTCGCCACCCACAACGAAACCGCGACCGGCGTGACGTCCGATATCGCCGGCGTCCGTGCCGCGCTCGACGAAACCGCTCACGGTGCACTGCTTTTCGTCGACGGCGTCAGCTCGATCGGCTCGATCGATTTCCGGATGGACGAATGGGGTGTAGACCTCGCCATCACCGGCTCGCAAAAAGGGTTGATGCTGCCTGCCGGTCTCGGCATCCTGGCGGTGAGCGCCAAGGCCCTGGAAGCGCACAAGCAGTCGCGCATGGAGCGCTGCTATTTCAGCTTCGAAGACATGCAGGCGCCGTCCAGGACCGGCTTCTTTCCCTACACGCCGCCGACGCAGTTGCTGCTTGGATTAAGGGCTTCGCTAGATCTCATCTTCGCCGAGGGGCTCGAGCAGGTATTTGCCCGCCATCACCGGCTCGCCGAAGGCGTACGTCGCGGTGTCCATGCGTGGGGACTGGCACTCTGCGCCAGGGAGGAAAAATGGTGGTCGGATACGGTTTCAGCGATCGTCGTTCCCAATGATGTCGACGCCAGGGAGGTCATCGCTAATGGCTATTCCAGATACCGCACTTCCTTCGGCGCCGGGCTGAGCAAGGTTGCCGGGCGGGTGTTCCGCATAGGCCATCTCGGCGACCTCAACGAGGTCATGTGCCTTGCCGCGCTTGCTTCGGCGGAAATGTCGCTGCGCGACGCCGGCGCCCGGATCGAAGCCGGTTCCGGTGTCGCCGCCGCCCAGGAATGGTACCGCGCCGAAATCGGCCAGGCTCTGCAGCCGCCACACGAACGCGCAGCTTGAGAGGACCATTGTCATGAGCAAACCCAGGATAATCGTTACGCGTCGATGGCCACGTGAGGTCGAACATCGTCTCGCCGACCAGTTCGATGTCACGCTGAATGAAGCCGATCGGCCTTATGAGCAGCATGAGCTACGTGAGGCCTTGCAGCAAGCCGATGCGGTGCTGCCGACCGTGACCGACCGGCTAGGCGCCGATCTCTTTGCGGGTGGCGTGAGAGCAAGAATGCTTGGCAATTTCGGCGTCGGCTTCAACCACATCGACGTCGCCGCGGCCAAGGCAGCGGGATTGGTCGTCACCAACACGCCCACGGTCTTGACCGACGCCACTGCCGACCTTGCCATGACGCTGCTTTTGATGTGCGCCCGCCGTGCCGGAGAAGGCGAACGCGAACTGCGTTCCGGCAAATGGACCGGCTGGCGGCCAACCCACCTCTGCGGCACCCAGGTCAGCGGCAAGACCGTCGGCATCATAGGCATGGGAAGGATCCTCGTCACCTTCGTGCTCAACGCGCCCGAAAGCGGGGAGCGCGCGCTGAAGACGGCGCACCCTTAGGGTCTTTGCTAACATCATGCGGCAGCGGCCGAGTTAACCCTCGGTCGCCGCCGGTGCTTGAACCACGCAGGTTCGCTCCCCAATGGCGATCCGTGTCGCTGCGGCACACGAGCAAATTGACATCAAGGTCGTCGCGGAAAGTGTCGAGTCGATAACTGGTTGCGTGAGATCGAAAAGACCCTTCCGCGCCTGCAATTTACCCTGAACCAACAAATGTCTGAGGAGACGACACCCATGAAAGCGATCATTGTGACGAACCAGTCTGCGGGAACGGTCGGCATGACACTGGTGGAGCGGCCCAAGCCACAGGCAGCGATAAACGACGTCGTCGTTCAGGTTCATGCGTCGGGCTTCGTCCCGACGGAGTTGGAGTGGCCTTCGACCTGGACCGACCGCCACGACCAGGCGCGTACGCCATCGATCCCTGGACACGAACTGGCCGGAGTGGTCATTGCCCTGGGGTACGGCACCACGGGTCTTTCAGTGGGACAGCGGGTGTTCGGTCTCGCCGATTGGTATCGCAACGGCACACTGGCGGAGTATATTGCCATGGAAGCACGCAACCTCGCGCCGCTGCCAGGCGACGTCGATTTCACAGTGGGCGCGAGCCTGCCAATCTCGGGTCTGACCGCGTGGCAGGGACTCTTTCAGCACGGCCGTCTTCAGGCGGGGCAGAGCGTCCTTGCACATGGCGCAGCTGGCGCTGTCGGTTCGATGGTGACGCAACTCGCACGAGAGGCCGGCGCTTATGTCATCGGCACGGGGCGCGCCGCCGACCTTCAGAAGGCGCTGGATTTCGGCGCAAATGAATTCATCGACCTAGAGAACGACGCCCTGGAAGACGTCGGTGGAGTCGATCTGGTGTTCGATGTCATCGGCGGGGACATCCAGAAGCGGTCCGCAGCTCGGATCCGGGCCGGAGGAACGCTGGTGACCGTCGTCGGCCCGGCCGAGGCGCGGCCCGCAGACGGCCTGGCGGTTGACTTCGTTGTCGAGTCCGATCGCGCCCAACTGAGTGAGATCGTCCAGCGGGTGCGGGACGGGCGACTGCGGACGAACATCGGCAAAGTTTCGGCCCTCGACGAGGCCGTTGCAACCTTCAACGCGAGCGAGCGACACACGGGGAAGACCGTCATCCGTGTTCGTCCGTAAGAACTTGAGCGGATGGATGGACCTCGGCATTGCGGTACGGAGCACGTAGCGGGTACGACGTCCGCACGCGTGTATTCGAGGCTGCACAGAACGCTGGCAAGGTGTAAGTCCGGGACGGATCAGGCGTGAGACGGAGACTTCCCGCTTCTGCGTCAAGACGCGTCGCGGGAAGCGCTCAACAGATCACAGCAACGCGAAGCGCCTCCACTCCCGCCTGACCTGCTGAATCTCCAGGAGGATTTAGTGGCTTCTGCCTCGTGACCGAAACTCTAAAATCGGTCAGGCTAAACCTGTTCTTCTGATCTCCATGGCTTCTTGCCGCGCAGGCGGTTCCTAAGCCAGTGTCCGCTATCCGCGGTTTTCAATCCAGGGCGGACCAGCCACTCTTCGGCCCCCCACACACCCCAACCGGGGTGACTACCTGAGCGTTCCTCCCGTGGCCAATTATGGCCGAAGGAGAAACGATATGGGACATTCGCATTATGAACCCACCGCTCCCGATCTCCGCCCATGGAACGCCGGCAAGAAGGTCGGAACGAAACGACCACTTAAACCTCGACAAATATGGGCGATCCGATTCTTTCTCGACAGGGAGCGGCGTTTGCGCGATCGAGCGCTGTTCGATCTAGCAATCGACAGCAAGTTGCGCGGCTGCGATCTCGTCAAGATCAAGATCGGAACCTTGGTTGTTGGGCCAGAAATTCGGACCCGCGCGATGGTTGTGCAACAGAAGACAGGTCGACCGGTGCAGTTCGAGTTGATGGGCGACGCACGTTCCAGTCTTCTCGCATGGCTGGAACGGCGCGGCGGTGCGGTCGACGACTACGCCTTCCCGAGCAGGATCGACTCAGAGCGTCACATGAGCACGAGGCAATATGCTCGGCTCGTGGGCGAATGGGTTGTGGCGATCGGGCTTCGGCCTCAGGAATACGGCACACACTCGCTGCGGCGTACCAAAGCGTCGATCATTTACAAAGCGACAGGTAACCTCCGCGCCATTCAGATTCTGCTGGGCCACACCAAAATCGAGAACACAGACCGGTATCTCGGGGTGGACGTAGAAGATGCCCTCGAAATCGCCGAGGCCACGGAAGTCTAACCAGAAGCGGCTCCATTTCAGAATGGAGCCGTGGATGCTAAGCGCCTCGAGCCGGCCATTGAGGGTGTTTGCAAGTTCCCTAAAAGCAGACGTCACCACGACCGCGCGGCGAGGTGTGGTTGGGCCCAAAGCGACATCGGTGCCCACCGCTTGGACGCTCGAAAATCTCAGTTGTCATCCCAAGTCGCGTCCGGCACCACTACAAGCTTGCCGACGAAATCCTTGGCGATGAAATCCGCCTGCGCAGCGTGGAAATCCGAGAGCTTGTAGACGCCGCCGACCAGCGGCCGGATTTTTTTCGCCTCGATGTACCCAACGATGCGGCGGAAATCGGCTCGCGTGCCCTGGCTCGAGCCATGCAACTGCAACTGCTTTAGATACATAGTCCTGAGGTCGAGCTGCACGACCGGACCGGCGATCGCACCAGCCGTGGTATAGCGGCCTTCGGGTCTCAGGATGCGAAGCAAGTCGTTGAAGATGGCGCCGCCAACGAGGTCGGCCACCACGTCGATCGGTTGGCCGCCGGTTGCCTCGGCGACGGCTCGCGGCAGATCGGCGATGCCACGGGTGATCACAGCCTCGGCGCCGATGTCGCACACCGCTTGTTCCTTGCCTTTGCCGACCACGGCGTAGGGAATGGCGCCGCGCGCCCGTGCCAATTGCACGATGCCGGAACCGACACCACCCGAGGCGCCGGTGACCAGTACGCGTTCACCAGCCTTCAGGCCGGCGCGCTCCAGCATCTGCTCGCCGGTGAGATAGGCGCAGCAGAAGGTGGCAAGCTCCACGTCGGTCAACTCGGTGTCGACGACATGCGCGTTCTCGGCCGGCACGGCCTGGTATTCTGCGTAGCCGCCGTCGCGGCCATGGCCCATATAGTCGATGTCCGCCAGCGAATCGTCGTCGCGGTTGTAGATGGAAAAGTCGACCATCACCCGCTCGCCGACGCGATCCGGCGAGACACCTTCGCCGACGGCAGCGATGGTGCCGACCGTGTCGGTGCCCTGGATGCGCGGGAAGCTCAGCGTGTTACCCTGCCGCCGCCAGGTCGACACCGCGGCCGCGTCTTCCTCCGTGCCATAGGCGCCCTGGCGGACCCAGACGTCGGTGTTGTTCATGCCGCACGCGCTGACCTTGACCAGCACTTCACCTGATGCAGGCGCGGGCACTTTCACATCGCTGCGGTAGACGAGTTTTTCCGGTCCGCCGTGGCCGGTCAGCAGCACGGCGGCCATGGTGGCGGGGAGGGTTTTGGTCATGGCGTTCATCAGACTGTTCAGAGATTGGCAAACACGCTCTTCACCGCATCCGCCGTCTTGGAAACGACGATGTCGGCCTCTTCACGTGTTAGACACAGCGGTGGTGCGAAGCCGAGAATGTCGCCTTGCGGCATGGCGCGGCCGATGACGCCGCTTGCGGCAAGCGCTGTCGCCACTTGTGGCCCGATCTTCTGCGAGGCGTCGAAGAACACGCGGTCGTCCCTGTCGGCGACGAATTCGACCGCTGCCAGCATGCCGTCGCCACGCACGTCACCGACATTTCTATGGCCGCCGACGGCCTTGGCCAGCTCAGCACGGAAATAAGCGCCGGTCTCGCGGGCATTTGTCACTAGGTCCATCTCGTCGATCAGTTCGAGATTGGCGACGCCGGCGGCAACGCAGATCGGATGCGCCGAATAGGTCCAGCCATGGCCGAGGGAACCAAGTTTGTCGGAACCCTGCACCAACACCTGCCAGACCTTGTCGGCGACGACGACGCCCGACAGCGGCGCATAGGCCGAGGTCAGGCCCTTGGCGATGGTGATCAGGTCCGGCTTGATGCCGTAATGGTCGGAGCCGAACATCGAGCCCAGCCGGCCGAAGCCGGTCACCACCTCGTCGGCGACCAGCAGCACGTCATACTTCTTCAGCACGGCCTGGATCTTCTCCCAGTAGCCGGCGGGCGGCGGCACGATGCCGCCCGTTCCGAGGATCGGCTCGCCGATGAAGGCGGCGACCGTCTCGGGGCCTTCAGCCAGGATCATCTCCTCGAGCTTGTCGGCGCAATGCTGCGAGAACTGCTCCTCGCTCATCGAGCGGTCGGCGCGGCGGAAATAGTACGGCGCTTCGGTGTGCAGCACCGGCGCGCGCGGCAAGTCGAAAGCGTTGTGAAACAGGTCAAGCCCGGTCAGTGATCCCGTCATCACGCCGGAGCCATGATAGCCGCGCCAGCGCGAGATGATCTTCTTCTTCTCCGGCCGCCCCAGCACATTGTTGTAGTACCAGATCAGCTTGATGTTGGTTTCGTTGGCGTCCGAACCGGAGAGGCCGAAATAGACCCTCGACATGCCTTGCGGCGCGCGGTCGATGATCATCTTGGCAAGCCGGATCGAGGCCTCGGTGCCGTGGCCGACATAGGCGTGATAGTAGGCGAGGTTCTTCGCCTGGGCGGCGATGGCGTCTGATATCTTCTGGCGGCCATAGCCGACATTGACGCAATACAGGCCTGCAAAGGCGTCGATGCTCTTCCTGCCATTGTTGTCCCAGACGGTGACGCCTTCCCCGCCGGCCATGATGCGGGTGGGCGATTCACCGCGCGCATGCGTGCCCATATGGGTCGAAGGATGGAAGAAGTGGTCGCGATCCCAGGCGGCGAGTTCGTTGGACTGGTCGAGCATTCTTTTGACTCCTTGAGGGATGGCCGGACGAACCTAAGCGACGTCCAGGCAGAGATACTTGAGATCGGTGAAGGCTTCGAGCCCGTGGCGCGAGCCTTCGCGGCCGATACCGGACTGCTTGACGCCGCCGAACGGGATCGGAGCGCCGGTGATCTTGACGCGGTTGATGGCGACCATGCCGTAGTCGAGCGCGCGGCCCATGCGCTGCTGGCGGGCGCCGTTCTCGCTCACGACATAGGCGACGAGGCCGTATTCGGTGGCGTTGGCGCGGCCGATCACTTCGTCCTCTCCGTCGAACGGCGTCACGGCGGCGACCGGACCGAATGTTTCCTCATGCATGATCAGCGCCGCATCGGGCACGTCCACAAGCAGCGTCGGCTGGTAGAACAGCGGCCCGGCTTGATGCCGCCCGCCACCCGTGGTGCAGCGCGCGCCATGGGACAGCGCATCGGCGACCTGCTCCTCGACCTTTTTGACCGCGCGCTCATGTATCAGCGGCCCGATGTCGATTTCCGGAGCAAGGCCATTGCCGGTCCGCAGCGCCTCCATGCGTCTGGCGAAGGCTGCGCAGAAGCGATCGTAGATCGGACGCTGGACATAGATGCGGTTGGCAGCCAGGCAGTCCTGTCCCGAGGTGGCGAATTTGGCATCGGCGGCAATGCTCACCGCTCTGTCGAGATCGGCGTCAGCAAACACGATCAGCGGCGCATGGCCGCCCAGCTCCATCAACAGCCGCTTCATCGTCGGCGCACTCTGTGCGGCAATCAGCCTGCCGATCTCGGTCGAGCCGGTGAAGCTCATGGCACGCACGCGCGGGTCTTCGCACATCCGCCCGACGATGGTCGCGGCCTTGCCCGTGACGATGTTGAAGACGCCGGCGGGTAGGCCGGCGCGCTCGCCGAGTTCGGCCAGCGCCAGCGCCGACAGCGGTGTTTCCGAGGAGGGATGTCCGACGATGGTGCAGCCGGCTGCAAGGGCCGCTGCCGCCTTGCGGGTCAGCATCGCCGATGGAAAATTCCACGGTGTGACCACACCGACAACGCCAAGCGGCTCGCGCCGCACCATCATTTCCGCGTCGGGCAGATGGCTGGTGACGCTCTCCGCATTGAGGCGTTTGGCTTCCTCGGCGTACCACTCGACGAAGGACGCGGCGTAGCCGATCTCGCCAAGCGACTCCTGCAGCGGCTTGCCTTGTTCCAGTGTCATCACCAGAGCCAGGTCATCCTTGGCCGCCATGATCAGCTCGAACCATCTTCGCAGGATTTTGGACCGCTCCTGCGGCAGAAGCGATCGCCAGGCCGGAAAGGCGCGCGCGGCGGCATCGATCGCTTTTGTCGTCTGGCATGCATCAAGCGCAGCGACGAAGGCGACGGTGGTGCCGGTGGCCGGATCGGTGACCTCGAAACTCTCCGCCGCCTCGCTGGCTGTCCAGTGGCCATCGACATAGGCGAGTTCGCGCGGCAGCCGGCGGTCGGCGAGGCGGTCGAGCGCTTCATGGCGATGCGAGCGGGCGAAATGCGCGGACATGGTTGAGGCCTCCCGGTGCGGACTGATGCAGGAAGACTATCCGTCATAAGCAGACAGAGAGGCTGGTTGCGCGCCTTGAGGGAGAGAGAGTCTCTCTATTCTGCCGCCTTGGCAGACAATCTCTCCGGGCTAGGACGATGCCGGCAGCAGGTCGGCTATGGGGAGAACGATTTCCTCCTTCACCGTCTTGGTGACGATGTAGGTGAAGTAGCGATCGATGCCGATCTCCCGCTCGAGCAAGCCGTCGACCAGCCGCTGATAGGCGTCGATGTCGAGCGCCATAACCTTCAGCACATAGTCGACGCCACCGCCGACCGACCAGCAGGCGACGATCTCGGGAATGTCGCGGATGACGCGCTCGAAGCGGTCGAAGTCGGCCTGACGGTGGCTGGCCAGCGTCACCTCCATCAGCACGGTGGCGACGGGTGCCACGACGCGAATGGCGACCCGGGCGTGATAGCCCGAGACGATGCCGGCCTTTTCCAGCTTGCGCAGCCGCATCCAGCACGGTGTCGGTGACAGCCCGACCTGTTCGGCCAGCGCCAGCTTGGTGATGCGCCCATCGCGCTGGATGGCGTCGAGGATTTTCAGGTCGATCGGGTCGAGTTTCTCTGATGTCATCGGCGTCCACTTTCTCGTCGACGCCACCATGACGGCGCATTATTTCGATTGTCAATTGCACTGATTTCGATCTCTAATAAGTCATGACATTGTGGCAACCCGATCCCGCGCTTATCCGGCGGCCCGCCTATCAGTCGCTGGCCGACCAGTTCGCGCGCGCCATCCATGACGGGCGGCTGGCCAACGGCGCGCAACTGCCGACGCATCGAAGGCTGGCCGACGACCTGAAACTGTCGGTGCAGACGGTCAGCCGCGCCTATGAGGAACTGATCCGGCGCGGCCTGATTTCGGGCGAGATCGGCCGTGGCAGCTTTGTCCAGACGCAGCGCCGCGAGCCGGAGCCGCCATACCTGCCGGAGCGTCTTGGCGAGGTCATCGACCTCTCCATCCTGAAGCCGGTCTGCGAACCGATGCATCTGGAGCGGTTGAAGCAGGCCTTGGGTTGGCTCGCCGAAAACCTGCCGTCAAGTTCGGCGCTGTCGTTCCGGCCCAATATGGTGTTCCCGCGCCATCGCGCGGTGGCGGTGGACTGGCTGAGACTTTGCGGGTTCGACACCTCCGCGCAGAACATCAGCCTGACCAATGGCGCCACCGCCGGCATGACGGTGGCGCTGATGAGCGTGGCGCCGCCCGGCTCGACGGTTGCCACCGAAGCGATCGGCCACCACACGCTGGTGCCGCTCGCCCGCTATCTCGGCTTCAATCTCGAAGGCTTGCCGATCGACGGCAACGGCCTGATTCCGGAAGCGCTGGACGAGGCTTGCCGGCTCTCCGACATCCGCGCCGTCTTCGTGCAGCCCTCGGTGATCAACCCGACGGCCACGCTGATGGATGCCGCACGGCGCGAGCAGATCGCGGCGGTAGCGCGCAAGCACGACATCGCCATCATCGAGAACGACGTGCTCGGCCCCTTGGTCGAGGACCGGCCACCGCCGGTTGCTGCCTTTGCGCCGGAGCGCACGCTTTACGTCACGTCCTTCACCAAGATCACCGTGCCCGGCCTGCGCATCGGCTATCTCGCTGCGCCCGACCGCTATGTCGCCGCCGTCTCCAACCGGCATCTGGTCTCCAACTGGATGGCGACGCCGCTGGTGGCTGAGATCGCCACCAAATGGGTCACCGACGGCACCGCGATGGAACTTGTCCGCTGGCAGCGCGCTGCCTTGCGGCGGCGGCAGGATATCACGGCGGAAGTGCTGGCCGGGGTTGACTATCGCGCTCGGCGCGATGGGCTGCATCTCTGGCTGCAACTGCCCGCCGATCGCGCCGAGGAAAGTTTTGTCGCCCAGGCCCGGCTGCAAGGCGTGGCGATCGCGCCGGGCACCGCCTTCCGCATCTCGGACGCACCATGGCATCCGGCGGTGCGCATCTCGCTGGGTTCGACAACCGAGGGGGAACTGCGCGCCGGCCTCGGCGTTGTCACCAAGCTGCTGCTTGGCGATCCCGAGCATCTGCTGCTCGCGATCTAGGCCGAGACTGCCCGCAAATTGTGCGGAATCATAAATATTGTCATGATATTATTTTCCCAATTGACATGATTTGGCGCGTTCCGCATCGTTAAGGGCACAAGCTTCTCCAGCACGGGGAAATTCATTTGTCCGCATCAGCGCCCATCATCAAGATCGATGGCATCTCGAAGAGCTTCGGCAGCTTCAAGGTGCTGGACGGCCTGTCGATGCAGGTCATGCCGCGCGAGAAACTGGCCCTGATCGGCCCGTCCGGCTCGGGCAAGACGACGATCCTGCGCATCCTGATGACGCTGGAGCGCATCGACGGCGGTCACATCCAAGTCGACGGCGAACATCTTTACCACATGGAGCGCAATGGCCAGCTGTTGCCCGCCGACGAACGACACCTGGCCAGGATGCGCCAGAAGATCGGCATGGTCTTCCAGCTGTTCAACCTGTTCCCGCACAAGAGCGTCATCGACAACGTCACCCTGGCGCCGATGCTGACCAAGGGCATGCCGCGTGCCGCCGCCGAGAAGCGAGCGATGGAACTGCTCGACATGGTCGGCATGGCCGACAAGGCCAAGGCGATGCCGGCGCAACTGTCCGGCGGCCAGAAGCAGCGCGTGGCAATCGCCCGCGCGCTCGCCTTGCAGCCGAAAATCATGCTGTTCGACGAGGTGACGTCGGCGCTCGACCCGGAACTGGTCGAGGAGGTGCTCAACGTCTTGTGGCGGCTCTGCGCCGAGACCGACATGACCATGCTGCTGGTCACCCACGAAATGGGTTTTGCCCATGACTTCGCCGACCGGGTGCTGTTCTTCGATCGAGGCAAGATCGTCGAGGAAGGCAAGCCCGACGAGATTTTCCGCAATCCCAAGCAGGAGCGCACGCAAGGCTTCCTGAAGAAGATCATCGCGGCCGGACATCGCGTCTGACCGTCATGCCCGCCCGGGCGGGCGAAGCCGCCCCGCAAGTAGCCGCGGCGAAGCCGTCCCGTAACCAGAAAACGAAAGCAAGGAGTTGGGAACAATGAAGAAACTTGGCATTCTGGCCGGCGCCGCCGGCCTTGCACTGACGGCGGTGCTGGCCGCCTCGAGCGTGGCTTCGGCCGACGACAGCAAGCTCGAACAACTGAAGGCGCAAGGCTTCGCCCGCGTCGCCATCGCCAACGAGCCGCCCTATACCGCGGTCGCCGCCGACGGCAAGGTCTCGGGAGCGGCGCCCGACGTGGCGCGCGAGATATTCAAGCGCCTCGGCGTCGGCGACATCGTCGCCTCGATCTCCGAATATGGCGCCATGATCCCCGGCCTGCAGGCCGGCCGCTTCGACGTCGTCACCGCCGGCCTGTTCATGAAGCCGGAGCGCTGCGCAGCGGTCGCCTATTCCGAGCCGGTGCTGTGCGACGCCGAGGCAATGCTGGTCAAGAAGGGCAATCCGAAGGAATTCAAGAGCTATGAGGATGTCGCCAAGGACGCCAGCGCCACCATCGGCGCGCCGGGCGGCGGCACCGAGGAGAAGTTGGCGCTCAATGCCGGTGTGCCGCGCGAGCGCGTCATCGTCGTGCCGGACGGTCAGAGCGGCCTGAAGATGCTGCAGGACGGCCGCATCGATGCCTATTCGCTCCCCGTTCTGTCGATCAACGACCTGGTCAAGAAGGCCAACGATCCGAACCTCGAAGTCATCGCCCCGGTGCAGGGCGCGCCGGTCTATTGCGACGGCGCCGCCTTCAAGAAGGGCGACGAGGCGCTGCGCGACGCCTATGATGTCGAACTCGCCAAGCTGAAGAAGTCGGGCGAGTTCGCCAAGATCATCGAGCCCTACGGCTTTTCGGCCGCGGCGGCGATGTCAACGACGCGCGACAAGCTCTGCGCGGCGAAATAGGCGCTCTTTTTGCCTTCTCCCCGGGAACGGGGAGAAGGACCCAAGAACCGCCAACGTTGGAACCTAAATGACTCAGTGGTCCGGCTATCTCGGCCTGATATTGCAGGGGGCGCTTGTCACCATCGAGCTGACGCTGATGGGGTCGGTGCTCGCCCTGATCATGGCCTTTCTGGCCGGCATGGGGCGGGTGTCTCGCTTCTTCGTGCTGCGCGCGCTGGCCACCGCCTATATCGAATTCTTCCGCGGCACCTCGATCTTCGTGCAGCTGTTCTGGGCCTATTTCGTGCTGCCTCTCGCCGGCATATCGCTGACGCCGCTGCAGGCCGGCGTGCTGGCGCTGGGCTTGAATGTCGGCGCCTATGCCGCCGAAGTGGTGCGTGGCGCCATCCAGTCGATCGGCCGCGAGCAGTATGAGGCCTGCATCGCCCTCAATCTCGGCCGCTGGCAAGGCATGCGCCATGTCATCCTGCCACAGGCGCTGCTGGTCATGCTGCCGACCTTTGGCAACAACGCCATCGAATTGCTGAAGGCCACCTCCGTGGTCTCGCTGATCTCGCTCGCCGACCTGACCTTTCAGGCGCAGGTGGTGCGCTCGCAGACCGGCAACACGCTGATGCCGTTCACCACCATCTTGATCATCTATTTCGTGCTGGCGCTCATCATCTCGTGGGGCGTGCGCTCGCTGGAACGCCGCATGGCGCGCGGCCTCGATGGAGTGCGCGTCTGATGGATTGGGCCTTGTAATGGATTGGGACTGGAATTTCGTCTGGGAGATTATGCCGACCCTGATCCAGGGGGTGAAGATCACCATCCTGGCGACTTTGCTCGGCTCGCTGCTTGCGGGGATCGTCGGCCTGGCGATCGCGCTGGCGCGGCGCTCGCCGAAGAACCGGGCCGTCGCGCGCGGGGTCGGGTTCCTTGCCGAATTCATCCGTGGCACGCCGCTTCTGGTGCAGCTCTATTTCATTTTCTACGTGCTGCCCGATTTTGGCATCCTGTTGCCGCCGCTGGTGGCGGGCGTCATCGGGCTCGGGCTGCACTACGGCACCTACACGGCGGAAGTCTATCGCGCCGGCATCGACAATGTGCCGCGCGGCCAGTGGGAAGCCGCCAAGGCCTGCAATCTGAACGCCAGGCAGACCTGGACCCACATCATCATCCCACAGGCGATCCCGCCGATGATCCCGGCTCTGGCAAACTATTTCATCGCCATGTTCAAGGAGACGCCGCTGCTTTCGGCGATCACCGTGCTGGAGCTGATGAACCAGGCCAAGAGCGTCGCCAATACCTATTATCGCTACATCGAGCCGATGACGCTGGTTGGCGCCTTCTTCCTGGTCATCAGCCTTTTCTCGGTCATGCTGCTGCGCTGGCTGGAACATCGCTACGGCAAGATCGAGAGGTAGTTCGTGAAACCCTTGCCCGAGATCAAGGTTGCACCCAATCGGCCGGCGCTCGATGATCGCCCGCTGGAGCGGCGCGTCGGCCTGATAATCCTCGCCACTGATCATACAACCGAACCGGATTTCCGCCGCATGGTGGCGAGTGAGCGGATCGGCGTCTATGTCGCGCGCATTCCCTATGCCAACCCGACGACGCCGGACAATCTGCGCAAGATGCAGCCGGCGCTGACCGCGGGCGCGGCATTGATCCTGCCCGACGAGCCGCTCGACGCCATCTGCTATTCCTGCACTTCGGCCTCGGTGGTGATCGGCGATGCCGAGATCGAGGCGGCGATCCAGGCCGCCAAGCCCGGCGTTCCCGTCGTCACGCCGCCGATGGCCGGCGTGCGCGGCCTGCATGCGCTGGGCGCAAGCAGGATCAGCATTCTCACGCCCTATACCGTTGAGACCAGCCGGCCGATGGCGGCCTACTTCGCGGCATGCGGTTTCGACATCGCCAGCTTCTCGTGCCTCGGCTTCGAGGACGACCGCGAGATGGCGCGCATCGCACCGGCAGCGCTGGTCGACCTCGCGCGTGGGGCCACGCACGCGAGTGCCGAGGCGCTGTTCGTGTCCTGCACGGCGCTGCGCGGTGCGATCGCGGCCACCGGCATGGAAGAGGCGATCGGCCGTCCTGTCGTCACCAGCAATCAGGCGACCGCCTGGAACTGCTTGCGCCTTTGCGGCGACGAGACAGCCCATCCCGAATTCGGCCGTCTGATGACGCTGCCTTTGCCGCGCGATTGATGATCATGAACGAGGTTACCCCTGAGCATATTCGCGCCGCGCGTGAGCGTATTGCCGGCAAGGTCGAGCTTACATCGACCGTGGTCTCGCAAAACCTGTCAGAACGCTTCGGCGTTCCCGTCCACCTCAAGCTCGAACACCGGCAGACCACCGGCAGCTTCAAATTGCGTGGCGCCGCGAATGCTGTTGCTTCGTTGAGCGCAGCCGATAAGGCGCGCGGCGTGGTCGCTGCGTCGACCGGCAATCACGGCCGTGCACTTGCCCATGCAGCGAAGCTCGAGGGCATGCGCGCGGTGATCTGCATGTCGCGGCTGGTGCCGGGCAACAAGCTCGACGATATCCGCCGGCTTGGCGCCGAGATCAGCATCGTCGGCAATAGCCAGGACGATGCGCAGCAGGAGGTCGATCGGCTGGTGGCGCAGGAGGGGCTGGTCATGCTGCCGCCCTTCGACCATCCCGATATCATCGCCGGGCAAGGCACGCTTGGGCTTGAGATGATCGAGCAGGTCCCGGATGCTGCGCTGGTGCTGGTGCCACTGTCCGGCGGCGGGCTGGCGGCGGGTGTTGCCGCATCCGTCAAGGGCGTCAGTCCCAGGACCAAAATCATCGGCGTCTCGATGGCGCGCGGTGCTGCGATGAAGGCCAGCCTCGACGCCGGTCGCCCGGTGCCGGTGGAGGAACTGCCGACGCTGGCGGATTCGCTCGGCGGCGGCATCGGCCTCGACAACCAGCTGACCTTCGCCATGTGCCGCGACCTGCTAGACGATGTCATCCTGCTCAGCGAAGACGAGATCGCCGTCGGCATCCTCCATGCCTACGAACGGGAACGCGAGATCGTCGAGGGCGCCGGCGCGGTCGGCATCGCGGCGCTGCTCGCCGGCATGGTCAACGCGAACGGGCCGGTGGTTGTTCTTCTCTCCGGCCGCAACGTCGATATGGGTCTCCACCGCAAGCTCGTCTGCGGCGAGGCGCCATCGACGAAGGAGCGTGCCGCATGAACCAGATGACAATCCTCACCGAAGCAGAACTGCGCACCATCGTGACACTCGATCTCGATGCCGTGGCCTGCATCGAAAACGCTTTTCGCGCGCTCGCCACCCTACCGGTGGCGATGCCGCCGATCCTGCGGCTGGACATTCCCGAGCATCGCGGCGAGGTCGACGTGAAATCTGCCTATGTGCCAGGCATTGACGGCTTCGCCATCAAGATCAGCTCCGGCTTCTTCGACAATCCGAAACTCGGCCTGCCCAGCGGCAACGGCATGATGGTGCTGCTGTCGGCAAAGACAGGTCTGGTCGAAGCGCTGCTGCTCGACAATGGCTATCTCACCGATGTCCGCACGGCGGCGGCCGGCGCGGTCGCGGCGAAACATTTGTCACGGCCAGGATCCTCGGTTGCCGCCATTTTCGGCGCCGGCATGCAGGCCGGATTGCAGCTCGAAGCGCTCATGCTGGTTCGCCCGATCGCCGAGGCGCGCATCTGGGCGCGCGATGCCGCCAAGGCAGAGGTGACCGCTGGCGCGTTGCGCGAAAAGCTCGGCATCGCTGTGCGCGCCGTATCAGACGCGGCAAACGCGGTTGCCGGCGCCGACATCGTCGTCACCACGACGCCGTCGACCGAGCCGCTGATCAAGGCGGGATTTGTCTCCGCCGGCCAGCACATCACCGCCATGGGATCGGATGCGGAGCACAAGAACGAGATCGCACCAGCCATCCTGCGCATGGCCGATCTCTATGTCGCCGACAGCGCCCGCCAGACGCGGCGCCTCGGCGAACTGCACCATGCCATTGCGGCGGGCGTGATGGCCGCAGATGCGGAGGTGACCGAACTCGGCCAGATCATCGCCGGCGCAAGACACGGCCGGCGCTCGGCCAGCGACATCACCATCGCCGATTTGACCGGCACCGGCGTGCAGGACACCGCGATCGCCACGCTCGCCTGCGACCGGGCGCGGGCGGCCAATGCCGGAACAATTTTCGAAAGCTGATGCTGGCCGCAGGCCCAACAAACGAGGAAGCAAAAGAATGATGCCGAACCTGAAATTCACGCGGCGCGAATACGCGGATCGCCTCGCCAAGACGCGGCAAGCCATGGCGGTGAAGGGGGTCGACCTTTTGATCGTCAGCGATCCCTCCAACATGGCCTGGCTGACAGGCTATGACGGCTGGTCGTTCTATGTGCATCAGGCGGTCATTGTGCCGCCGTCGGGCGATCCGATCTGGTACGGCCGCGGCCAGGACGCCAACGGCGCCAAGCGCACCGCCTATCTCGCGCATGACAACATCGTTGGCTATGCCGATCACTATGTGCAATCGACCGAGCGCCACCCGATGGACTATCTGTCCAGCGTGCTTGCCGATCGCGGCTGGGGCAAGCTCACCATCGGCGTCGAGATGGACAATTACTGGTTTTCGGCCGCCGCCTTCGCATCATTGCAGAAGCACTTGCCCAATGCCCGCTTCCTCGATTCGACCGCGCTGGTCAACTGGCAGCGAGCGATCAAGAGCCCGACCGAGATCGACTATATGCGCAAGGCTGCCCGCATCGTCGAGGCGATGCATCAGCGCATCTTCGACAAGATCGAAGTCGGCATGCGCAAATGCGATCTCGTCGCCGAAATCTACGATGCCGGTACGCGCGGCGTTGACGGTATTGGCGGCGACTATCCGGCGATCGTGCCGCTGCTGCCGTCGGGCGCCGACGCCTCGGCGCCCCATCTGACCTGGGACGACAGGCCGATGAAACGCGGCGAGGGCACCTTCTTCGAGATCGCCGGCTGCTATCACCGCTACCACTGCCCGCTGTCGCGCACCGTCTTCCTCGGCAAGCCGACTCAGGAATTCCTCGATGCCGAGAAGGCGACGCTGGAAGGGATGGAGGCGGGCCTGGCGGCGGCCAGGCCCGGCAACACCTGCGAGGACATCGCCAACGGCTTCTTCGGCGTGCTGAAGAAATACGGTATCGTCAAGGACAACCGCACCGGTTACCCGATCGGCCTGTCCTACCCGCCGGACTGGGGCGAGCGCACGATGAGCCTGCGGCCCGGCGACCGCACTGAACTCAAGCCCGGCATGACCTTCCATTTCATGACCGGCCTGTGGCTGGAAACGATGGGGCTGGAGATAACCGAATCCATCCTAATCACCGAGACCGGTGTAGAATGCCTGGCCAATGTGCCGCGCAAGCTGGTGGTGAAGGATTGATGCCGATGTCTGCTCTGCGTCCATCGCCGATCGCGCCGACCGTCGATTTCGACCGCGACGGCGTCCAGCATGGTTTCCTGCGCTTGCCCTACAGCCGTGACGATTCCGCGTGGGGCTCGGTGATGATCCCAATCTGCGTCATCCGTAACGGCAAGGGACCGACAGCGCTGCTTTCCGGCGGCAACCATGGCGACGAGTATGAAGGGCCGCTGGCGCTCTACGATCTCGCCCGCACGCTCGATCCGAAAGATGTCAGCGGCACGGTCATCATCGTGCCGGCGATGAACTATCCGGCCTTCCGCGCCGGCACCCGCACCTCGCCGATCGACAAGGGCAACATGAACCGCAGCTTTCCCGGTCGGCCGGACGGCACGGTGACCGAGAAGATCGCCGACTATTTTCAGCGCGAATTGCTGCCCCGCGCCGACATCGTGTTCGACTTCCATTCCGGCGGCAAGACGCTGGACTTCGTGCCGTTCTGCGCAGCGCACACTTTGCCCGACAAGGCGCTGGAACAGAAAGCCTTCGACGCCGTCGCGGCATTCGCGGCCCCCTTCTCGATGCGCATGATCGAGATCGATGCCGTCGGCATGTACGACACGGCGGCGGAGGAGATGGGCAAGGTGTTTGTCAGCACCGAGCTTGGCGGCGGTGGCACCTCGCGCGCGCAAACCGTGCGGATCGCGCGGCGCGGCGTGCTCAACGTGCTGCGTCATGCTGGTATTGTTGCCGGCGCGGTCGAGAAGAGCAAAACCCAATGGCTCAACATGCCGTCGGGTGACTGTTTCTCCTTCGCCGAAGACGACGGCATGATCGAGACCATGGTCGATCTTGGCGAAAAGGTGGAAAATGGCCAAGTTATTGCGCGCATCCATCTGGCCGGTCGCACCGGACAAGTCCCTCTGGAGGTCAGCGCAAAAATGTCGGGCCTGCTTGCAGCGCGTCACTTTCCAGGACTCGTCAAAGCGGGTGATTGCATCGCGGTGGTGGCGGTGGTGGCCAAATCTTGATTTTTGCGGCTTTGCCACGTAAGCCGAACGTCTGCAACGGGGTCGATCATGTCGAAGCCCGCGCCGATCTGAGGTCTGTTTCCGACCGTTCGAGCCCCGAAGCTGCCGGTCCGCTTTCGGCCCCATTGAAGTCATTCGACAACTGTCGGCGCTTGAACGCGTTTGGCGCGAAGCAAGCGCGGGCGCGGATGAACACACGTGTGCAAAATCGCGAGTGCTTAGTGTGACCTTGGCAGCAATAGCGTGTCGCAACCTAATAGCTATCCGTCTGCCTGCTGCATCGAGCGGCCTAGACGCTTTTCCAGTTTTTCTGTGGGGTAGGCAATCTTCGGGATGCCTAAGTCATTGTTTTTTCTGGTCGGAGTGGCAGGATTTGAACCTGCGACCCCCTCGTCCCGAACGAGGTGCGCTACCAGGCTGCGCTACACTCCGTGACCAGACCGCGGGCTTATAGCCGCCGCACTTCGTTCCTGCAAGCGGCAATGGCAGTGGTTCTGTCGCATTTCGTCGTCTTTCGTCGGGCATTCCCGGAAAGCCCGGATTTCCACCCGGGATAAACCGGGCATAAAGCCTTGTGTGCTAGACCGCCGCCTCGATGGATCGTATTTCTGCCGCCTGGAGCTTTGCTGTCTTGCCCCCAAAAATCGTTGGCGAAGCCCGCCCCAACAGCTTCGAATTCGAAACCGAGGCGCTGATCAAGGCGTCGGGTTTTCGCGAATACGATGCGCGCTGGTGGTTCGGTCATCCCGGCTCCGCGCAGCCGCCGGAGCTTAATCTGATCGGAGTCCAGGCGCTTGGCATGGGGCTTGGCACGCTGATCCGCCGTCTCGGTGCTGGCCCCGATATCGTCACCGGGCACGATTTCCGTTCCTATTCGCTGTCGATCAAACTGGCGCTGGCCACCGGCCTGATGGCCGCCGGTGCAAAGGTGAGGGATATCGGCCTGGCGCTGTCGCCGATGGCCTATTTCGCCCAGTTCGCGCTGGACACACCGTCCGTCGCCATGGTCACCGCCTCGCACAACGAGAATGGCTGGACCGGCGTCAAGATGGGCGCAGCGCGGCCGCTGACCTTCGGCCCGGAGGAGATGAGCGCCCTGAAGGCGATCGTGCTGGCTGGCGACTTCGACCTCACCGGCGGCGGTTCCTATGACTTCGTCCGCGATTTCCGCGCGACCTATCTCGATGATCTGGTCCGTGACAAGCGCATCACGCGAAAGCTGAAAGTGGTCGCCGCTTGCGGCAATGGTACCGCCGGCGCCTTTGCCCCGGAAGCGCTTCAACGCATCGGCTGCGAGGTCATCCCGCTCGATGTCGAACTCGACCACACGTTCCCGCGCTACAATCCCAATCCCGAGGACATGAAGATGCTGCATGCCATCAGGGACAAGGTGCTGGAGACCGGCGCCGATGTCGGGCTCGGCTTCGACGGCGATGGCGACCGTTGCGGTGTCGTCGACAATGAAGGCAACGAGATTTTTGCTGACAAGGTCGGCGTCATGCTCGCGCGTGATATTTCGCTGCTCCACCCCGGCTCGACCTTCGTCGTCGACATCAAGTCGACCGGCCTGTTCAACACCGACGCGGTGCTGCGCGCCAACGGCGCCGTCACCGACTACTGGAAGACCGGCCACTCCTACATCAAGCGCCGCGTCGCCGAACTCGGCGCCGTCGCCGGCTTCGAAAAGTCAGGCCATTTCTTCTTCAATCCGCCGATCGGGCGCGGCTACGACGACGGGCTGGTCACCGCGATCGCCATCTGTCAGATGCTGGATCGCAGCCCCGGCAGTTCGATGGCCGACCTCTACCGGGCGCTGCCGCTGACCTTCGGCACCCCAACCATGTCGCCGCACTGCGCCGACGATGTGAAGTATGGTGTGGTCGAGCGGGTGGTTGCCGATTTTCAGGCGATAAAGCGCGATGGCGCCAGCTTCGCCGGCCAGAAGATCATTGACCTGATCACCGTCAACGGCGTGCGCGTCGTCACCGAGGACGGCACCTGGGGCTTGGTGCGCGCCTCGTCGAACAAGCCGGAGCTTGTCGTCGTCGTCGAAAGCCCGGTGTCGTCGCAGCGTCGCCGGCAGATGTTCGACGCCGTCGACGCCGTGCTGCGCCGCAGTCCCGAAGTCGGCGCCTACAACCAGACTTTCTAGCTTCGGGACCTAGTCACTTCGCGATTGTCAGCGACAGGGTACTCAGCCGGCGGAAGCGGTCTGCTCCAGGGCGCTCCAGTCGAACGCTCGCGCCCAATCGGCAAAACTGTGCCAGCGGACCTCCGGAAAATCCTTGTGCAAGGCGGCGATATCGACGTCGTAGCCGACGCGGTCGAACCATTCGAACATCAGGGCCGCATCCTCGCTCTGCTGGCGCGCCACGGCGAGCGAGATTTCCTGATAACGGATCGGGCGACCGATGGCCTCGGACAGGATTCTCGCTTGCTCTTCGCCCGACAATTCGTCCCCGGCGAAATCGAACCGCTTGCCGAACACCTGTTCTCGCCGCTCGGCCAAGGCCGCGACGAAGCCGCCAATGTCCGCCAGCGAGACCAGTTGGAGGGCGCGTTTGGGAGGCATCGCGAAGGCATAAGTGCCCTGGCTGAGCGCGCCGATCGACCATGGCGCGACGACATTCTCCATGAAGGCGACCGGCGCGCTGATCGTGTAGGGCATATTGAGGCCGACGACATGCTTCTCGACCAGATACTTGCTTTCGAAATGCGGGATGCCGGTCTTCTTGTCGGCGTCGGCAACCGATGAATAGATCAGGTGTCCGACACCGGCAGCCTTGGCCGCGTCGGCGGCGATGATCCCCTGACGGGTCTCCTCCTGCATGCCGGCCTCATAGCTATTGCCCATCAGGAACATGGTCTCGACGTCTTTGGCGGCCCTGACGACAGAGGCTGCGTCAGCAAGATCGCCAGCCACGATCTCGGCGCCCGCCAACACCAGTTGGCGTGCGGCCTCACTGTCAGGCTTGCGCGTCAGGGCCTTGACGCGATGTCCCCTGGACAACAGGGCGCGCGCAACCGCGCCGCCTTGCTGGCCGGTCGCGCCGGTCACCAGAATGTTTCGTTTGCTGGCCATGGTGTGTGCTCCTTCTTGCTTGGCTGCAGCAAAGTTAGGATCTTTCGCATTGATGCATAATTGACTATAATTGGAAAACCTCGTCCCAATTTTGGATACAATGATCGACCTCAACGATATCGTCGTGTTCGCTCGCGTCGTCGAAGCCGGCAGCTTCACCGCTGCCGCGCGGCTGCTCGCCATGCCCAAGACGACGGTCAGCCGCCGCATTGCCGCGCTCGAGCGGGAAGTCGGCGTCCGCCTGCTGCAGCGCACGACACGTAGCCTCAACCTGACGGATGCCGGGCGTCTCTACTATGAGCAGAGCAGCCAGGGCCTGCGCACCATCGAGGAGGCAAATCTGCGCCTGGCGGAGGCGAGGGCGGAGCCGTCGGGCACGATTCGCATTTCGGCCCCGGTCGGCTTTGGCGGCCATTTCCTGATCCGCGCCGTGGTCGACTTTCTCGCAATGTATCCGAAGACCAATGTCGAACTCCGCCTCACAGACGACAGGCTCAACCTGGTCGAGGACGGCATAGACCTCGCTTTCCGCACCGGGATGCTTCAGGATTCGACGCTGATCGCCCGCAAGCTCGGCTCCACGCACCGGCTGCTCGGCGCCAGCCCGGACTATCTCGCCCGGCACGGCACGCCGCAAAGCCCGGCGGACCTCACGCACCATCAATGCGTCATCGCAGGCGCTTCGGCCTCAGGCGCCCATTGGGTGCTGGAAGGGCCACACGGCCAGGAAACGGTCATGGTGGCAGGGCGGTTTGCCGCCAATGAAATGCAGGCGGTCGTTGCGGCCGCGCTCGCCGGCTTCGGCATCGCCCAATTGCCCCAGGCGATGGCCGAAGGGCTGATCAAGGAGGGGCGACTGCAGCACGTTCTCGCGGATTACACGACACCGGCCGGCGGCTTGCATGCCCTCTATCCGAGCAGCCGCCACCTATCGCCCCTGGTCAAGGCATTTATCGAGCTTGCATCCAAACGCATTTCCAAGGGCATAAACACCGCTTAAGGCTTGTGTAGTAGCACCGGCCACCAATTGCCTCTGAGCGCGAGACCTGAATGACCGAGCGGATCGTTAGTTTTGTCATGAGCGGCGGCATCGGCTCGCGGCTCTGGCCGCTGTCGCGCGAGGACAATCCCAAGCAGTTCCACGATCTGTCCGGCGATGGCTCGATGCTGGCCAAGACCTTGCGTCGGCTCACGGCGAGACCAGAGGGCGAAACGCCCATCTTCCTGATCGCCTCGGAGCGTCATGCCGACCGCGTCCGCGCCGACCTTGCCGGCCTCGATCTCGCCGGCGGCGGGCCGTTGTTCGAGCCGACCGGCCGCAACACCGCCGCCGCCGTCGCGCTGGCGACGCTGCGCACACTGTCCGAGTTCGGCGACAGCCTGGTTCTGGTGGTGCCGTCGGATCACGAGATCAACACCCCGCGCCAATTCTGGCAGAGTGTCGAAGCCGGTACCGAGGCAGCGCGCGCCGGCCGGCTGGTGGTGTTTGGCGTCAAGCCGACGCAGCCCGAGACCGGCTACGGCTATATCGAAGTCGCGGCCGAAAGCGGCGGCACCTTCGACGTGTCGCGCTTTGTCGAAAAGCCGGACCTTGCGACGGCGCAAAACTATCTCCAGGCCGGAAGTTTCTATTGGAACACCGGCATCTTCCTGTTTCGCGCCGGCGCCATGCGCGACGCCTTCGCGGCGTTCCAACCTGACATCTGGCAGGCCACCGAAGCGGCCTACAGAGCGGCGACATCGGATCTGTCCGGTCTCTACATGCCGCTGGAACTCTATGGGGCCATCCCGTCGAACTCGATCGACTATGCCATCATGGAGCGGGCAAAAGACATCGCCATGGTGCCAGCCGGCTTCCGTTGGAACGATCTCGGCTCCTGGCAGTCGCTGCTCGATGTCGGCCCTGCCGACGACCAGGGCAATGTCGTCATCGGCGATGTCGTCGCCATTGACTGCGAGAACTCCTACATCCGCAGCGACGGGCGCCTGCTATCGGCGATCGGCATGAAGGACGTCGCCATCGTCTCGACCACTGACGCCACCTTCGTCGCCCCGGTCAGCCACAGCCAGCACGTCAAGAAGATCGTCGAACAGCTCGAGAAATCGGGGCGGCTGGAAACCCGGTTCACGCCGGCGCATGACCGCGTCATCGAAAGCGGCGCCTGGCGACGGCGCGTGCATCACTGGCTGTTTCAGGAGACCTTGCCGCTATGGTCGACATCGGGCGTCGACGAGCGTCATGGCGGTTTTCACGAAGCGCTCGGCCTTGATGCCTCACCGCTGATGAAGCCCAAGCGCATGCGCACCATGGCAAGGCAGGTCTATGCCTTCGCCGTCGCCAAAGCGCGCGGCTGGGACGGTCCGGCCGACCGGCTGATCAGCCACGGCATCGACTTCGTGGCCAAGAATGGCCGCACCGACAAAGGCGGTTGGGTGCGCACGCTGAACGTCGACGGCTCCGTCGCCGACGCCACCGAGGATGCCTACGATCATTCCTGCGTGCTGCTGGCACTGGCGCATGCGCACATGTCGGGCAATCCCGACGCCTTGCGGCTTGGTCAGGAAACCTTAGCCTTTCTCGACACATATCTCGAGGACAGCCGCCTGACCGGCTTCCTCGAAACATCTAACGGGGAGGGCGAGCGGCGCTCCAACCCGCACATGCATCTGCTCGAGGCGTTTCTCGCCTGGTACCAGGCGACCGGCGAGCGCACCCATCTGCGTCGTGCGGCGCGCATCATCGACCTGTTCCGCAGCCATTTCTTCGACGCCGAAAGTTGGACCCTGGGCGAATATTTCGATGCCGAATGGAAACCGTCCGCCGGCGAGAAGGGGGCCTGGACCGAGCCCGGTCATCACTTTGAATGGGCGTCCCTGCTGGTCGATTTCGCCGGGCGCAGCGGCCAGTCCGAACTGAGCGGCTTCGCCCGAAAACTCTATGCCTCGGCCATCGCCAACGGCCTCAACCGCGCTACCGGTCTCGCTTATGGCGCCGTCTCCAGGCAAGGCCTGCCGCTCGACCGCGTCTCCCGCAGTTGGCCGCAGGCCGAAGCGGTCAAGGCGGCGATTGCGCTGGACGGCTCGGGCGGGCCCGACCTCAAGCCCGAAATCGAGGAACGCGTTGGCCGCCTGTTCCGTTGGCACATCGACCCGGCGCCGCTAGGCCTGTGGATCGACCGCATCGACGAACGCGGCCGCTCGCTGGCGACCGACGTGCCGGCCAGCATCTTCTATCACCTGGTTTGTGCGCTGACCCAGTATCTGGACAGCACGGCGCAGAAGCCGACATAGGCTGGGTTCAGTACGGGCTCGCCACGTCGCCGGTCTCGACATAGATCGACTTCAGCTGCGAATAGAGCGCCAGTGCCGCCAGCGAATTCTCGCGGCCGATGCCGGACTGCTTGAAGCCGCCGAAGGGGATCTCTACCGGCGTCAGATTGTAGGCATTGATCCAGCAGGTGCCGGCCTGCAGCTCAGCGATGACGCGATGGGCGCGAGGCAGGTCGCGCGTGAAGACGCCCGCGGCAAGGCCAAACTCGGTGTCGTTGGCGCGGTCGATCACCTCGTCCTCGCCGTCGAACTTCAGCACGCTCATCACAGGCCCGAAAATCTCCTCGCGGGCGATGCGCATCGTGTCGGTGACGCCGGTGAAGACGGTAGGTTCGACGAAGAAGCCACCGTCGAACCCCTGCAGCGAAGGCACGTTGCCACCGCAGGCCAGAACTGCGCCATCCTGCTTGCCGACCGCGATATAGCCGACCACCTTCTCATGCTGCGCTCTGGAGACCAGCGGTCCCATCTGGGTTTCGGGGTCGAGCGGATCGCCGATGCGGATTTTTTTCGTCCGCTCGACAAGCCGTTCGACGAAGCGGTCGTGGATGCCGCTCTGCACGAAGACCCGCGTGCCGTTGGAGCAGATCTGGCCGGTCGAATAGAAATTGCCGAGCATGGCGCCACCAATGGCATTCTCGATGTCGGCATCATCGAAGACGATCAGCGGCGACTTGCCGCCAAGCTCCATCGTCGCGTGCTTCATCTTCGAACCGGCCAGCGACAGCACCTTGCGACCGGTCGGCACCGAGCCTGTCACCGAGACCTTGGCGACGACATCATGACCGACAAGCCCGGCGCCGACATCGCCATAGCCCTGCACGACGTTGAACAGCCCATCCGGCAGGCCGGCCTCGCTGTAGATTTCAGCCAGCGCGAGCGCTGACAGCGGCGTGTTTTCCGACGGCTTGAACACCATGGCGTTGCCCATGGCCAGCGCCGGCGCTGATTTCCAGCCGGCGATCTGGATCGGGTAGTTCCAGGCGCCGATGCCGACACAGACGCCAAGCGCCTCGCGCCGCGTATAGGCGAAGGGCCCGCCGAGATCTATCGCCTCGCCATTGTAGGCGGCGACTGCGCCGCCGAAATATTCCAGGCAGTCCGCGGCCGACGGCGCATCTGCCACCAGTGTCTCCTGGATCGCTTTGCCGGTGTCGAGCGTCTCTATGCGAGCGAGGTCGGCGTTGCGGGCGCGCAAGATGTCGGCGGCGCGGCGCAGGATGCGTCCGCGTTCGACCGGCTTCAACCGCGCCCAGGCAGGCTGCGCGGCACGCGCGGCCTCGACGGCGAGTTCCAGCACGTTCGGCGTCGCCGAACGCAGCATGGCGATCGTCTCGCCGGTCGCCGGATAGATGACCGGCAGCGGCGCGCCCTGCTCATCGTCGATATAGCGTCCGTTGACATAGTGCGATGCCGTGGGCTGGGCGCGCATGGAGGTCTCCAAATCGTCTTCGCTTGGGCGGAATGTTCGCCGGATCATGCTCTATCTGTCGGATGCCTGCCAGCGCGGATTGATCCAGGGTTCCTGGTTGGACGGCGCCAGCGGTGTGCGGCCGAGAATGTGGTCGGAAGCCTTCTCGCCGGTCATGATCGACGGCGCATTGAGGTTGCCGTTGGTGACGCGCGGGAAGATCGAGGAATCGGCGACGCGCAATCCCTCGACGCCGATGACCCGGCATTCCGGATCGACGACGCTCATCATGTCGTCGGCGCGGCCCATCTTGCAGGTGCCGCAAGGATGGTAGGCGCTCTCGGCGTGATCCCGGATGAAGACATCGAGATCGTCATCCGACTGCACGTGGCCGCCCGGCGAGATTTCCTTGCCGCGGTAGCCATCGAACGCCTTCTGGCCGAAGATCTCGCGGGTCAGCCGGATGCAGTGGCGGAACTCCGTCCAGTCGTCAGGATGCGACATGTAGTTGAAGCGGATCACAGGCTTCGATTTCGGGTCCGGCGAGCGCAACGTCACCGAGCCGCGCGACTTCGACCGCATCGGCCCGACATGCGCCTGGAAGCCGTGCGACTTCGCCGCCGCCTTGCCGTCATAGCGGACCGCCGCCGGAATGAAGTGGTACTGGATATCGGGATAGTCGACACCGGCGCGCGAGCGCACGAAGGCAGCCGCCTCAAAATGGTTGGTGGCGCCAAGCCCGGTCTTGAAGAACAGCCACTGCGCCCCGATCAGCGCCTTCGAGAACGGGTTGAGCACCGAGTTCAGCGTGATCGGCTGTGTCGATTCCTGCTGGATGTAAAGCTCCATATGGTCCTGCAGATTGCGGCCGACACCGGGCCGGTCGGCGACCACTTCTATGCCGTTTTCCCTCAGATGCTCGGCCGGACCGATGCCCGACAGCATCAGGATCTTGGGCGAATTGATCGACGATGCGGCGACGATCACCTCACGTCGCGCCTTAACGACCTGAATCTGTTTGTGAGCTTCGATCTCGACGCCGATGGCGCGTTGATTCTCGATGATCACCCGGCGGGCGAAACCCTTGAGCAGGCTAACATTCTTGCGGTTCAACGCCGGCTTCAGATAGGCGCTTGCAGCCGACCAGCGGCGGCCGCCGCGAATGGTCTGCTCCATCGCCCCAAAGCCTTCCTGCTTGGAACCATTGTAGTCGTCGGTCAGTTCGAACCCGGCCTGGCGCCCCGCCTCGACGAAGGCGCCGTAAAGCGGATTGCGTCGCGAGCCGCGCTGTACATGCAATGGCCCGCCGTGGCCGCGCCAGCCTTCCTCGCCGCCGTCATTGTCCTCCATGCGCTTGAAGTAGGGGAGCACGTCGGCAAAGCCCCAGCCGGTGGCACCCTCTTCGGCCCAATGGTCGAAGTCGCGGGCGTGGCCGCGCACATAGACCATGCCGTTGATCGAGGACGAACCGCCGATCACCTTGCCGCGCGGCGTCGCCAGCACGCGGCCGCCGAGATGCGGCTCGGGTTCGCTGGCAAAGCCCCAGTCGTAGAGGCTCATATTGAGCGGGATCGACAGCGCCGACGGCATTTGGATCAGAGGCCCGACATCGGTGCCGCCGAATTCGACGACGATCACCGAATGCTTGCCGTCTTCCGACAGCCGATAGGCCATGGCCGAGCCGGCCGAGCCGGAGCCGATGATGACGAAATCCGCTTCAAGCATGGTTCATTTCAGCCCATCGTTCATATGCGTGATGAAATCGGCGAGCGAGACGTTGCCGCCAGTTGCCATCACGAGCACGGTCTTGCCCTTTACATCCACCTTGCCGCCGAGCAGCGCCGCCAGCGAGGCAGCCCCTGACGGTTCGAGCACCAGCTTCATGCGCTCGAAGGCGATGCGCATGGCGCGCCGTACCGATTGATCGTCGACGGTGATGCCGCGAACGCCGGCGGTCTTGACCGCCGCGAACGGAGCGTCGCCGGGCCGTCGTGACATCAGTCCGTCGCAGATCGACTTCGGGCCGATCGGCATCGTCTCGATGCTGCCATGCGCCAGCGACGAGCCCATGCCGTTGAAACCTTCCGGCTCGACGCCGATGATCTCGGTGGCGGGCGACAGATAATGGAAGGCAAGCGAAACGCCGCCGATCAGTCCGCCGCCGCCGACCGAGCAGAACAAAAGGTCGGCGCTGGCGTCCTTGGCGGCAAGCTGGTCGAGCGCTTCGAGGCCGGCGCCCGCCTGACCGGCGACGATCTCCGGATCGTCGAACGGATGCAGCAGGGCCAGCCCTTCGGTCTCGGCGATCTCGCGCGCCTTGGCGGCGGCGACTTCCTCACGCGCGCGCTCGCCATGGTCGGTCAGCACGACGCGGGCGCCATAGCCTGCGGTGGCATCGCGTTTGGCGGCGGGTGCATCGATCGGCATGACGATGGTGACCGGAATGCCGAGCGCCTGGCCGGCCGCCGCCAGCCCTTGCGCGAAATTGCCGGAGGAATAGGCGACGACGCCTTTCTTCGCCTCGTCGGCCGAAAGCTGCTTCAGCCGCCAATAGGCGCCGCGTATCTTGAACGAGCCTGCCCACTGCAGCGATTCCGGCTTGATGAACACGCGGGCGGCGCCCGTCTCGCGCGCGAGTGCCGCCGATTCCAGCAGCGGCGTGATCTGTGTCGCCCGCGAGGTGACGGCATAGGCCTGCTTGAGATGGTCGAGGGAGGGAACGAGTAGGTCTGCCATCATTCGCCTCGTGGATACCGTTTGCTCTCCTCGAGATTGTCGAGGTTCATGTGATTGCGCATGTAGCGTTCCGACGCCTTTTGCAGCGGCTGGAAATCCCAGGGGTAATAGGCGCCGTTGCGCAGCGCCGGATAGACGACCCAGCGGCGCGCCTGGCTTTCGCGCACGGCGGCGTCGAAGCCGGCCATGTCCCAGCGCGAGCGGACTTTGCTCATGAATGCCGCCACCAGACCCGCATTGGCCGGGTCGTCGGCCAGATTGTCTCGCTCGAGCGGATCGGTCTCGAGATCGAACAGTTGCGGCGGGTCGAGCTCGCAGTGGACGAACTTGTATCTGCCGTCGCGGATTGCAACGAGTGGCGCGCAGGAGCCCTCCGCCGCATACTCCATCAACACAGGCGCGGCGCGCTGCCCGCCATTGGCAAGCGGCAGCAGCGACTGGCCGTCGGTCCACGGTGCGATCGCCCCGATGTCGATGCCGGCGAGGTCGCAAAGCGTCGGCGCTACATCGAGATTGGAGACCGGCGCTTCGATCAGTCCGGCGCGAACGCCCTTGCCGGCAATCATCAGCGGCACCCGCGCCGAGCCTTCGAAGAAGCTCATCTTGAACCACAGGCCGCGCTCGCCAAGCATGTCGCCATGGTCCGAGCAGAACAGGACGACGGTGTCGTCGAGCATGCGCGTTCGCTGCAGGACGTCCAGAAGCTCGCCGAGCTTGTCATCGACATAGGAGATGTTGGCGAAATAGCCGCGCCGGGAACGACGTACTTGTTCAGGAGTGATCTCGAAAGACCGATAGTCGCTGGCGTGGTACAGCCGCTGCGAATGCGTGTCCTGCTCGTCATGCGCGATGAACCCGGTTTCCGGGTCCAGAGCCTGGCAGTGTTCGTAGAGATCCCAGTATTGCTTGCGCGCGACATAGGGATCGTGCGGGTGCGACAGCGAAACGGTGAGGCACCAGGGCCGGTGGTCCGCATCGTCCTGCTCGCGCGAGAGCTGATAGAGTTTCTGCGTGGCCAGGAACACGACCTCGTCGTCATATTCCATCTGGTTGGTGGTCTCGGCGACGCCGGCGCCGGTCACCGAACCCAGATTGTGATACCACCATTCGATGCGCTCGCCGGGGTTGCGGTAATCCGGCGTCCAGCCGAAATCGGCCGGATAGATGTCGGTGGTCAGCCGCTCCTCGAAACCGTGCAATTGGTCGGGTCCGACGAAATGCATCTTGCCCGACAGGCAGGTGTAGTAGCCGGCGGCGCGCAGATGATGGGCGAAGGTCGGGATCGACGAGACGAATTCAGCGGCATTGTCATAGACCCCGGTGCGAGACGGCAGCTGCCCGCTCATGAACGAGGCCCGCCCTGGCGCGCAAAGCGGCGATGCGGTGTAGTTGTTGGCAAAGCGCGCCGAGCGGGCGGCCAGTGCCTTGAGATGCGGCACATGCAGGAAGTCCGCCGGCCCATCCGGGAACAGCGTACCGTTGAGCTGATCGACCATGACGATCAGGAAATTGGGTCGCTTGGCTGTCACTGTGTCTGCCGTCCACCGAGTTTGGTTTCGAGATAGTCCTCGACCAGCGCGATCGCGGTCGCGGCGTCAGGCACGCCGTCCTTCAGCGCCCGCCTGATGTAGAGCCCGTCGATCAGCGCTGCGGTCGCTTCGGCGACGCGATCGGCCTCGGCTCTCGGCAGGATGCCGGTCAGCCCGCTCAACAGGTTGGAGTGCAGGCGCCGCGCATAGACCTTGAGCAGCCGGCGCAGCGCCGCCGATTTCTGCGCCTCGACATAGAAGGCGAGCCAGGCGGCGATGGTTTCCGGCTGGAACTGGAGCTCGGAGAAGTTGACGGCCACCACCGCCGAAACGCGCTCGCGCGGGCTGCCGGCGGCACCAAGGGCGCGCCGCATGTCGATGGTCAGTTCGGCCAGGATATGGCGCATCGTCGCCAGCAGCAGCTCATCCTTGGCGCCAAAATAATGATGGGCAAGGGCGGAGGACACGCCGGCGCGGCCGGCGATCTCGGACATGGTCACGTCCAGCGAGCCGCGTTCGCCGATCGCCGAGATCGTCGCGTCGATGAGCGCCTTGCGGCGCAGGGGTTCCATTCCGACTTTCGGCATCTCGCTGGGGTCCTTTGAAGCAGGATTATTTTTTATTGACGGGTCAATCAACAAAAAAATCGACACCCGCTCAGCCTGCACCAAGCGATTGTCCGGTTCCGGCCCTTCCCGGCGCGGGCATGATTGTTTATATTTGAACAATAAAGGCGAAGTGCGCCATGAGCCCTCATGCTAGGCTGGCGCCAAGGATGGAGACCGCCATGACCGCATGCATCGTTGGCTGGGCGCATTCGCGCTTCGGCAAGCTTGAGGGCGAGACGCTCGAAAACCTGATCGTCAAGGTGGCGACCGACGCGCTCGACCATGCCGGCATCGGCCCGGACGAGGTCGACGAGATCGTACTCGGCCACTTCAACGCCGGCTTTTCGGCGCAGGATTTCACCGCCAGCCTGGTACTTCAGGCCGACGACCGGTTGCGCTTCAAGCCGGCGACGCGCGTCGAGAACGCATGCGCCACCGGTTCGGCGGCGGTCAGGCAAGGCATCCGTGCCATCGATGCCAACGCTGCCCGCATAGTGCTGGTGGTCGGCGCCGAGCAGATGACGACGACGCCCGGCCCCGAGATCGGCAAGAACCTGCTCAAGGCTTCCTATCTGCCTGAGGATGGCGATACACCGGCGGGTTTCGCCGGCGTCTTCGGCAAGATCGCGCAGGCCTATTTCCAGCGCTATGGCGACCAGTCGGACGCGCTGGCGATGATAGCCGCCAAGAACCACAAGAACGGCGTCGACAACCCCTACGCGCAGATGCGCAAGGATTTCGGCTATGAGTTCTGCCGCCAGGAAAGCGAAAAGAACCCCTTCGTTGCCGGTCCGTTGAAGCGCACCGACTGCTCGCTGGTCTCAGACGGTGCTGCGGCCCTTGTGCTTGCCGACACCGCGACGGCACTGAAGATGCGCCGCGCCGTTGCCTTCCGCGCCAACGAGCATGTGCAGGACTTCCTGCCCATGTCGAAGCGCGACATCCTGACCTTCGAAGGCTGCGAACAGGCCTGGGGCAGGGCGCTTAGGAATGCCGGCGTGACGCTCGACGATCTGTCCTTCGTCGAGACGCATGACTGCTTCACCATCGCCGAACTGATCGAGTATGAGGCGATGGGCCTGGCCAAGCCGGGCGAGGGGGCAAAGCTCGCCATGAGCGGCGAGACCGCCAGGGATGGGCGCCTGCCGGTCAATCCGTCGGGCGGGCTGAAGGCCAAGGGCCACCCGATCGGCGCCACCGGTGTTTCCATGCATGTTTTGACAGCCATGCAGCTTGTCGGCGAAGCCGGCGGCATCCAGGTGCCGGGCGCAAAACTCGGCGGCATCTTCAACATGGGCGGCGCGGCGGTCGCCAACTACGTTTCCATTCTCGACCGGATCAGATAAACCGCCCGCATTACAGCGCCGCGCGCCTTTTGAGGCGCGCAAAAGGACGCTGTAACGCGTTGATTCTGCGCATGACCTCGAAGATCGGTTCCGATCTTCGAGGTCATGCGCAAGCGGGAGGGTTCATGACAAATCCGGTTCTGATCGAAGTCTTGCGCGGCGCGATCGTTGAGAGCGCGCATCGCGGCGCTGTCGCGGTCTTCGATGCCGACGGCAAGCCGGTCCTGGAGATCGGCGACACCTCGAAGCCGGTGTTTCCACGCTCCGCGGTCAAGGCGATCCAGGCATTGCCGCTGGTCGAAAGCGGCACGGCCGATGCTTATGGCTTCGGCAACCGCGAACTGGCGCTTGCCTGTGCCTCCCATTCGGGCGAGCCGGCGCATGTAGAGTTGGCGCGTTCCATGCTGGCCAGGGCCGGGCTGGACGGGACGGCGCTGGAATGCGGCGCGCATTGGCCCTCCAGTCATGACGCGGAGATTGCGCTGGCCCGCACCGGCGGTTCGCCGAACGCGCTGCATAACAATTGCTCCGGCAAGCATTCCGGCTTCCTCTGCACCTGCGTCCATACGGGCATTGCGCATCGCGGTTATGTCAAGCCGGAGCACGCCTTGCAGGAGATGGTGCGCGACGCCATGCAGGCCGTGACGGGCGCTATCCATGGTGCCGATGAACGAGCGACCGACGGCTGCTCGATCCCGACATACGCGGTGCCGCTCAGGAGCTTCGCCCTCGGCTTTGCCCGTATGGCCACGACAAATGGTTTTGGTCCCGAGCGAGCCAAGGCCGCAAAGCGTTTGATGACCGCCTGCATGGCAGAACCGTTCTTTGTCGCTGGCACCGGCCGTGCCGATGTCGCACTGATGGAGGCCGCGCCCGGGCGAATTTTTGCGAAAGGCGGCGCTGAAGGTGTTCACTGTGCCGCAATTCCGGAAATTGGCCTCGGCATCGCGCTCAAATGCGATGACGGTGCCGGCCGCGCCGGCGAAGCCATGGTTGCCGCCGTCCTCGCCAAATTGCTGCGCGCGGACGAGGCCTTGGCGGCGAAGCTGCTCGAACTGGCCAACGCTCCGATTGAAAGCCGGATTGGGGCCAAGGTCGGGGCGCTGAGGGCCACAGTGGCCTTGGACTAAAAGTCCAGCATTCAGCTGACGTGATTGCGCTCGACGGTCAGGTGCGCGTAGCCGCTGTTGTCCAATGATGTCAGGTCGCCTGTCGCCGGCTCGGCCCAGCGCTGGCCGACAACGGCGCCGTTCAGCGCGCCATCGATGACATTGTCCGAGATGACGGCCGTACCGGCGCCCTCGACCACGCTGACGACGATGCCCGTTCCAGCCTTGCGGATGATGTTGCCGATGGCCACGATATTGCGCAGGTACGGCCCCCAGCCGATCTGCATGCCATAGAGCGGCGCGTTCTCGATGACATTGTTGGAAACGGTGGTGTCGGCCTCGACGCCAATGCCGACGCCAAAGCCGGGCGGGTCGGCGGGGTAGGGACCGCTGGTCGACAGATTGCGCACGATGTTGCCCGAGCAGACACCCATGCGGCCACCTTCGTTGAAGTTGACGATCGAGATGCCGTTGGCGGCGCCATCGACGATGTTGTTGCTGATGATGGCGCCTTCGAACGAGAATTCGGAATAGACTGCGGTCTCGCCTGAGCGCGAGCATGTGTTGCCTGCTATCTGCAGATTGCTGGCGCTGTTGGCGCGGATCGCCGAAAAGGCGCAGTCGGAGACGATGTTGCCCGAGATGACGACATTGCCGGCCCGGAAGGCGTTGATGCCATTGCCGTTCTGCCCGGTTCCGCCACTGCGCGCCTGGATGCGCTCGACGCGGTTGCCGGTGACCATGGTGCCGTCTTCCGCCGCCTGCCAGCGGTGCACCAGGATGCCGCCATTGGCGCAGTCGGAGACGGTGTTGCCCGCAATTGCCAGCCCATCAGCCTCGACCGAATAGATGCCGGCATCGGCAGCCCCTGAGATGTCCGAGCGCTCGACCCGGCCCGCCGCGTGTTCCAGCGCCAATCCGTTCTTGCCGCTGCCGGTTATCTGGCAATTGTCGACAATGAGGTGCGCGACCCGGCGCAGATCGAGCAATCCTTGCGCGTAGTCGCCCATCGAGCGGTTGCTGCCATCGAAGACCAGCCCGCTGAGTTCGATATGGTCGGCCTGTTCGGCCATGAACAGGTGGCCATCGCCGCCATAGACGATCYGCGTTGCGCCCGGCACGCCGGAAAGACGCACACGGCTGGGCAGCGAGAGGTTGGACACCACATAGGTGCCGGGCGGCAGGAACACCGGCATGTCGCGGTCGTTGGCATCACGCAGCAGCTTGGCGAAGGCCTTGCTCTGATCGTCGAAGGTGCCAGGTGAGACGCCAAGTTCGGTCGCGTTGATCGAACCGCGCATCGAGGCTTTCTCGATGCCGGTCAGGCTGGCGGCCGCCGCTCTGCCAAGCGAGAGGCCCAAGACGGCAAAGCCGGCGGTTCCGGTTAAAAACGTTCGTCTGTTCAACATCGGCACAGGGTCCTGGCGTTCCACCCAGACACCGCAGGATTCGTGCCAGACGGTCTGTCGCTGCTTGCCAGTGCAGCGACAATGGCTTGTCGAGCAGCCTCTCCGCGCCTAAGCTCAGCGGATGAGCAGAGCTTTTACCCGCGAGGAAGACAGCGAGAACGCCATCGCCGGCATCGGCGAGCGGCCGATCAGCCAGCACCGCAACCTTGTGACGGAGACCGGCCTGGCGATGATCGAGGAGAATCTGGCCGATCTGCGCGACATATTGGCGAAAGCCGAAAGGAAGGCGGATCGCGAGCGCATTGCGGTGGTGTCGCGCGACCTGCGCTATTGGACCGCCCGGCGCGAAAACGCCGAACTGTCCGTGCCGGAGCCGGGCAGCGATCTGGTGCGCTTCGGCATGGGCGTCACGCTCGAGGGCGATGACGACAGGAAGGTGCACTGGAAAATCGTCGGCGAGGACGAGGCCGACCCGGCCAAGGGCACCATTTCCCACGTGTCGCCGATGGCCGTCGCCCTGTTCGGCAAGAAGGTCGGCGACGTGGCTGTGGTCAACGGCAAGGAATGGGAAATCGTCAAGCTCTCCGACAGCTAGTCTTCGAGCTTGACGACGTGGTCGCGGAAGAAAGCCGCGGCTCCGGCTTCATCGATTTCGCCAGCAGCGACGGCCATGACGAATTCGTAAAGCGTGCCGTTGTCAGCTGTCAGAACATGGCCGTTCACAATCAAAAATGCGCCGGCGGCCACGATGGCAGTACGCTTGTTACCGTCGACAAAGGCATGATTCCTGGCAATGCCAAAGACATAGGCAGCGGCGAGATCCTCGACCGACGGGTCCCCACAGTTCGCCTTGTTTTCAGCGCGGGCGAGCGCCGATTCGAGAGCATTTTCATCTCTCAAGCCTTGCGCTCCGCCGTGCCTGCGCAATTGCTCGGCATGCATCGCTTCAACTGCGCGACGTGACAGAAACTCCCAGCTCATTCGGCGAGTTTCTGTAGTGCGACCTTGTACTTGTCCATGACCTTGCGAGCTGCTTCCATCTGCCGCTCGAAACTGTCGTCCACCGCCTTGAGGACGATGTCCTTATCCGTTTCGAGAATCTGAAGCTGGTCGCCGGCTTTGAGGTTCAGACGTTCAAGCAGCTCCTTGGGTAGGATCACACCTTCGGAATTGCCGATCTTGCGAATGGTCGTGTTCATGATGGATCATCCTGTTGCAACGCCGATTATAACCAGAGCGAAGTGTTGTTGCAACAGAGATTATAACTCGACTACTATGAAGCGATCAACATCCGCGATTGGCCGCCCTATTGCCGGTTCAGGCCTTCAGCAGACGGTCCAGCAGGCGATCGGCCGCTTCCGGAATGACCGTGCCCGGCGGGAAGATTTCCGCCGCACCGGCTTGCCGCACCGCATCATAGTCCTGTGGCGGGATGACGCCGCCGGCGACGATCAGCATGTCGCCGCGACCGAGCTTCTTCAGCGCGTCGCGCAATTCCGGGATCAGCGTCAGATGTCCCGCCGCAAGCGACGAGGCGCCGATGATATGAACGTCATGCGCGACCGCCAGCCTGGCGATCTCATCCGGTGTCTGGAACATCGCACCTACGGTGACATCGAAGCCGAGATCGGCGAAGGCGGTGGCGATGACCTTCTGCCCACGGTCGTGGCCGTCCTGTCCCATCTTGGCAACGAGGATGCGCGGCTTGCCGCCGGATTTCTTCTCAAAGGCTTCAAGCTTGTCCTGCAGCCCTTCGACCACGGAATTGTCGCCGAGTGCCTTTCGATAGACACCGGAGATCGTCTGCACCGTAGCGACATGGCGGCCGAAGGTTCTCTCCAGGGCGAATGAGATTTCGCCGACCGTGGCATTGGCGCGCGCGGCGCGGACGGCGAACTCCAGCAGGTTTTCATTGCCTTCAGCGGCACGGGTCAGCGCATCGAGGGCGCTCTCGACCGCGCCGACATCGCGTGTGCCTTTCAGCCGCTGCAGCTTCGACAATTGCCGCGCCCTGACTTCGGCATTGTCGATCTTCAGCACGTCGACCTTGATGTCGGTCTCGGGGCGATGCGCATTGACGCCGACCAGCATCTGCTCGCCGGAATCGATACGCGCCTGCGTGCGGGCGGCCGCTTCCTCGATGCGCAGTTTGGGAATGCCTTGTTCGGTCGCCGCGGCCATGCCGCCGAGCGCCTCGACTTCCTCGATATGGGCAAGCGCGCGCGCCGCCAGATCATGCGTCAGCCGCTCAAGATAGGCCGAACCACCCCATGGGTCGATGATGCGCGTGGTGCCGGATTCCTTCTGCAGGATCAGCTGCGTGTTGCGGGCGATCCGCGCCGAATGGTCGGTCGGCAACGCCATCGCCTCGTCGAAGGAATTGGTGTGCAGCGACTGCGTGTGGCCCTGCGTTGCCGCCATCGCCTCGATCATGGTGCGGATGATGTTGTTGTAGGGGTCCTGCGCCGTCAGCGACCAGCCCGAGGTCTGGCAATGGGTGCGCAGCGACAGCGATCGCTCGTCCTTGGGCGAAAAATTCTTCGCCATCAAGGTCGCCCACAGCAGGCGCGCGGCCCTCAGCTTGGCTACTTCCATGAAGAAGTTCATGCCGATCGCCCAGAAAAAGGACAGGCGCGGTGCGAAGCGGTCGATATCCAGGCCCGCCGCAACGCCAGCGCGGGCATATTCGATGCCGTCGGCGATCGTATAGGCGAGCTCCAGGTCGGCCGTCGCTCCGGCCTCCTGCATGTGATAGCCGGAGATCGAGATCGAATTGAACTTCGGCATGTTCTTCGACGTATACGAGAAGATGTCCGAAACGATCCGCATCGAGGGCTTCGGCGGATAGATGTAGGTGTTGCGGACCATGAACTCCTTCAGAATGTCGTTCTGAATGGTTCCGGCGAGATCCTTCTGCGCAACGCCCTGTTCTTCCGCCGCCACGATGTAAAGCGCCATGATCGGCAGCACCGCACCGTTCATGGTCATCGACACCGTCATGTCGCCGAGCGGAATGCCGTCGAAGAGCTGCCGCATGTCGAGGATGGAATCGATGGCGACACCCGCCATGCCGACATCGCCGGCGACACGCGGATGGTCGCTGTCATAGCCGCGATGCGTGGCGAGATCGAAGGCGACCGACAGTCCTTTCTGGCCGGCGGCAAGATTGCGCCGGTAGAAGGCGTTGGACTCCTCCGCCGTCGAAAAGCCGGCATATTGCCGGATCGTCCAGGGCTGCTGGACATACATGGTCGGGTAGGGGCCGCGCACGAAGGGCGGCAGGCCCGGATATGTGTCGAGATGCGGCAACCCCTTGAGGTCGCCTTGATTGTACAGATGCTTGGCGATGAGGCCTTCCGGCGTCGTCCGCTGGCCTTTGACCTCGACGGGTGCGCGGCGTGGCGGCGCCCAACCGATCTGGCTGAAATCAGGGATCAAGAGGCGGCTCCGATCGATTGGTCGATGCGGACCGGAAACAGGGGTTCGCAGACGGCAACACCTTCGGTGAAGGCGGGCCGCCGTTCCGCTGCCAGCGTCTCGACGGGACGTTCGCTTTTGGACGGGTAGAGCGTGGTGCCGATGATGACCCGCTCGCCGGCCTGGTAGGCTGCGTTGCGTCGCGCCGCCGCGGCGTGAACGCGCTTCTGGATATGTCCGTCCTGAAGGCTGGACAGGACGCCGCCCTCGGCCTCGATTGTCTGCAGTTCCGCCCACGCCATCTCGCACAGTTCCGCGGTCAGCGCTTCGACGCCGCCGGAGCCATAGGCAGGATCGGCGACGTGATCGATATGGCTTTCATTGGCCATGATCAGCTGCGCGTTGCGGGCAACGCGGCGGGCAAACCCCGCCGGCAAGCCGTGCGCGATCGTGTGCGGCAGGATGGAGATCGAATCGGCGCCGCCGGATGCCGCGGCAAAGCAGGCAATTGTGGTGCGCAGGATGTTGGTCTCCGGATCCATGGCCGTCATCATGCGAAACGACGTCTCGGCATGGATATTGGCGGTGGAGTTGGGGATCGAGCAGGCCTCCTGCAGCCGTGCCCAGAGCCTGCGAAGCGCCCGCACCTTGGCCACCGACAGGAACTGGTCCTGGTCGACACTGAGCGCAAAGCCGATATGGGGTGCGGCATAGACAAGCGGCTGCCGCGCCGTCTCGAACATTCTGAGATAGGAGACCGCCGAAGCCAGCATGATGCCGAGCTCTTGCGCCTCTGTGGCGCCGGCATTGTGGAACACGCGCCCGTCCGCCTCCAGGAGCACGCCCGGAACGCCCATCGAGAAGAAATGCGCCAGCGACTGCGGCATCGAGGCCTGCAGCGCCTCGATCGACATGCGCAGCCGGCCGGTTCCGGCAAAGATCGCCGCCGGATCGATGCCGAAGGAGAGGTTGAGTTTTGCCGGATCCGAGCGGCGCTTGCTCAGGAACGCCACCAGCCAGTCGGCCACGGCGCGGCTCCACGGATGGGCGTCGATACGGACCTGGATGCGGTTGAGCGGTACGCCGTCCAACACCGTCTCCAGCGCCTGCGCCGTTCTCGGCAGGCCGTAGCCGAATGCGTTCGGCGCGCCTTCGAAGACAAGCGACAATCCCGTCGCGCCTTGCGCCACGTCTTCCAGAGCCTGGGTTCTGGCGCGCTCGATATCCGGGTCATCGATGCGCTGGCTGACGATCCAGGGCGATTTCGGGTTTGCGCGCACGATCGGTTCCGCTGCGATGCTGCGGTCGTAGAGCGGTTCGATGCGGATGTTGTCGTCGGTATGCGAGACCAGCTTTTCCTCGAAGGATGCGCCGGCCAACGCCTTTTCCGCCAGGGCCAGCCATCGCTGGCGCTCGGCATTCTCTGGTTCAACGTCCTGGATCAAGGCTCCGGCGCCCATCCGTCTTCCTCGTTTTCATGCGGCCGCACCAGCCTGGAGCAGTTCAGTCTAAGGTCCACGGTCCGATATCGCAATGCAATGCGCTTTCAGGGTCGGAATTCAATCCATCAGATATAGGTAGCCTGCATGGACGAACCATGAACGATTGCCAAACACCGGCAAAATCCGCAAGTTCCAAAAAACCGATTTGGACGATTGGGCCGGATTTGGACGATTGGCCCCACTTGAACGATTGGCATTGTCGCTGTGCAAGGGCCTCACTATACCTGCGGCAAGGCCACTGGCTTTAAACTCATCAGTTTGCGGAGACCGACATATGGCTGACGACACCAGCATTTTCATCGGCGCCAGCCGCAAGCCGGACGACAGCTATCAGCGTGCCGAGCACCTGTTGCTGCAATATGGAAATCGTCACGGCCTGGTGACCGGCGCAACCGGCACGGGCAAGACCGTCAGCTTGCAGATCCTGGCCGAAGGCTTTTCCAACGCCGGCGTGCCGGTGTTCTGCGCCGACATCAAAGGCGACCTGTCCGGCATCGCGATGATAGGCACGGCACAGGATTTCCTGGTCAAGCGGGCCGAGCAGGTCAAGCTGGACCCCTATGATTTCCAGGAGTTTCCGGTCATTTTCTGGGATCTGTTCGGTGAGCAGGGCCATCCGATCCGCGCCACCGTTTCCGAAATGGGGCCGTTGCTTTTGTCGCGCCTGATGAACCTGACGGAGGCACAGGAAGGCATCATGAACATCGCCTTCCGCCTGGCGGACGAGGAAGGCCTGCTGCTGCTCGACATGAAGGACCTGCAGGCGCTGCTGGCCAACATCGCCGAGCGCGCCGACGAACTGGGCTCGCGTTACGGCAATGTGACCAAGCCTTCCGTGGGAGCCATTCAGCGCACGCTGCTGGTTCTGGAGCAGCAAGGCGCGGCGCATTTCTTCGGCGAGCCGGCTTTGCGCATCGCCGACATCATGCGCACCACCCGTGACGGGCGCGGCGCCATCAGCGTGCTTGCCGCCGACAAGCTGATGATGAATCCGCGGCTCTATGCGACCTTCCTGTTGTGGCTGATGTCGGAGCTGTTCGAGGTGCTGCCCGAAGTCGGCGATCCCGACAGGCCGAAGCTGGTGTTCTTCTTCGACGAAGCGCATCTGCTCTTCGAGGACGCGCCGAAAGTGCTGATCGATCGCGTCGAGCAGGTGGTTCGCCTGATCCGCTCGAAGGGCGTTGGCGTCTATTTCGTCACGCAAAACCCGCTGGATGTTCCAGAAACCGTTCTCGCCCAGCTCGGCAACCGGGTGCAGCATGCGCTGCGCGCCTATACGCCGCGCGAGCAGAAGGCGGTGAAGACCGCCGCCGAAACCTTCAGGCCGAATCCCGACTTCGATTGCGCCACCGCGATCACCCAGCTCGGCACCGGCGAGGCGCTGGTCTCGACGCTCGAAACCAAGGGTGTTCCGTCCATGGTGCAGCGAACGCTGATCCGCCCGCCGGCGTCGCGCCTCGGCCCGATCACGCCCGCCGAGAGGCAAAAGCTGATCCAGGAAAGCCCGGTTGCCGGCCAGTACGATCAGGTCATCGATCGCGAATCGGCTTTCGAGATGCTGCAGAAAAAAGCCAGGGAGGCGCAGGACGCCGAAGAGCAGGCGCAGCAGGCTGGAAGCGGCGGCTCGCGCTGGACCATCCCCGGCTTCGGCAATGACGACCCGGCACCGCAATCGGGTGGCAGGCGCGCACCGGCGCCGCGCCCGTCCAATCGCCAGACGGTGGCGGAAGCCGCGATCAAGTCGGTGGTGCGTTCGGTGGGTTCGTCGGTCGGCCGCGCGATCGTGCGCGGCATATTGGGAAGTTTGTCGCGAGGGCGGTAAGGAGCGGCAGCTATGCGGAAGACAATGCTCACCGTGATTGGATGGCTCAAAACCGGGAAAGCTTGACGAGCTCAAGGAAGTCGCGGCGCACGCAAATGGACCTTCACACTGCTGGTGCGCGAGCGTGCGCCTGGCCAACCAGACGCGATCGATGGCTCGCCGTCGGGCGCCATAGCCGCTCCTTTCTGTGACTGACCGCGTCGCAGGAAAGCCACAAGCGGACGTGCAATCATTCCGGGAGCCCCGCTTTTCGCAGTGCCTCTGACCATCGCTCGAAATCCTCTGCTCGGCGTAACGGAGGCAGCCCTTGGAGATCGGAAATCCGCAGCCTTGGATCGAGTTCAAGCATGCGCGCAACGAGCTTTCTCGCTTGATCGAGCCGGCCGGCAACGGCATGACATGCGGCGCCGATCCTGAGGGCGGTGAGCCAATCGGCTCGGCGCAACGCCTTTTCTGCCCATGCCGAAGCGTGGTCGTTCCGGCCGGCAAAGAAATGCGCGTAAGCCAATCCCGCATGCACGCGGAAAATGAGCGGATCAAGTGGATTGAGCTCGATTGCCCGGGTCAGAGGCTCGATACCGGCTTCAGGATCTCCGGCATAAATTCGCAGATGCCCGAGAAGGTACCATGCGGCGGCAAGGTTTGGATTGAGAGCCAGCGCGTGATCGACATATCCGATCGCATCGTCCAGCTCATAGGCAAGAAATCCGAGCGAGAAACCTCCCGAGCAATATGCAAGTGCATCCTCATTCGCCAGTCGCACAGCTTCGCGAGCCATTTCGGCTCCATCGGCAATCTCCGCCGCGCGGTCGATCATCCAGCCATTCACCCTTTGGATGACGCGGCACCACGCGGCCATTCCGTACGCCGCCGCAAACTCTGGGTCGAGCTCTATCGCGCGCCGGAATAGGCGCAGTCCTTCCGCTTGACCGTTCTGCGTATAGGCCATTGTTTTGGCGACGCCGCGCAAATAGACATCGTAGGCATTGAGATTTTCAGTTGGCTTGCGCTTTGCGCGTTCAATCTCGGCTTGCTCTAGCTTTGGCCCGATCGCGCCAATCACTCTTGTGCTGATTTGATCCTGCAGATCAAAAATGTCTTCGGATGCGCCGTCGAAGCGGTCGGCCCAGAGATGTGCACCAGTTGATGCGTCGATGAGTTTCGCCGTGATGCGTATGCGCCTGGGCGCCCGGCGCACGCTGCCCTCGAGCACGTAGCGCACCCCCAATTCGCGCCCGATTTCCTTGACATCGGCGCTGCGTCCCTTGAACGTGAAGGTCGAGCTTCGCGCCATCACGAACAGCCACCGAAAGTGCGACAGCGCTGTTGTGATGTCCTCGACGATGCCGTCGACGAAGTACTCCTGCTCGGGGTCGGCAGACATGTTTGCGAAGGGGAGCACGGCGATCGACGGCTTGCGAAAGCCGGGTGACGGCAGAGCGTCATCGATGTTCCAATGCCCTTGGTCTGTGCGGCCGACAGGATCGAGACGGCCGGCAAAGCGATAGCCGATGCGCGGAAGGGTGGCGATCCACTCGCCGCCGTCCGGTGATTGCCCAAGAGCCTTGCGCAACGTGGCGATTTGAACCGAGAGGTTGCTCTCTTCGACCGTCGTCTCCGGCCAGCCTGCGTCTATCAGCTCAGCCTTGGTGAGCACATCGCCAGGCTTTCGGAGCAGCGCAACGAGGATTAAGACGCCGCGGTGCCCGACAGCAACCGGCTCACCGCCGCGAAGCAGCACGCGCCGTTCGGGATCAAGGAGAAACGGGCCGAATGCGAACTGCCGCCCACGCATTGTCGTTATCGTCCGCTTCGGAAATACTTCGGAAACTTTTTGGAGCGGCTTCAAGACGTTCGCCTCATGCTCCACCATAGTACTTTGCGCCGCGGTAAACCGACAAGACCCTCCGGATTGGCCATGAGCTATCATTTGCGTCAACGCGGCAGAGAACATGTCATCCTCGAACGGCGAAGAGTGGCCGAGCGCTGGCGAAGCGAGCGTTGGGATTCCTTGCGATTCCAGTTGCCAAACCACTGGCTGGCGCTGCCGGGGAAACCATATACGGGAATGGACCCTGTCGCTTTTGCGCATCACTCCGAGGTTGTGCGCTTCATCGTCGACTACTCAACGGAGATCGCAGCCCCAGTTCGCACCGGCCTTGAAGTCACCAACCTCGACCGCGACGAAGATAGAGGATGCTATTCGCTCGCAACTACCGACGGCCAGATCAAAGCGCGGCATGTCATTATCGCCACCGGTCCGTTTCAGCACTCGATGATTCCGGATTTTAGCCGCGCCGTTCCAGCCTCGGTCTGTCAGATCGATGCCGCCTGCTATCGGAACCCTGAGCGACTGCCGCCCGGCGCGGTGCTTGTCGTGGGCAGCGCCAACTCTGGCTGCCAGATCGCTGACGAACTTTTGCGTAGCGGCCGGCGTGTATTTCTGGCGATCAGCCGCCACAGCCGCGTACCCCGTCGCTATCGCGGCCGGGATATCATCTGGTGGTACGAAGAACTGGGCCGCTTCGATATCACCATCGACTCGTTTCCAGGTAGGAGGTATCCGCCGCCGATTATTCTGACCGGCGTAGGTGGGGGCTATGATCTCGATCCGCGTCACTTGGGCAGCGCGGGTGCTACTCTCCTCGGGCGCGTGCTTGGCATTGCCGATGGCGAGCTTGCGATCGCCGATGATGCCATGGACGTGTTGGCGGCAGCCGACAAAAGCTATGCCGGTTTCGTCGACGCGGCCGACGCTTTGGCCAACACGCGGCCCGCGTGTTTCGAGCTTGACGAGAAGGAGCCTCCGTCAGCGCCACCGATTATCGACGTTGAAACAATCCGAACGCTGAATCTGCGCGAGGAAAATGTTGGCACCATCATCTGGGCGAGCGGATACGGCTATGGCTTCGATTGGATAAAGCTGCCGGTCATCCATGCCGACGGCTCGCCAATCCAGCAGCGCGGTGTGACGGCCTGTCCCGGCGTCTATTTCCTCGGGTTGCATTGGATGCACACGTGGCGATCCGCCATTCTCGCTTTTGTAGGTCAAGACGCTGCTTATCTCGCCGATCACATTGATAGATTGGATGCCGGGCTGGAACGATAGGCTGACACTGCGCGAAACGGATCGAAGACCGCGCCTCGAGTCCTCCGCAGGGCGGACTAGTCCTAACGAAAGGCAATGAACAGCTTTCAGGATGCTAAGGACGGCGGCGTCCAATTCGGCGATTTCTGCTTCCGCTAGACGACGGCGTCGCCGGACCATTCGAAGCCGGCGCTGATGCCGTCTGGTGCGGCAGCTGTTTCCCTGTTTCGGCCGAAGCGCACGATGCCTACAGAGAGCGCGTACTAGCTGCTGATGTTGGCGACCATCCACGACCCCGAGTGGCCCGATCAGATCAGACGATCCTCGTTATGACATTGATGTTGCCCCGTGTCGCTTTGGAGTAAGGACAGATCTCGTGCGCTTCATCCACCAGAATTTGTACGACATCACGCTCCAGATCCGGCACGGCAATATCCAGTTGGACACTGAGAAAGTGGCCGTTTTCTCCGTAGTTCAGATTGACCTCCGCCTTGATGCTCACCCCTGCAGGCAGCGCGATTTTTCGTCCGTGGGCCGCAGATGCGATTGCGCTTGCGAAGCTGGCCGACCAGCCGGCCGCGAGCAACTGCTCCGGATTGGTGCCTATGCGCGCCGATCCGGGCGCCGAAAGCCAGATGTCCAGAAGGCCGTCGGAGCTGCGCGAGGCGCCATTTTCGCGGCCGCCCGTAGTTGCGGTCCTGGCCGTGTAGACAACCCTTGCGATGCGGCTCATGGGCATTCTTTTTGCTGGCAGCGGTAACCGCCGGGGGCGGTTACCGCGAACTCAATCAGGCGTTGACCTCGACAACGGCATCAGCGAAGGCCTGCGGCGCTTCCTGGGGCAGGTTGTGCCCGATACCTCCGGTGACAACCCGATGCGCGTATCTCCCTGAGAACATCTTGGCGTACGCGCTGGCGTCCGGATGCGGCGCCCCATTGGCGTCGCCCTCGAGCGTGACCGTCGGCACGCCGATGACCGGTGCCTGCGCGAGTCGCTCCTCAAACGCGTCATATCGCTGCTCGCCGGCGGCCAGTCCGAGCCGCCAGCGATAGTTGTTGACCACAATGGCCACGTGATCGGGATTGTCGAAGGCCGCGGCGCTGCGCTCGAATGTGGCATCGTCGAAGTTCCACTGGGGGGACGCGAGTTGCCAGATCAGCTTGGCGAAATCTCGTGTGTATTTCTCGTAGCCAGCGCGGCCGCGATCGGTGGCGAGGTAATATTGATACCACCATTGCAACTCGACCTTGGGTGGCAGCGGCAGCTTGCCGGCTTGCTGGTTGCCGATGAGATAGCCGCTCACGGAGACCAAAGCCTTGCAGCGTTGAGGCCATAGCGCGGCAATGATGTTCGCGGTGCGGGCGCCCCAGTCGCAGCCGCCGATCGTCGCCTTTTCTATCCCCAGTGCGTCCATCAGGGCGACAATGTCGGCGGCGATCGCCGACTGCTGGCCGTTGCGAATCGTATCGTGCGACAGGAAACGGGTCGGCCCGTATCCGCGCAGGTACGGCACGATCACGCGGTGGCCTTTCGCCGCCAGACGAGGCGCGACATTGGCATAGGTGTGGATGTCATACGGCCAGCCATGCAGCAGGATGACGGGTGGGCCGTCGGCGGGTCCAAGCTCGGCATAGCCGACGCTCAACAGGCCGGCATCGATCTGCTTCAAGGGTCCGAAGGACGCCGCCACGGGCTCTCCCGCCGCCTCTTGCGCTTGTGCCGGGCCCATCAAGCCGAACTGAGTGGCGGCGAGAGCCATCGCGGTGGCGCCAAAGAACCGTCGGCGTTCGTGGTCGATCTCATCCGGGATATTGAACGAATGCATTTGTAAACCTCTGTTGTTGTCCGGACGATCAGCCAAACGTGAAGGCAAAGACCTCCACGCCCGAGTCGAGAAACTCGATCTCGAACTGGCGATCGACGATGGGTTTCGATTGTCGGATCAGCTGGTACAGGCGCTGCTCTGTCACTGCACCTTCGCCCTTTTCATTGACGTCGACGCCGTAAGCCGTGCCTGGTGGCTGTCCGTCGATCAGCACGCGAAATCTCACGGACGTTCCCGGCGATGCCGGACCCATGACCAGATGAAGGTCGCGTGCGTGGAAACGGTAGACGATGCGGCCGTCGGGCTTGTTCAGTACGGCGTTTTCTTTCCTTACCGTCCAATCGCCAGACAGCCCCCACTCATTCAGGCGTAACCGCGCCGGCAATTCGTAGGCATGCGGCTCGTCCAAGACCAGCTCGCCGCTGGATGCAAAATTCTGGGTGCGTTCATATCCGGAATAGTTCTCCGGAGACTTGAGGCTCTCCCAATCGGCCGCCGCTTCGATGCCGCGGCCGTCCACCGACACAGGCTTACTATCGAATCCGCCAGCGCCAGCCTCGGCCAGCAATTCCTGGATGACCATTTCCGATTGTTGGTATGACCCCTCGCCAAAATGACGATACCGGACACGTCCCTGCGAATCGATGAAATAGAGTGCCGGCCAATACTGGTTCCTGAAGGCCCGCCATATGAGATGCTCGTTGTCGACGGCGATCGGATAATCGATCCGCAGGTCTTTCGCCGCCCGGTGCACGTTGTTCAGGTCTTTTTCGAATGCGAACTCCGGCGCGTGGATTCCGATCACCACCAAACCATGCTTCCGGTATTTCTCGTCCCAGGCCTGCACGTAGGGAAGCGTGCGCAGCCAGTTGATGCAGGTGTAGGTCCAGAAATCGATGAGGACGACCTTGCCATGCAAGGCCGACGCCGTCAGCGGCGGTGAATTTATCCACTCGTGCGCCGCTTCAAGCGAAGCAAGCTCCGATTTTTCCTCAAGCCGGTAGGTAGAGAGTTCGTGAAGAAACGGAACCCGCATTGGTGTGGAGATTATGGACTGCGCCACGTTCGTGCCTCCTAGAAAACCGGCAATCGGAGCCCCGATTGCCGTTGCGAGCGCCGCGGCGAGCAGCAGCTTGGTTGCTTTCATCAACGACGCCTTTTGGTTCGATATCGATGTCGTCGCGCGAACGGTTCGAATGCGCACCGCGCGCCCAACCCTTCACAGCGGAAGCGTGTTGCCAGCCTGCTCAGCCACCATGTATTTCGCGTACCAGTCCGGCCAGTTCTCATCGCGCCGACCGCCGTTGCGCTTCTCGTGCTCGCCGTGGGCCTCCGACGCGCGTCGCAGCGCGGAAGCAAGATCCGCCTCGGAAGCGTAGGTCGTGGTGCTGGAGTCGATGCGACCGGGAAACCGCGTGGTGATCTCCTGAAGCAACCATTCGTTGCCGTCCGGATCTTTGAAAGTAGCGAACGAGGAGTAGCTGCGTCGCTGGGGATCGCGGCCTTTCACCGTTGGCTTGCCGGGGCCTTCGCGATGAAACGCATCGCTGACCTCGACGCCGCGGCCGATGAGCTCGGCGCGAGCCGATTCAATGTCCGAAACGATAAGATAAAGTCCGCTTGCAGAGCCGGGCGCGACAGTCGTGATCCCGGTGCCGAAGTGTATCGAGGCCGGCGAGCCGGGAGGTGTGAACTGTATCCCGCGGAACGTGTCTCCAACGACAAAGTCAGCGTCGAGCCTCCACCCCAGCCGTTCGTAGAATTGCTTGGCGCGCTCTACATTCGAGACGGGAATGACAACAACTTCGAGCTTCATGTCGAGGGCGCGCGGCCGTTGTGTCTCAACTGCGATACTGCTGACGGTGCTAGTGATGTCCATATCTACCTCCTGCGTTAAGTTGCGTGAGAAGCTCGTCTCGCGTGCGGCTCGGGACAGAACCCGAATGCCGCGAGTTCTAGCCAGGTAGGCGCCGGCGACGCCGTCCGTTCAATCGAAGTGCTCATTGCGGAAGCGGTTGGCCGGCGTGCTCCGCCACCAAGTACTCGGCGTACCAGTCCGGCCAGTTCTCATCACGCTGGCCGCCCGTCCGCTGCTCGTGCTCGCCATGAGCCACAGATGCACGCCGAAGCGCGGCTGCGAGTTCGGCCGACGAGACAAATGTGGCGCCTCCAGCGTCGACGCGGCCTGGTGCTCGCGCAGTGACCTCCTGCAAGAACCAGTTGTTTCCGGCCGGGTCGCTGAAGGAAGCCCACGAGGCGTAGCTGCGTCTTTCCGGATCGGGCCCGCTGACGCGCCCTTTGTCACCGGCATAGTGATACACTTCGCTTACGTCGACCCCGCGATCGGCGAGTTCGGCGCGTGCTGCCTCGATGTCCGACACGACGAGTTCACCAGCGGTTTCGAGGATGTCGAGCTCGATACGAGCATAAGGACCCGGTGCAACGCCTGAGCCGAAGACAACCGAACACTGGGAGCCAGGAGGCGTAAACTGGATGATATGAAATTCATCGCCGATGAGGTCGGCGTCCAGCCGCCAACCCAAGCCTGCATAGAACAGCTTGGCGCGGTCGACATCGGAAACTGGAATGACTACGACCTCGAGTTTCATATCGACTGCGGTGTTGCTGCGGGTAGTGGCAATCGTCATGTCTGCCTCCTCAGTTGAGTTTGATGGGAATGCTTCTTTGTGCCTCCGGTCGGTTCAGTTTCTTTGCCGCAGCGACCTGAAGGCAGCGCGCAACTCGGCGGAGAAGAGCTCCGGCTGCTCCCACGCGGCGAAGTGGCCGCCCTTGTCGACCTCATGGAAGTAGATCAGGTTGGGGTAGGCGCGCCGGGCCCACGTCTCGGGGGCCTGATAGCCTTCTCCCGGAAAGACCGTGATGGCGACCGGCAGCGAGACTTCGTTGGTCTTTTCAGGGTCGGCAAAAACGGGACTGCGCCCGCCGCCGTACTCCCAGTAAATTCGCCCGGACGAGGTGGCGGTGTTCGTCAACCAGTACAGAGTTATGTCGTCCAGCACCTCGTCCGGCGACTTTTCAGGGTCGCTGTTGTCGTAGGTCCAGCCTGAAAAGCCCGGATGCCCGAGCATCCACGCTGCGAGCCCCGCAGGGGAGTTATTGATGGCGTAGCCGATCGTCTGCGGTCGGGTGCCCATCATCGTGGCGTAGGATCTATTTCCCATCTTGGCGGCCATGCTGAGCGCGTCGAATGCCGTGCGCTCCTTACCCGTCAGGCCTGCCGGCACTGGTCCGCCGGTGGCGAGCACAGCAGCTATCTCAGGTGGTACGACAGCCGGCAGGTTGACATGGATGCCAAGAAGTCCTGCAGGGGCCAGGCGGCCCATCGCATTCGAAACCGGGGAGCCCCAGTCGCCGCCTTGGGCGACGTATTCTGTATAGCCTAAGCGCTTCATCAGCTCTGCCCAGGCTCGCGCAATGCGGTCTGTACCCCAGCCGGTCTCGGTTGGCTTGCCGGAGAAGCCGAAACCCGGCAACGACGGCAGTACGAGGTCGAACGCGTCCTCAGGACTGCCGCCATGCGCGGTGGGATCGGTGAGCGGGCCGATGGTTTTCAACAGTTCCAGGACCGAGCCAGGCCAGCCATGCGTCATGATCAGCGGCAGGGCATGGGGATGTTTCGAGCGAACGTGGACAAAGTAAATGTCCACGCCGTCGATCGTGGTCATGAACTGAGGCAGGGAATTCAGTTTCGCTTCCGCTGTCCGCCAGTCGTAGGCCGTGCCCCAATACTCGACGAGCGGCCTGATCTTCGCGAGCTGAATGCCCTGCGACTGGTCATCTACGGTCTCCCGGTCGGGCCACCGTGTTTCTGCAATACGCCTGCGAAGATCGTCGAGCGCCGCTTGCGGCACCTGGATTTTGAAGGGCCGGATCGAGCGATCCTCGACCGGGTTTGCGAAGGCGGACGCGGAGAGGGTGCAAAGCCCGAACACCAGCGCAGCGGTAGCGAGCACGGTGCAAGCCACAGCGGCGGCAAGCGTCTTGATGTGGGGGTTCATTGCAGTCGCTCCCTTAGGAAGTTCGCTACGCAGCTACCGCAGGGCGGAAGATGACACACGTCCGGTGCGCCATCCCCCCGCCAACACGTCAGGTCTGCAACGTCTTGAATGTTGCGCGCACCTCATCGGTGAAGATCTTCGGCTGTTCCCAGGCCGCGAAATGGCAGCCCTTGTCTGTGCGGCCATAATGCAGAAGCTTCGGGAACGCGCGTTCAGTCCAGCTCTTCGGCGCCGTGTAGATTTCGCTGGGGTTTGCAGTGGCGCCGACAGGAATTGTGATGCCCTTGGCGTCGAAGAAGCCGGCCTTCGCCGTTTGCGAGTGTTCCCAATAGAGACGTGCCGAGGAGATCGCCGTGTTGGTCAGCCAGTAGAACGTGATGTTGTCGAGGATGTCGTCGCGGGTAAGGCCCTCCGGCTCTCCGTCGAAGGAGCGGGCGATCAGCGCACAGCTGTCCGCATCGTGATCGAGGATCCACGCCGCCAGGCCGGCCGGTGAATCGACGATCCCGTAGAGCGTTTGCGGACGAAGCGCCATTTCGTTGGCGTAGCCCAGGCCGTTCTTGTAGAAAAACGCGACCTGCTCGTAGGCGCGCTTCTCGTCGGGGCCGAGATCGGCAGGGGGCGGGCTGCCAGAGGCAAGCGCCTTCACGATCTCGGGCGGAATGGTCCCCGGCATGTTCGTGTGGATGGCGGCCAGTTCGGGAGGTGCGATCAGTGCCATCTGTTCGGTGATAAGTGCTCCCCAATCGCCACCCTGCGCGACGTACCGGTCGTAGCCGAGGCGCTTCATCAGCACGATCCACGCCCGGGCGATGCGCCCTGGATCCCAACCGGTTTCGCTGGGCTTGCCGGAAAAGCCGTAGCCAGGCATCGACGGGATCACCACGTCGAACGCGTCGGCCTCGGCACCGCCGTGCGCGGTGGGATTGGTGAACGGATCGATGATCTTCAGGAGTTCGATGACCGAACCGGGCCAGCCATGCGTGATGATGACAGGCAGGGCGCCCTGATGCTTTGATTTCACGTGGATAAAGTGGATGTCGAGGCCGTCGATCTCGGTGACGAAATTCGGCAGCGCCTTCAACCGCGCCTCGCATTTACTCCAATCATATTCCGTTCCCCAGTACTTCATGAGCTTCTGCATGGTGGCGAGTTGCACGCCCTGCGTTGGCCCTACCGTCGCCGGGGTCGACCAGATCCGCCGGGAGGCCTCGTCGGATACGAGCTCGCGCTCGGGCCAGCGCGTAGCGACGATGCGCCGGCGAAGCTCGGTGAGCTCTTCCTGCGGGAAGCTAACGGTGAAGGGGCGGATGCCATCGCCGGTTGATGCGGAGGCCTTTTGTGACGGGAGCAGGCTCGCGGCGCCTGCGGCGGCGATGCCGACCGCGGCAGTGCCCAAAAGTCGCCGGCGATCCTGGTCGATTGTTTCGGAGGTTCTGGTCGTGTCCATGTGACTCTCCTGGGGTTGATGGATGCGATTTGCGCTGCTTGACGTACCCCCAGGAGATGGGATTAGCCCGTTATGCGTCGTGAGCTCTTGTTAGTCGCTGCCCGCCTGCCGCTTTTTTGAGCAGATAGGAGGCGCCAGACAGTGGAGACTCCCTATGGTGCGGGAGCGCTCCTTGACCTAAAGTAAGGTGCCGGGTGCAGGCGGCTCCCAAAAGAAGAGACGCCATGACGATAACGCCAAGTCAGGCCAAAGACAGATTGTCGTTTGGCCCTTTCTATTTGGCTGCGGGTGAAAGGCTCCTGACAAGAGAAGGCGCTCCCGTAGAGTTGGGCTCGCGCGCCCTTGAAATTCTCATCGTGCTGACTTCCGCGCCGAATGAAGTCGTCAGCAAGAAGGATCTGATGGCGCGCGTTTGGCCCGATGTGGTTGTCGAGGAAGGCAGCCTGCGGTTCCACATGACCGGACTGCGCAAGGCGCTGGGCGATGGAAAGGATGGCGCGCGTTACATCGCGACCCTTCCGGGGCGCGGCTATTGCTTCGTTGCACCGGTCTCGCGATTAAGCAGCCCACACGATGAAGCCCCGTTTGTCGCCGCCGGGTTTCCGCATGCGAATCTTCCAAACCGCTTGAGCAGAATGGTCGGGCGGGATCAGGACGTTCTCAAGCTGTCGGCGCAGCTGAATGCTTCGCGGTTCGTCACCATCGTTGGCGCCGGCGGTGTCGGCAAAACCACCGTCGCGATCGCAGTCGGACATCATCTGATCGACGCATTTTATGGGGCAGTTCTGTTCGTCGATCTGGGAATGATCGGTGATTCCGGTCTGGTGACGACAGCCGTCGCCTCGATGCTTGGGCTATCCGTTCAAACAGAAGATGCCACGCCCAACCTGATCGCTTACTTGCGCAACAAGCGGATTCTCTTGATCCTCGATACCTGTGAGCATCTCTTGGATGCGGTGGCGCCTTTGGCAGCAAGCATTGTCGATGCGGCGTCACAGGTCCACATCCTGGCGACGAGCCGCGAGGTGCTTCGGGTCGAAGGCGAGCATATCTATCGGTTGGATGCGCTTGCCTATCCGCCCGACGAACCTGGCCTCACGGCGGCCATTGTCCAGACCTTCCCGGCCACCCAACTGTTCGTCGAACGAGCGGTGGCAGGCGGCGCTCGTTTGGACATCAACGATGCGGAGGCCCTGCTCATCGCAAGCATCTGTCGAAAGCTCGACGGAGTGGCGCTCTCCATCGAACTGGCGGCCAGGCGCGTCGAATCCTATGGGCTGCAACAGACCGCCGCACTTCTTGATCAACGCCTGACACTGCTGTGGCTCGGTTCGCGGACCGCGCCGCCGCGTCAGCAAACCCTGCAGGCGACGCTGGACTGGAGCTTTGGGCTCCTGACCGACCTTGAGCGCGTGGTGTTACGCAGGCTCGCCGTGTTCGTCGGTCATTTCACGCTCGATGCCGCACTGGAGGTGGTGACGAGCGCGACCCTCGATCGATCGACCGTCCTGGGCGCCATGGACAGTCTCGTCGCCAAATCGATTGTGGCGACGCGTCCGGCCGGAGCGATGATGCGCTACCGACTCCTCGATACCACGCGCGCCTACGTTCTCGATATCCGGATCGATGATGCCGAGGCTGCCGATCTGGCAGTGCGCCACGCCGCCTACTATCGGAGATGGCTGGAGCAGACAGGGATCGGATGGCCAAAACTGGGGACCGGTGAGGAACGGGCTCCTCACTTCGCCGCCATCAACAATGTCCGAGCTGCCCTGGAATGGTGCTTCGGCAAACACGGAAACGCCGACATCGGCACGGGACTCGCCATCGCTGCCGCGCCGGTTTTCCTGGCGATGTCCTTGTTGCCGGAGTGTCATCGCTGGTCTGAAAGAGCAATATTGGCTTCCGATGGTGCCGCCCTTGGCGGACTTGACGAGATGCATCTTCAGGCCGCTCTCGGCGTATCCTTCATGTTCATGCGGGGAGGACGCGACAGGGCGCGCGTAGCCCTGCAGAGAAGCCTAGCGATCGCCGAGGAGCGCGGCGATCCGCTGGACCAGGTGCGTCTGTTGGGTCCGCTCAACATGTTCCATCTGCGGACGGGCAATTTCGTAACCGCCCTCGAAATTGCAAGACGTTGTTCAGCCACAGCCGCCGGTCTGGAGGATTCGGTCGCGATTGCGCTTGCACACTCGATCCTGGGTATCTCGCTTCACTTGCGAGGCGACCTCGCGGCGGCGCGCGCAGAGCTGGAGGCGGCGCTCGACCGTGGGCCGCGCTCTCAGCGGACCACGACGATCTATCTGGGCTTCGAAGGCAAAATCCTGGCCAGGGCAATTCTGGCGAGGAACCTTTGGCTGCAAGGCCATCCCGATCAAGCTATGGCGCATGCTCGGCAGGCCGTCGAAGAGGCTGCCGCCATGGATCATTCTCTAACGCTGGCGATCGCGTTGATCTGGGCGATATCGGTTTTCCTGTGGACGGGCGACCTGAAGAGCGCCGAGGCTTACATCGACATGCTCATCGCCCGCGCGGAATCCCATTCCATGACTCCTTACCTGCTGGTCGGTCGGGGATTCAAAAGCGAAGTAGCGATCCGTCAAGGCGATGCAGAAGGCGGTGTCGAGGGCCTGCAGACGTCTCTTCAGAAGCTGCACGCGGCACCTTACGAATTGCTCACGACTCCGCTCAACCTCTCGCTGGTCAGGGGATTGTCCGCAATCGGTCAGGTCGATGAAGCAACTGCGCTGATCGACGAGTCGCTTGGCCTCGTCGAAAAGAACGGCGACCAATTGTACCTCCCGGAGCTGCTGCGGATGAAGGGAAGCCTCCTTCTCCAGTCGCAACGCAACCGCGACGAAGCTGCCGCCTACCTCATGCAGGCACTGGAGTTGAGCCGCAGTCAGCGCGCGCGGGCATGGGAGTTGCGAACCGCAATCGACATGACGACGCTGATGGCCGGGCGCGGGGAGATCAATAGCGCTCGCGAGCTCTTGCAACCGGTTGCGGCGCATTTTGTGGAGGGCCTGAATACGGCGGATGTCAAGGCTGCCGAACACCTGCTGGCGACGCTCAGGTAGAACCTTCAATGCCACAGCCCCATTGGTGTCGTCCGCTGTCGGCGCATTTCGACGGTGGCTTAGAAAATCGAATTCGTGATGGCCTTCACCGGCCCGCCTGAGCGATCAGCTACGTCGTGCAAACGCGCCGATGCTGTTAAGCAGCGGCTGCTGGTCGCCGACCCAGAACCAGTGATCGTTGCCGGCAACCTCAATGAACTTCGCGCCTGGGATGTTGGCCGCGAGGAAGCGCCCGGCTTCGATGCGAACGGCGCGGTCGCCGGAGCGGTGCAGAACCATCGTCCTTGCCGAAACCTTTGCAAGGAGATGACGGACATCGGTATCACGCAGCGCTTCCAGTAGGCCCGCGACCGCGCCGGGACTGGAGGCTGCCCTGAGCAACCCAGCCCACCAGGTCTGCGCCTGGCGGTCTGCGGCCAGGCTGGGGGCGAAAGTTTCGATTTCCGCCGGGCCGCCCCAACTGGCGAGCAGTCGTTGCTTCCACAGATCGTATTGCGCGACGGTCAGGGCAAAAGGATAGTCGGGTGCACGGCTGCCTTTCGCAAGGGAACCCCACAGAACAAGACCGATCAGGCGATCGGGGTGGTTTACGGCAAAACGGACACAACCCGGCCCACCTTCTGACGCGCCGATGAGCAAGGCCCTACGGCAGCTGGCTGCGTTCATGACCGCCAGAATGTCCTGCGCCGTCGCTTCGACGGTCGGGCGGGCACCGACACGGTCGGAAAGTCCCATGCCTCGCCGGTCGAAAAGGATCAGGCGGCCGAGATGCGAAACCGCGGTGATCCAGGCGCGGCAGCTTCTGTCTTCCCATATACGCTCGACGTGTGAAATGAAGCCCGGAACAAGCACGATATCCATCGGACCGCTGCCAACGATCTGGTAGGCGATATGGATGCCGTCCACCTCGACATAGCGCGTTCTGGGCACGTCCGGGGCGGCATCGTGAGATGGCTCACGCAGCAGGGCAAGCGTGGCTGGGTCCGGCGCAATGCCGAGTTCTTCCCGCAGCAACCGAACACAGGTGTCCCTTTGGCGCTCGGCTGCCGCCCTGTCCCCGGCCGCCAGGTGGGCACGGATCAGGTGACGGTGCGCACTTTCACTCAAAGGGTCCAGTCCCGTCAGGCTCGTCGCATGAACGACCGCGCTGCGAGGCTCACCGGCGGCGATCTTCGCTTCGATGAGCCGCTCCAGCGCCTGCACGAGCCGGCTGCGCAGGGCCTCGCGCCTGAAGAAGACCCATTCCTCGAATTCCGGACAATCAGGGACGGAGAAGCCGGCGAGATAGTCGCCCTTGAGCATGTCGACTGCCTCGTCGAGAGGACCGACATTGCAGGCATGCTCGAAGACCTTGGAGTCGACCTCAACGGACAGCGCCGGGTGCAGGCTTAGGGATGTTCCGCTGGTAGCGATAACCTCGCTGCCGAACGCGATGCGGATTTTATACAGCGTGCGCCGAAGGCGTGCGCGTGCGGCTTCCTCGTCGGTTTCGGGCCACAGAAGCGTGGCTGCGACCTCACGCGCCACAGGCCCGGCGGCCTCGGCGAGGTAGACGAGAAGCGCTGCCGCCTTGCGCAAGGCAAGTTCCACCCGCCGCCCGTTCAGACGGAACTCAGGAAAACCCAGAAGTCGGAACTCCAATCGCTCCATCGATCCGTATGCGGCCGCGCGGGGACGTTGAGGGGACGCCGGCCTTCTATCCACCCCAGGAGGTCGGGCCGATTGAGCCCAATCAGGAGACTCCCTTGGAGCGAGAAGTGTCACCGGTCAATACTCTCACCCATCATCGCACGTCCGAGGCTGTTGCCAAGGACGGCATCTCTATCGCCTACCAGGACCTCGGTCGCGGCGAGCCGCTCGTACTGCTGCATGGCGTGACCGAAAACAGCGAGTCCTGGCACGAGGCGGGTTACGTCGACCAGCTGCTGCGGCGCGGGCGCCGGCTGATCCTCATCGATTGCCGCGGCCATGGCCGGAGCGGAAAGCCTCACAACCCGATTGCCTATTCCGGGCTCAGGCGGGCAGCAGATGTCGTTGCCGTGCTCGACCGTGCCGGTGTCCAGCATGCTGCACTGATGGGACATTCAATGGGCGGCGTGGTCGCGCTGGCCGTGGCTCTCTACCACCCGGACCGCGTCAGCGCGCTGATCGTCAATGGCGCGCATCCGTTCGCGGAGGATCTCACCGCCCTCCGAGCGGCGCTCAAGAATGACTTCGAGACCTGGCTCGCCTTCTTGAGGCAACTGGCCCCCGACCTTTCGCAGGCCGCAAGCCGTCGGATCCGGGCCAACGATCTCACCGCTGTTCGAGCAAGCCTTGCCAGGGACAGGCTCGATTTCTCGGCGGCCTTCGCGGGGCTGGGGATACCGGTGTTGGCAATCAGCGGCACGCTTGATCCCCGTTGCGAGCCCGTCCGGAATTTCGCGGAACTGGCGGGCGGCGAGTTTCTGCCGCTCGCGGGCAAGAACCATGTCACCGCCTTCCTCGATGTCGACACCGTGGCGCCGGTGGTCGACGCTTTTCTGGACCGTGTCGGTGCTCAGAGCACAAGGCAAGGAGGCTAAGTCATGTGCCAAACCTGTCTCTCCTGGTATGCACGCTGCATTGCTCCCTACGTCGTCCACGCCGGCTGTTCGGCCAACACATTCGCACACATGCGAAGGCGAATGATCCCGCGGGCAGAGGGCATTGTCGTCGAAGTCGGCTTCGGGTCCGGCCTGAACCTTCCCTATTACGACGCTGCCAGGGTCGAGCGGCTGATCGGCGTCGATCCCGACGGCACGATGCTCGGCCTGGCCGCACCGAAGAGCCGCTCTTTGCCGTTCGATGTCGAATGCCTCCGGGCCAGCGGCGAAAGTCTGCCGCTTGCCGATGCCTTCGCCGACACGGTTGTYGTCACCTACGCCTTCTGTACCATTCCGGACCCTGAGACGGCGCTGACCGAAATCCGACGCATCCTGAAGCCGACGGGCCGGCTGATCTTCATCGAGCATGGCCAGGCCGAGGAGCCGCTTTGCCGCAGATGGCAGGAGCGCCTGAACAGGCTGTGGGGGCGGATCGCTGGCGGCTGCCACCTCAATCGCGATCCGTTGCTCTTGATCCGCGGGTCTGGCTTCAGTCTCGTTGAAGAGGAGCGCGGGCGGTTCTCGCTGCCCTTCTGGCAATTGGGAAGCCACTACGCCGGCGTCGCGGCACCCCCGACAGGTTGACGGCCTTCGTCAAAACCTGCACGTCCGAAAATGCGCACGGTGCTCGCATGGCCCTTCCGCCACGCACCCCGCGGCTCAGAAAATCGAATCCGTGATGGCCTTCACCGGCCCCAGCAGGACCGATCCGTCCGGCACGCCGGCGTCGATCGGAATAGCCCGGCGATTGGCCGTTGCCACCATTGGCTGGCTGACATCGCTGGTCACGATCACCGGTGTCTTCGAAGGCACCCGGTCGTAGAGATCGATGATGTCCTGGTTCATCAGGCGCACGCAGCCTGACGAGACCGACTTGCCGATTGACTTCCATTCGGGCGAGCCGTGCAGGCGGTAGAGCGTGTCGACGTCGCCCTGGAAGAGGTAGAGGGCGCGCGCCCCGAGCGGATTCTTCAGCCCGCCCGGCATGCCGCCATTTTCGGCGCTGTATGGCTTCAGTTCCGGCTGCCGGGCGACCATTTCATCCGGCGGCGTCCATTTCGGCCATTTCTGCTTCCACTGGACGACGGCGTCGCCGGACCATTCGAAGCCGGCGCGGCCAAGGCCAACGCCGTAGCGGATCGCCTGGCCGCCCTGGCGCACGAGATACAGATGGTGCCCGGTCGTGTCGACGATGATGGTGCCGGGCTTCTGTCCCGTCGGGTCGGGGACGATCTGGCGCAGGAACTGCGGATCGATTCTCTCGAACGGTATTGGCGGAAGGTCGAAGCCGCCGTCGCTGACGGCCGCGTACATGGTCGCATAGTCGGGCAGCGGCGGCTCGACATAGGTTGGCGGCGGTGGCGGTTCGACCGGTTCCGGCCCGGTGGTGGCGCATGCGGAAACCGCGATCGAAGCGGCGCCCAATGCAGCGGCGTTGAGAAAGCCGCGACGGCTCAGGCGAAAGGATTCGATTTCGGCTATGGACATGGTTGCCTTCTTTAGGTGTCAAATCGCAACAAAGGTTGAAACGCCGACTGCTGCGTGGGTGTCTGACAACACCCGGCGCGATAGGCGGTTCCGATTCTGGCCCGAACGTGGACAAACAAAGGCGAAGCTGTGACTGCGCTGCCACTGTGGCGTCAGAGACACAGCTTTGCAACCTAGCTGCCGGGCACCAATGCTTCGAGCGATGGCAGGATCAGGGCCGGTGGAAAGTCCCGGTACTCTTCCGGCTGGTTGGAACGGTTGATCCAGACCGTGCGGAAGCCGAATTTGGTCGCACCGGCGATGTCCCAGCGATTGGAGGACTGGAAGGAAACCGCGTTGGGGTAGAGGCGCCAGCCGGTAGTGACCATGTCGTAGACCGCCGGATCGGTCTTGAAGCGCCTGACCGTATCGACCGAATAGATGTCGTCCAGAACCTGATCGAGCGCGGCGGACTTGACCGCTGCCTGCAGCATTTCTGGCGAGCCGTTGGACAGGATCGCCAGTTTCGCTCCCGAAGCTTTAAGCGCCTTGAGCACGGCCGGCACTTCGGGATAGCAATCCAGCCGCCAGTAGGCGTCCAGCAGTTTGGCCTTGAGGCCAGGATCGGCCGAGGGAACCTTGCGCAAGGCGAAATCGAGCGCCTGTTCCGTCAGTTGCCAGAAATCGGCATAGGCGCCCATCAGCGTGCGCACCCAGGAATATTCGAGCTGTTTGGCGCGCCAGATTTCGGACAACAATTGGCCGTCCGGCCCAATCTGGTCGGCATTACGGCGCACGGCGGCATGCACGTCGAACAGCGTGCCGTAGGCATCGAAAACATAGGCGGCGTATTGCATGGCAACAGTTTTGAGGCGAGGCACGACAAGGTGCAAGCTTTGATTGCATCGCGCGCGCCGCTGGCCTCAACAAAACTCCGCAATGCCGGTTGACGGCGCCCGCCAAAGCATCTTCCAATGGCCGTCACACGAGATCGATCGGGACGGGACAACGCGATGACACTGGCGGCTGAGGCACTATCTACGACATGGACTTTCGTCGATGGTGATTGGCACGAGGGCAATGTCGCCATTCTGGGGCCGCGCAGCCACGCCATGTGGCTTGGCACCAGCGTGTTCGACGGCGGCCGCTGGTTCGAAGGCGTTGCCCCCGACCTTGACCGCCATGCCGCCAGGGTGAATTCCTCGGCGATTGCGCTCGGCCTCAAGCCGTCGATGACCGCCGACAAGATCGTCGGGCTTACCTGGGACGGGTTGAAGAAGTTCGATGGCAAGACGGCCGTCTACATCAGGCCTATGTACTGGGCAGAGCATGGCGGTTATATGGGCGTTCCGGCCGATCCCGCCTCGACCCGTTTTTGCCTTTGCCTTTATGAGTCGCCGATGATCCCGCCGACGGGCTTTTCGGTTACCGTATCGCCGTTCCGGCGCCCGACCATCGAGACCATGCCGACCAATGCCAAGGCCGGCTGCCTTTATCCCAACAACGGCCGTGCCATTCTCGAAGCCAAGATGCGCGGGTTCGACAACGCGCTGGTGCTCGACATGCTGGGCAACGTCGCCGAGACCGGAACCTCGAACATCTTCCTAGTCAAGGATGGCCATGTGCTGACGCCGGCGCCGAACGGCACCTTCCTGTCCGGCATCACCCGCTCCCGCACCATGACGCTGCTCGGCGAGTATGGCTTCAAAACTACCGAAAAGACGCTGTCGATACGGGATTTCCTGGAAGCGGACGAAATCTTTTCGACCGGAAACCATTCCAAGGTGGTGCCGATCACGCGCATCGAGGATCGCAACCTGCAACCCGGGCCGGTGGCCAAGAAGGCGCGCGAGCTTTATTGGGATTGGGCGCATTCGACGTCGGCTGGCTGACGCGTCCGGCCCGGCCTTTTGTCGCTGCGCGGTTCGTCGTCGGAAAACCGTGTGACAGTTTTCCGCTACCCGCCTAGAAAGGGAACCGGCGCTTCATTCCGGAGTTGTCCGAGCTCAATCCAGACCTATCTTAGTCCGGTATCGACACCGGATTTTTCCACGAGGGAGTACTACCCATGGCTTTTGAATTGCCCGCTCTGCCTTACGACTATGAGGCCTTGCAGCCTTACATGTCGAAAGAGACGCTGGAATATCACCACGACAAGCACCACAAGGCCTATGTCGACAACGGCAACAAGCTGGCCGCGGAAGCCGGCATGGGCGATCTGTCGGTCGAAGAGGTGGTCAAGCAGTCGTTCGGCAAGAATGCCGGCCTCTTCAACAATGCCGCCCAGCACTACAACCACATCCATTTCTGGAAGTGGATGAAGAAAGGCGGCGGCGGCAACAAATTGCCCGGCGCCCTGCAGAAGGCAGTCGACAGCGATCTCGGCGGCTACGACAAGTTCAAGGCCGATTTCATCGCCGCCGGCACGACGCAGTTCGGCTCAGGCTGGGCCTGGGTTTCGGTCAAGGACGGCAAGCTGGCGATCTCCAAGACGCCGAACGGCGAAAACCCGCTCGTCCATGGCGCGTCGCCGATCCTCGGCGTCGATGTTTGGGAGCACTCCTACTACATCGACTATCGCAACGCCCGGCCGAAATATCTCGAGGCGTTCGTCGACAGCCTGATCAACTGGGATCACGTGCTTGAGCTCTACGAAAAGGCCTGATGCATGTCGCCCAAACGTGCGCAGCGGTTTTGGGACCACGACGTGTACGAGAGCAAGGACTCAAGCCGCGTCGTTTGCGTCCCTTTGGACGCGACGCGTTCGATGACCTGATCGATCTCCAGCAAAGCCCCGGCACTCCCGGGGCTTTTCTTTTGCTGTGGCGCAGCAAATTCATCCGAGGCGAAGGGAATATTCCCTTCGTGGCATCCGTTAACGTCCTGTCCCGAAATGCCCTCATCCCCAAAATACCTTCATCATGGAGCCAATTGAATGAGAAAGCTTGTCATCGCCATCTCAATGCTCGCCCTCGCGGCGTCGGCGGCCTTTGCCGACCCGATCCTCGATCGGCAGGCTCTGATGAAGGAGCGTGGAAAGATCGTCGGCGGCATTTCCAAGGTGGTAAAGGGCGAGGAGCCTTTTGATGCCGCGGCTGTGCTGACAGCTCTGCAGGCACTGCAAGCGAATGCCGAGAAGGTCGATGTCGACGCGCTGTTCCCGGCCGGCAGCGACACGGGCGACACCACGGCTGCGCCGAAGATCTGGGAAGACATGCCCGGCTTCAAGGCGGCCAACGACAAATTCATCGCCGACGTCAAGGCAGCGACCGCTGCCGCTCCCGCAGACGTCGATACGTTGAAGGCGCAATTTGACACCATCGCGTCCAACTGCGGCACCTGCCACCAGACCTATCGAGTGAAAAAGGGCTGATAGCGGGCGATGCCCTGGCTGAAAAAGCTCGTCGGCGCCCTCGTCGTTCTAGGGGGAGTCGGCGCGGTTGCCGGGTGGGTCCTGTCGGCGCCGGTGAGGCTCGACAGCGAGACCCTGGCAAAGCTCGGCCCTGGCGACGCGGCCAAGGGCAAGCGCATTTTCTATGCCGGCGGTTGCACCTCGTGCCATGCAAAGCCGGGGTCGCAGGGCGATGCCCGGCTTCAGCTGGTGGGTGGCCTCGCGCTCAAGACGCCATTTGGCACCTTCGTGCCGCCCAACATTTCGCAGGACGCCAAGGACGGCATCGGCGCATGGTCTGTCGAGGACCTCGCCAATGCCATGCTGAAGGGGGTGTCGCCATCGGGCGAGCATTTATATCCGGCGTTCCCCTATGCGTCCTACGCTCGCATGAAACCGGGCGACATTGCCGACCTCTATGCCTTCCTGAAAACGCTGCCGGCCGTCGCCGGCAAGGCGCCAGGCAATTCGCTGATGTTCCCGTTCAACATCCGCCGCGGCATCGGCCTTTGGAAACTGCTTTATCTCGGCGATCAGCCGGTCGTTTCGCTTCCCGAAGGCACGCCTGATCCGGTGATGGCTGGTCGCTACCTGGTCGAAGGGCCGGGCCATTGCGGCGAATGCCACACGCCGCGCGACTTTGCGGGCGGGACGAAGAAGAGCGAGTGGCTGGCGGGCGCCGTGGCCGCCGAAGGCAGCGGCATCGTGCCGAACATCACATCGGGCGAGGGCGGCATCGGCAACTGGTCCGAAGCCGACATCGCCAATTACCTCGAGACCGGCTTCACGCCCGATTTCGATGCTGTCGGCGGCGCGATGGTCGACGTGCAGAAGAACATGGCCGAATTGACCGCAGGGGATCGTGCGGCGATTGCCGCCTACCTCAAGGTAGTACCACCGCATCCTAACGGTTATCCGGCGCGCAAGAAGACGGCGAACTGACGCACGCCGCCCAAAACTACGCAGCGGTTTGGGTCAACGACGTGTCTTAAGCGCGGCGCGTGACTCTCGTCAGGCGCGACGCGCTCTAGCTGTCGGGTGCCAAGTGGCGGTCGCCCAGAAAGTCGAAGCCTGCCTCGAAAAAGTGGTTGTAGTTGCAGGTCAGTTCCTCGCCGGATGCGATGTCGCGCAAGGCGTAGGTTTCCTCAGGCGACGAGACATCGCAATTCGGCTCATCGTCATGGTTCATGTAGCGGGCGTCATCGGCTTCGAAGACGATGTAAGACGGATCACGCCGGTCCGGGTAGGAATAGCGATCGAGATAATTCTTCACCGGCCCGGTCTCGCCCTCATAGGTCTCGACGTCGATGATCCTGTCGAAGCGGGGGTCGAGCTTCCAGATCAGCGTGCCCTTGGAGATGTGGTGCTTGGCAAAAACGCCGATGCCCTGGATCGGCGATTTGTCGAGATAGACGTCGACGAGCAGCATAATGGACCCTTGTGCGAGTGCGGGCTTCGTCGCCCGGGAAAGTCGTGCCTTGGGTAGCGCGCGACCATCGCAATTGCGAGGGGAAATGAGCGATGCGGAATTCAAAAAGTCATGATCGCTGAACCCAAAAGTGAACGTCGTGTCCGCAGCCTCAGCGTTGCTGCAAGGCCAGACGGACGCCCAAAGCACAGTAGATGCCGCCGACAATCTTGCCTTGCCACTTGAGCACCCTCGGATTTCGGCGCAGGAAAGTGCCAAGCCGACCGGCGCTCACTGCAAAGACGACCGTGCTGAGAAGACCCAGCATGACGAAGATGACCCCTAGTGTGGTCAACTGAAGCATCACCGACCCGTTTTCAGGCCGCACGAACTGGGGCAGGAACGCAAGGAAGAAAAGCGCGGTCTTGGGGTTGAGCACTTCGGTCAGGATAGCCTGTCGAAACGCCTTGCCGGCGGAGATGGCAAGTGCGCCGGCAGCCGGGTTGGCCGGCATTTTCTCGATGATCGCCCGAATGCCGAGATAAACGAGATAGGCGGCGCCAATGTACTTTACGATGCTGAACAGCGCCGCCGAAGTGGCGATGATCGCCGATATGCCGACCATGGCCATGACCGTGTGAAACACGTCGCCGGCCGCGATCCCGGCACCGGTCGCTATGCCCACCTTCGTTCCAGAGCTCGTTGCCCGCGCGACGGTAAGGAGGGTGGCTGGGCCTGGAATGAAGACAAAGCCGAGCACAACCGCGATGTAGGTTGTCAATGTTGACAGATCGATCATTGGCGGTTCTCTCCTGTAAGCTGCGCCTTGCCCATCACCTTCAGTGCGAAGGAATAAGTATAGGCGATCTCCTCCAGTCGCGAAAACCGGCCGGAAGCGCCGGCGTGGCCTGAATCCATGTTGATCTTGAACAGCACGGGATTGTCGCCGGTCTTGCGTTCGCGCAGCCGTGCCACCCATTTGGCCGGTTCCCAATAGGTGACGCGCGGATCGGTGAGACCGGCCAGCGCCAGGATCGGCGGATAGTCGAGCGCGGCGACATTGTCATAGGGCGAGTAGGCGGCGATGGTTCGGTAGTCGTCGGCGGACGCGATCGGGTTGCCCCATTCCGGCCATTCCGGCGGCGTCAGCGGCAGGCTGGCGTCGAGCATCGTGGTGAGCACGTCGACGAAGGGCACCTCGGCGACGATGCCGCCAAAACACTCCGGCGCCATGTTGGCGATGGCGCCCATCAGCATGCCGCCGGCCGAGCCTCCTTGCGCGACGATGCGGTCATGCGTCGTATAGCGCTCGGCAACGAGGTGGCGCGCACAGGCGATGAAATCCGTGAACGTATTCATCTTGTGCGCCCGCTTGCCGTCATCGTACCAGCCATAGCCCTTGTCCTTGCCGCCGCGGACATGAGCGATGGCAAAGACAAAGCCGCGGTCGACCAATGAGAACCAGTTGGTGTTGAATGCGGCCGGCACCGTGATGCCATAGGAGCCGTAGCCGTAAAGCAGGCAAGGTGCGGATCCATCCAGCGGCGTGTCGCGGTGGTGGAGAAGCGAGATCGGCACCAGTTCGCCATCGGCGGCTGGCGCCATCAGCCGCCTGGTGACGTAGTGATCCTGGTCATGGCCGGAGGGCACTTCCTGGGTCTTGAGCAGGACCCGCTCGCGCGTGCGCATATTGTAATCGAACACCTGGGCCGGCGTCGTCATCGACGAATAGGAAAAGCGCATGATCTCGGTATCGTACTCATAGGAGCCCGACAGGCCGAGCGAGAAGGCCTCCTCGTCGAGGGACAAAAGATGCTCCTCGCCGCTGCTGCGGTCGCGCACGACGATGCGCGGCAGGCCTTCCTTGCGTTCGAGCCGGACCATGTGGTCCTTGAAGCCGATCACCGACAGGATCAGCCGGCCAGGTTCATGCGGCACCAGTTCCTGCCAGTTGGCGCGCACCGGATCGCTCACGGGCGCGGTCATGATCTTGAAATCCTTGGCGCCATCGGCATTGGTCAGGATGAAGAAGATGTCGCCGCCTTCTTCCAGATCATATTGAAGGCCGGTCTCGCGTGGTGAAACCAGCTTCGGTTCCGCAAACGGGTCGCTGGCGGGCATCAGGCGGTATTCCGAGGTCTCGTGATCGTTGATGCCGATCATGATCCATTCGTTGTTGCGCGTGCCGTCGACATTCATGAAGAAGCCGGGATCGCTTTCCTCATAGATCAGCCGGTCGCTTTCGGGGCTTTGCCCCAGCGCATGGAACAGCACCTTGGACGGGCGGTGGTTGGGATCGAGACGCGTGTAGAAGAAGCCGTCATCGCCGGCGTTCCAGACGCCTGAACCGCCCGTGTCGGGAATCCGATCGGCGAGATCCCTGCCATCGTCAAGGTCGCGCACGCGAAGCGTGTAGAATTCGGAGCCCTTGTCGTCGAATGCCCACAAGAGCTTGCGGTGGTCGGCCGAATGATCGACGCCGCCAAGACGGAAATAGGCCTTGCTCGCCGCCTCCGCATCGCCATCAAGCAGGATCTGCTCGGAGCCGCCGTCGCGCGGCATGCGGAAATAACGCGGCTGCTCGCCGCCAAGCTTAAAGGATGAGCCATAGGCATAGGGTCCGTCCTTCATCGGTACGGAGGAATCGTCTTCCTTGATGCGGCCCTTCATTTCCTTGAAAAGCTGCTTCTGCAACTCGGCCGTGTCGGCCATCAGTTTCGACTGATAGGCGTTCTCGGCCTCGAGCTCGGCGCGGATCCCCGCATCGAGCAATGACGGATCCCGGAACATCTCCTGCCAGTTGTCGGCCCGCAGCCAGGCATAGTCGTCGGTTCGCGTGATGCCGTGATGCGTGTCGGAAACCGGCCGTTTCTCGGGCGCTGGCGGGCTGGCGTGCGGAAATGCGGAAGTGCTGGTCATTGCGTCTCGCTTTGCCGATATCTTGAATGGGGAAGCATCTTGAATGGGGAACTATCTTGAATAGCGAATGAACACGCCCATCAGGTCGGGTTCAAGAGCCGCAGCTTAAGGGTCGTGTCGGCTCCAGATGGTGCCGGGAGGAGAGATGATGAATATATATCGTCGGATTGCGGCAGCTTTCGCCGTTGCTTCGCTAACTCTGGCTTTTGCCGGCCAGTCTCATGCGACCGTATTCGCGGCTTGGCAAGTGGCCAATGTGCCGTTCGGTGACATGCTCAATGTGCGCAAATACCCTTCGGGCACATCCCAGAAACAGGCGGCGTATCCGAACGGAACCGTTCTGCAGATGACCGGACGATGCACCGGCGGGATAAACCTGCTCGACATCGCCAATCAGCCGGCGTGGAAGCAGAAACGGACGGTTCGCTATCGCTGGTGCGAAGTCTGGCATGACCCGGCCCAGAACGGCAACTTTGTCACTGGCTGGGCCTATGGCAAATACATCACGCCGCATTGACTGACCTGGCGACGACTGATCCGACCCAGTTCACATGACCGGCATGTCGCCTGGTTGCTTGCGCAGGACATGCGGCAACCTGTGGTTTTGTGGACAGGTATGGGCAACCAAGCTTGCCCGTGCGATTGCCAAGCAAAATCAAGCATTGAAACCTGCTTTGTGAGTTATCGCGAATGTAACGACGAACTGACGTTGCGTCAGCGGTTGCTGGTTGGCGGGCGAAATATCGAAAAGTTACAAAATGCACGAAAGGTTGAAGCTAATCCGGGAACAATTGATCAACATTGTTCAATATAGCGCAAAGACCGAATTGACTTACTTGGTCAGCAGGGTCATTGATGTGCACGCGACACGAATCGCAGAAGCTCTACCTGCATAAAAATTCGCGCGATGCCCTGCCTGAAAAAAAGGGCGCACACTGACGTAACTCTTGTTGGGGCCTGATGACCATGGATATTGTCGAAACACCTTCCAGAAACAGCGATGCGCTGATCGAATTGACCGCCGATGTGGTGGCCGCCTATGTCAGCAACAATCCCGTGCCGGTCGGCGAATTGCCGAACCTGATATCCGATGTCCATGCCGCGCTCGGGCGCGTGGGTGGAACTGCCGAACAGCCGCCTGCCGACAAGCAAAAGCCGGCAGTCAACCCGAAGCGCTCGGTTCATGACGACTACATCGTTTGCCTTGAAGACGGCAAGAAGTTCAAGTCGCTGAAGCGTCATCTGATGACACACTACGACCTGACGCCGGATCAGTACCGCGAAAAGTGGAACCTCGACCCGAGCTATCCGATGGTTGCACCCAACTATGCCGCTGCGCGGTCCCAGCTTGCCAAGAAGATGGGTCTCGGCCGCAAGCGCAAGGCGCGGTAATCGCTGCTCGCCACATCGGATCGACATCAACGGCGCCTTCGGGCGCCGTTTGATTTTGTGTGAAAGGGTTTTCCATCCGGAATTGCGTCAAGATGACGAAGTAGAGCGCTTCTACGCTCCGTGGAACGATGAACCGCTCCGGCTGTCAGGCGGTCTGCTTCAGCGCCGCCTCGGCGTCGCGCTTGATGCGCTTGACCATGGAGCGAAGGCCGTTGGCGCGCTGGGGCGACAGATGTTCGTCGAGGCCGAGCTCTTTCAACGTTCCTTCCGCGTCGGTCTTCTGGATCTCGCTGGCGGTCCTGCCGGAAAACAGCGCCAGCATGATCGCGACCAGCCCGCGCACGATATGGGCGTCCGAATCGCCGGTGAAGGTGATGACCGGATCGGCTCCCGGTCCGCGTTCGGTGGTCAGCCAGACCTGGCTGACGCAGCCCGGCACCTTGTTGGCAGCGTTGCGCTCATCGTCCGGAAATGGCGGCAGCGCCTCGCCGAGGTCGATGACGTAACGATAGCGGTCTTCCCATTCCTCGAGGAACGAGAAGTCGTCGCGGATCGTCTGGATCGTCGTCGTCATGGTTCGGATATAGTCACGCGGCGGCGCCACGTCACGGAAAAAACAAGGACACCGCGGGCGTCGAGAGGGCAGACAGCCCGCGGTGCGCCGTCGAGACGGCTAATTCTGGACCGGTAGGTTGACTGGCAAATTGACCGTTTGGGGCAAGACGATTTCCTCCGGCACGCTGCCGGTCATCGTCGACGTGTCAGGGCCCGCGGTGGACTTGTCGTCCAGCATCGCTGCCGCGATCTTGGCGGTCTCCTTGGCGCGGGCGGTGATGGTGTGCATGGCCGACTTGCCGGTTTCGCAGACGTCGGGTTTGCGTTCGCAAATGCCGGCGATGTCGCCAACCGCTTCACGCGCCGCAAACAGGGCCTGGATCGGCCCGACGCTCTCGCGGCCCGATTCGTCGGGACTGACAGCCAGTGGCAGCGCAAGCAGCACCAGCGAGAACCAGAAAGCCATTCTTATGAGGAAGACCATTCCCTTGCCTCTCGTCGTGACCGGATCATGCATCCATATGGCATGACCTCTTTTGTAGGCAGGATGGTGGCACACAGGCGCAAAGGACGGCTTGCAGGTTCGCCGAGAATTTTCCGCAAATTTTAGGCAAATTCGAAATGAACCGTTGTGCAAACAGTTTGTTTCAAATCCGAACGATTTTCCTTAACTCCGGATAACCATCTATCTATCTGTCTTGAATGCGTTTTTCGTGAAACCCGGGAGTCCAGGCGCCGCGTGGATACACCCCTTGGGCGTGGGCGCCGGATAACCCTCCGTTTACTATGGCTGCATTTGCCTGGGCTTTCGGCTGCCGGCATCCCGATATTTGCCGCAGGCCGGGCCTTGGTCGGCGCTGCCTTATCCATTCCTTAAACGCTGGATGCGAGTTTCTGAGTCAACCAAAACAATCTGCAAAAGCAGAGCTGTCCACGACGAGTACGGGTGCGTTGAGTTGAGTTCGATCAAGGCCAGATACGTTGAATTGCCTGGCGCGATGGCGGCTGGTTGCGAACGTATGGTGCACCCGTCCATCCTTGGGCAGAACGACCGCGAGCGCCAGCGTCGCTTCATCGGCGTCATGCTGGCGGCTCCTTTCTTTGCCGCCGGCGCCGCGGTCACGCTGGTCACGTCGGGCATGGGCGCCGCCGTCACCGTGGCCGCCATCTTCGCGGCCTTTGGTCTGTGCTGGTTCGTCGCCCTGCTGGTGGCGGCGACCGGCAAGATGGCCATCGCTGCTCAGGTCGCCCTGGCGATGGCCGGCATTGCGCTAGGCGGTCTCATCGCCGCCGCCGGTGGGCTGAGCTCTCCCGTCGCCATGCTCGTTGTGGCGCTGCCGTTCGAAGCCTGGTGGATCGGCGCCTCGCGGCGTGCGGCATTGTGGGGAGCCGTGTCGGCCGCTGTGGCCATCCTGGCGCAGCCTCTGGCAGGAATTCTGTTGCCGTTCGCCGGAGCACAGATTGCCGCGTGGCACTGGCTGGTGCCGTTGGCCTGGGCCCTCACATTGATCCCGCGCGCGTCGGCGTTTCAAAACACGACCGGTGCGGCCGACGTCACCGACACGGCAGACCGTCTTGAAGACATCATCGATGCGGTGGTCTTGCGCGTCGCCCGCCATGGCGAGGTTCTGGACGCTTCGGCAAAGGCGCGCACGCTTTTGAAGCTGCCGCCCGAGCTGCTGTCCGGAAACGGCTTCTTCGATCGCGTCCATCTGTCGGATCGCGTCTGCTATCTCAGCGCCTTGGCCGACATGCGCGATGGCGCGCTGTCACGCCGGCTCGAATTGCGCATCAGGCTGCCTCAGAACGGCAATGGCCAGGCGGCCGACAATTACCGGCCGTTCTCACTCGATCTGGTGCGAGGTGAAGAACAGGGCGACGTCTTCACGCTTGTCCTGCGCGAGAACGACGACATTGCCCGGCTGCGCGAAAATCTCGCGGCGGCCAATGAGGCGGCGGCCTCGGCCGAAGTCGCCAAGGGACGCTTCCTGGCGGTGGTCAGCCACGAACTGCGCACGCCGTTGAATGCCATCATCGGCTTCTCGGACATGCTGCTGCACGAGATGTTCGGCGCCTTCAAGGATCCGCGCCAGAAGGAGTATGTCGGCCTGGTGCGGGATTCGGGCCAGCATCTGCTGGCCGTCGTGACCTCGATACTCGACGTGTCCAGGATCGAGTCGGGCGTCTATGCGACCGAGCCGGAGCCGTTCCGGTTCGCGGAAGCGGTCGACATGTGCCAGTCCATGCTGCGGCTGCAGGCGCAGGCCAAGAACATCGATCTGCAGACGCAGATCGCGCCGGACGCCGGCGATATCAATGCCGACCGGCGTGCCGTGCAGCAGATGCTCATCAACCTTGTCTCCAATGCGATCAAGTTCACCCCCGATGGTGGCGATGTGGTCGTCGGCGCCAAGCGGATCGGTTCGCGCCTGCATTTCTGGGTCAGGGACACCGGCATCGGCATCGCCGAGGAGGATTTTGCCAATCTCGGTAAGCCCTTCATGCAGATCCAGAACGACTATACCCGCCGGTTCGAGGGGACTGGCCTCGGCCTTTCGCTGGTCAAGGGCCTGGTGGCCCTGCACGAAGGCACGATGTCCATCGAAAGCATGCCGGGCGAGGGCACCACGGTGACCATCAGCCTGCCGGTGAACGGACCGAAGGGACACCAGGCGGAGAAGGCCGGAGTGCTGACGATGCCGGTGGCCATGGCGAAAGGGGACAGAAATGGCTCGCTCCGCAAAACGGCCTAAGGCGGTCAAGCGCCGCAGCAACGCCTTTCAGGACGGCGCCGTCGCCGTCGGCGGCGCGATCTCGCGCAATCCCGTCCTGGTCGGCGGGTCGACGGCATTCCTGGTGACGCTGTTCTACGTTTCCGCCAATGCCTTGTGGTACCAGCCTTTCCCGCATGCGGGCGCGTTCTTCGCGACCCGCAGCATGGAGGGGTTCCGGCATACGGCGTCCGACGAACCGGAGACGACGTTCAACATCGTGCGGCCATCCGGCACGCCGGCACCGATCAAGGGCGATCCGGTGGTCGAGCAGGTGCAGGGCATATTGAAGGACCTCGATTTCTATTCCGGAACGGTCGATGGCATTTCCGGGCCCAACACGCGCAAGGCCATCCAGGCCTATCAGCAGAAGGTCGGGCTCAATGCGTCCGGCGAGATCGACGCGCTTCTGCTGGACCAATTGGGTGCAACGCCGAAAACAGCGGCCGTCATACCGAGACCGCAGCCGCGTCCGGATACGCCGGCCGCCGTTCCGGTGTCCTTGCAGACAAATTCTGGGCAGACCAATTCCGGGCAGACGAATTCCGAGCAGGTGAATGCCGATCAGACGCAGGCACCCGATGCCCGCATCGTCAAGATCCAGGCCGGGCTCAAGGCATTCGGCAATGACGACATGCAGCTGGACGGCGTCGTCGGCACGCGCACCAAGGCGGCGATCAAGGAATTCCAGTCGCTGTTCGGGCTGCCGCAGACCGGCGAGCCCGATGAGCTCGTTTACGTCAAGATGCGCGAGATCGGCCTGACCAACTAAGGGCTGGAACACGGCTCGCAGAGCGGCGGAAATATCGATAGATAGCCGCACGCCTTCTGGAGTTCTCTCATGCGCGTCACATCGGATCTGTGGGTATCGGCCCTGTTGCGCCGGGTCTTCGGCGCCGGCGGATTTGCCGCCGTGGTCAAGCGCGGCGCAACCGAAGCCGGCGCTGTGTTCGTGCTGGCGCGCGGCAGGTCGGGAGCCATCGCCCTGTTCGGGCCGGCACCGCAGACAAGCTACGATTCGGCGAAGCCCGACGACCGCTTCTTCAGCCTTCTCGGCGCCGGCGATGATGCCGCCGTGCTCGAAGCACGGCTGGAACGGGAAAAGAAATTCGATCCCGACATCTGGGTGGTCGAGATCGAGGCCGGTGCCGTCTCCGTCGAGGAGCTTATTTCCGTGAAGTCGCCCTGAGGCCGGACGAAGCCGCCGCATCGTCGCTGTTCGATCCCGAGCGGGTATCGCTGATTGCCGGTGCCGCGTCGCGAACCGCTCTCGAAAGGGTCTCCGCTTTCCAGAGCCGCACCTTGTCCTGGGCCGCATCGCGATGCAGCAGGCGGTAGCGGTCGAGGAAGGCGCGGATGGCCTGCGGGTGCGGGAATTGGCTGGGATAGACCGCAACCGTGATCAGGAATGCCCGGTCCTCGCTGAGGTCGAGCGAGCGCAGTGCTGCCAGCAGCGAGGTATAATTCTGGTTGCCGGTGAGCGATCGCGCGATCGAGAAATCGATATCGAGTGCGTCGGCGAGCGCGGTCTGGAAGAACGCCGCGTTTCCCGTCAGCGCCGTCTCGCGCAGTTTGACATAGGTATCCGCGCCCGTGAACGGATCGGCGTTGGTCGCCGCGGCCTCGTCGCCCTTGCGCATCATGGTGCGGAGCCTGCGCCGTGCGCTTTCAGCGGCAATGCCGGCCGCCCGTTCTCTGGCGGGCTCTTCCGAGACGGCATCCGTGCTCATCGGTGCAATCTTGTCCGCCGTGGCCGTCACGGCCCTGGCCGCGGCGATGGCGTTCGCGTCGGGTTCCCGCACGCGTACCAGGGTTGGTCTTTCAAGCGCCCTGATCAGGTCGGCGATGGTCGGGTTCAAGTCCTTGCGCCGCGCAATGGCGCGTGCATGCGGAAGGCCGTGCCGCCCGATCAGCGCGATGAGGTCGATGTCACTGACCGCGCGGGAGCGAATGAGCAGCGGCGCGGCAATGTCGACCGGCTCCTCGCAAAGACGGCGCACCAATGCGGCGGGGGCATATTCGCATTCGGACAGGGCGGCCGCCACGTAGCGGCGTGATTCGACGGACACATTGTCGAACAGCGGCAGCGTCAGGTCTTCGAGTTGGCCGATCTCTCGGCGTGACGGGCGGGTGAGCGAGCAGAACGCCGACACCGCGGCGCGGAACAGCCTTTCAGCTTTGCCCGAGTCCGTCCGTATCGCGATTTGCCTGAAGTCGGAAGATGACACGAAGGATACGCCCGCACTCGACACAAACTCGACCACGCTCGACCGGGACTGTGTCGGTTTCGCGTTTGCCGCGGGTCAGAACGCCCTGACCTCGAGACAAAGATCAAGTTAGCGACGATCCGTTAGCGCTCCGTTAACCCTCTGCCGTCCTTAATGATATTTGGAGGCGTTGCGTTGTGCTCCGGGGAAACCGAGAGGAATGCGCGAATCATGGGCATGGTACTGTCTTTCGTGCCGCGTACGGCACCAAGCAATCGGACAAAGCAACCCGCCGAAATTCCGGCGGCGGTGATCATCTTCCCCGGCATCCGCTACGAGCGGTCGCATGCCGGCGAAGTGCGGCCGGTCGATCCCGACAAGCCGGGATCGCCAGGGACGAAGCCGGTTCCTCACCACTAGAAGTCTTGCAGCTCGCAGGAACTCTTTTCGAGGAAGCTTGATACGATCGGCTTCCAGCTGTCATCAGGCACGAAAGTGCGGATGACGAAGATGCCTTCCTCGATCGGCGCCTCGACGAAGATTGCTCCCTGAAGGTCCTGGGGAAGGTCCTTGCGCACGTCGATCATCTGCGCCGGTGTCAGCACGACGGCATCCAGCACGCCGTCGTTGGCGGTGTGGTCGTTGAAGGAATAGATGTTGTGGCCGCTGCGGTCATAGACCGACACCGACCAGAACGGCACATGTCCCGGTGCCTTGATGCGAACCACTCCTTCGCCCAGATCGAACCGGCACGCCGTCGCGTAGAACAACGGGTCGACGGACTTCACCACTGGCGCGCCACCGGCCTCCGCATCGAGACGCGTCATCCTGTAAAGGTCCGAGGTCATGGACAGCCGCGACCAGGCGTCTCGTTCGGAAAATTCAGGCACCAGGAGCAGCACGACGATGTGCACGATGCCGGCGCCGACCAGGCCAAGCAGGACAGCATGCAGAAGCTTGCGCATCGCCGCATAAGAGCTACGCATTGCAGCCGACCTTCAGGATCCGCGGCAGCGAAACGTCCGACAGGCCGGTGCTGCTGGCGATCGGCGTGTCGTAGAATGTCAGCACGAAATACATTCTGCCGAAGCCGCCGGTCAGCAGCCAGTTGCCCGGCATCGGGTGATCGCTGGCGGAAATGATGACTGAATTGTCGGGTTGTCGTACCACCCCATAGGATTGCACCGCCGCAAGCCGTGATTTGCCGGTTTCGACCACGCCGAGCGACTGATCGGCGGCATAGAGCGTCCAGAACCGTGCCGTCGGAAATCCACCCTCGATCGTATAGGTGCATTCGCGCTTGAGTTCGCCGCCGCCAGCGTCGCGCTCGGCGACGAAGGACAGCCCTTCGGCGCGGCCGAGCGCAAGCACGCCCTCACGCGCCACGCGGGCCTTCGAATAGGGGTCGGCGGCTGGCGTGCCGATATCGGGAAAGGCCGTCCATTGGCCGATCCGGATGGCGCCGACACCATCCTGGGCTTTCAGCGCATACCAGACGCTGCCGCCACCGCCGCCGATGGCTATGACAAGCGAAAGCAGCGTCAGGAGTGCATTCTTGAGCATGAAGGGCCGGGGACACGAAGAGTTGCCGCTCGGGGATATCGCGGCGCGGGGTCCCGTGGCAAGCGGGCCGATGGATTTGCCCGCCCAAGCCAGTCGCAAAGATCCACTCAGTCGGAAAGAATCACAGTGCCGACAGCTTTTCCGGCGGTTGAGGCGCTGCGAGGGCCGGCGCTGACTGGAACTGCTTGGTCATGTCCCTCAACGTCTGCGTGGTCCGGCTGGACAACACCGGCGGCCGTTCGGCCGCCGCATCGGCTGCCGCTTGATCGTCGCTCTTCTTCTGCGCTTCCCCGGCCTTGGCTGCGATCTCTTCATCGACAAAAGGCTTGTCGATGCCGGGGATCGGCTTGAGGTCGATGTTTTGATGGGCATAGACCATGAGACGCTGCCAAACCATTGCCGGTAGCGAGCCGCCAGTCATGTTCTTGGTCGGCGTGAAATCGTCGTTACCCAGCCACACGGCCGCCGTGTAGTTGCCGGTGAAGCCGACAAACCAGGCGTCACGGTAGGATTGCGTAGTCCCGGTCTTGCCGGCGACGACGATGTTGGGAATTTGCGCGCGGCGCGCCGTGCCCATCACCGGCACCGCCGCCAGCATGGTGTTCATGGATTTGAGCGCCTGCTCGGACAACACCCGGTGCGGCGGCGGCGCATCCTTGGCGAAGTCGTAGACCACCTCGCCGGTGCGGGTGACGAGCTGCGTGATGCCGTGCCGGGAGCCGACAAAGCCGTTCTGGGCGAACACGCTGTAGCCCGTCGCCTGATCCATCACCGTCATGCCCGAGGTGCCGAGCACCATCGTCTTGTGCGATTCGAGCGGCGATTCCACCCCCATCGCCTCGGCCATTGCCTTGATCGGCGGGATGCCGAGATAGTCCTTGGCCAGTCGCACCGGCACGGTGTTGATCGACTTGGCCATCGCCATGATCAGTGTAATCCGGCCGGCCGATTCGCCGCTGTAATTGTGCGGCGACCAGGTGCCCCAGCTGATCGGGCCGCCGGAAATGATGGAGTCGGGCGTGAAGCCGTGCTCCATCGCCGTTGCATAGACATAGGGCTTGAACGACGAGCCGGTCTGGCGCAGCGCCTTGGTGGCACGGTTGAACTGGCTGGCGCCATAGTCGCGGCCACCGACGATGGCTCTGACGGCGCCGTTGGTCTCGATGACGACCACAGCGCCCTCGGTGACGTTATACTCCTTGCCGAACTGGCGCAGGTGGAACTCCACCGATTCTTCCGCCGCCTTCTGGATGTTGGCGTCGAAGGTGGTGTGGGCCACAAGCGAGTGCTGGCCTGGCTTGGCGATCTTCTTGACCTCGTCGAACGCCCAGTCGAGGTAATAATCCGGGCTTTTCTGTTCGCCGCGATCGACGACATCGGCAGGGTGCAGCCTTGCCTGCAGCACCTGACCCTCGGTCATGAAACCGGAATCGACAAGGTTGGACAGCACCACATTGGCGCGCGCGCGCGCCGCCGGCAGATTGATGTGCGGTGCATATTTGGTCGGCGCCTTGAACAGGCCGGCCAGCATCGCCGCCTCGGCGAGGTTCAGGTCCTTGACGCTCTTGCCGAAATAGAAGTCGGCGGCCGCCTCGATGCCGAACGTGCCGCCGCCCATATAGGYGCGGTCGAGATAGAGCTGCAGGATTTCCTTCTTCGACAGATTGGCCTCGAGCCACAGCGACAGGAAGGCTTCCTTGATCTTGCGCTCCAGGGTGCGCTCGTTGGTGAGGAACAGGTTCTTGGCCAGCTGCTGGGTGATGCTGGAACCGCCCTGGACGACGGAGTTCGCCCGCACATTCTCGAAGATAGCGCGTGAAAGGCCAAGCACGTCGATGCCGTAATGATCGAAGAAGCGGCGATCCTCGGTGGCGAGCACCGCCTTGATGACGTGATCGGGCATCTCGTCGACCGGCACCGAATCGCGCTGGATGATGCCGCGCTGCCCGATCTCGTTGCCGTAGCGGTCGAGGAAGGTGACGGCGAAGTCGCCCTGGGCGCGCCAGTCGCCAGCCGTATCTTGGAATGCCGGAACGGCAAGCGCCAGCATCACCACAATGCCACCGGCACCCAGAGTAAAACCTTCGCTCAACAGTTCGATGATGCCGCGGCGCCAGCCGTTGACGCGGAAGCGCCGCGAGAAGATCGTCGCGGCTTCCCAGAACTGGCGCGCCTTGAAACCGATCTCGTAGAGCGAGGAATCGAGCCATGCATCGAGCGCCAGCAGCCGGGCGGCGATCGGACCTCTTCTCTTGTGCGGTTCAGGACTGGCCATTCGGAAATCCGGCTCGGCGATGGCGCGACCTGAAGACCGCAAACCGGCAATTTCAGGGCGACCCACCGTGGGAGACTATTCCTCCATTTCCCCAGTTCTCACAAGGGCGGCGAAGACACAGTGCCGGGGTTTGTTGCAGAGGCGCGAGCCGCCTTAGGGAGTGTTTTGAAATTCGCTCTGGCGAGTCATATGGTGGTTTCGAGAACCGTAGCGCAGCGGACATTTGGTCCGTGAGCAACGGAAGCGCAGAAAACGCCAACAGATGGCCACCAGGGTAGAATTTCAAAACAGTCTCCTCAGGCCGGCTCGTGCTTCAGCGCCTGCGCCATGCAGTAGATGCCGCTGCCGGTCTTTGAGATCTCGCTCGTGTCGACGATCGGCAGTTCGAAACGGTGTGCCTCGAACTGGCAGGTCAGCGTCTGGCTCGACGTCAAAGCGATCTGCGATTGAACGCTTCAAGCGGCTCGCAGGTTCTCTTTCGGGCGCAAATTCTGGTTCATGCGGAACAGGTTCAGTGGGTCGTAGCGCTGCTTGATTTCCAGAAGCCGCCGATGGTTGCCGCCATAGGCCGCTTCGACCCGGTCAACCTCGTCCTCCGGCATGAAGTTCACATAGACGGTGCCGGCCGCATAAGGCTTGGCCGCCTCGTAGATCGCACGAGCCCAGTCGGTGCAGGCCTTGTCCATCGCCGGTTCGCGCCAGCGGGCGTGAACGTTCATGACGAAATGCGAACTGCGCTGTGGAAACGCCGTAGCATCCGCCTTGACGCGACCTGCCGCGCCGCCGACATGGCCGACAAATATCTCGCATTCGGGTCCCGGCAGCTTGGCTATTGCCCCCGTGACGACCGCAGCCGCCTCCTCGGAAAACTCGGTGAAGTCATGGCTCTTCCAGTAGTTGCGGGCGCCGGGCGCAAGTAGCGGGTCGAATGCTTGCTGCCAGCCGGTGAACAGGCTGGGGCCGACGACATCGGCAATCGGCGTGCCGATGGCTCGAAGCTTATGCGTCGCCTTTTCGCCTGCGTCGATGTCGCCGCAATAGCACATGGCCAGAACCAGCACCTCCTTGCCATGCCATTCGGCCGGCAGGAAGGGCAGCGGCGGCGCCTGCCGCATGACCACCCAGCAGGTCAACTCGTCAGGAGCGGTTTCGAGCGCCTTGCGATACTCCTGCAGCACCTTTTCGGCATCGGCGAAGGGATGGACGACAAGCCCCGCCAGCACCTGCGGTCCAAGCTCATGGAGTTGGAACTCGAATGCCGTGACGACGCCGAAATTGCCGCCGCCGCCTCGCAGCGCCCAGAACAAGTCCGGATTTTCGGTCTGGCTGGCCCGGAGCAGTTTGCCGTCGGCGGTGACCACATCCGCGGAGGCAAGATTGTCGATGGTCAGGCCGAATTTGCGGGTTATCCAGCCGAAGCCGCCACCCAGTGTCAGGCCGGATATGCCGGTGGTCGAGTTGATGCCGGTCGGCACCGCCAGGCCGAAGGCCTGCGTTTCCTTGTCGACATCGGCAAGCGTCGCGCCAGGCCCGACCCATGCCCGCCGCGCAGCGACATCGACCCGCACCGACTTCATCAACGACAGATCAATCACCAGGCCACCATCGCAGACCGCACTTCCGGCAATGTTGTGGCCGCCGCCGCGCACGGAGACGAGAAGTCTGTTCTCCCTGGCGAAATTCACGGCACTGATGACGTCGGAAGCGCCCACGCAGCACACGATCAGCCCAGGCCGTCGGTCGACCGTGGCATTCCAGACAGTTCGTGCTTCGTCGTAAGCTGCATCGCCTTCGCTCAGCACTGTGCCGCGCAATTGTGCCGAAAATGCTTCCAGGACAGCGGCGTCGATTGTCGTTTTGCCGCGTTCAAGCGTGGTGAGGCTCATGGTGTTCATGGTTTCCTCCCGATTTGCAGATGAGCCGTCCCCCTCCCCAAAAAACATTTTTACTGTGCGCTTATATTAGGTATCGTGCAAGTTTCGCATTGGCCAGCGTTGCGGCGCCCAAGTGGGCGTCCGCAGCCGATGTAGTGATTGCATTGGCTTGGGCACATGCTTCTGCTAGCCGGCGATCTCAGCCGGTTTTCACGCCCAACCTTGCATCCTCGGCCGGCAGGATGCCGATCATGCCGATGCGAATGTGAACGAAGCAGCGCAGCGCTATTCCACTCCTCAGGCCGGTTCGCGCTTCAGCGCTTGCGCCATGCAGTGGATGCCGCCGCCGGTCTTCGAGATCTCGCTCATGTCGACCGCCGCGACCTCGAAACCGCGTGCCTTGAGCTGGCCGATCAGCGCCTGGCTGGAGGTCGGCGCGATCACCCGGTCCTTGCCCAGCGACATGAAGTTGCAGCCGAGCGCCATCGTATCCTGGAACGGCACGTCGATGATCTCGTGGCCCTTGCCCTTCAGCCAGTCGACGATGCCGGGTTCGGTGCAGGCGAGGCAGACAGCGGTCAGTTTCTCGGCGATCGGCACCACCATCAGGTCGATATGGACATAGTACTCGTCGATGAAGGCGATGCGGGTTTCCCAGCCTTCCTTGTCGAACCAGGCCTGCACCTGCCGCGCGCCTTCTTCCTGCGTGCGGGCGCCGCCGCAGCCGATCAATACGACGCCCTCTTCGATGACGTTGAAGTCGCCACCCTCGAACGTGCCCGCTGTGACCATGTCGTAGATTGGGATGCCGAGTTTTTCGTAGGTGCGGATCGCCGCGTAGTTCTCGCCGCGCCGCCACCAGTTGGCCATTGCGGTGATGAAGGCGCCGTAAGGCGTCATAACACTGGAATCGCGGGAATAGACCTGCATCGGCAGTTCCGGCGTCGGCTCGTGCCAGTGGATGTTGACGCCGAAATGCTCATAGGCGGCGACGAGGTCCTTGTGCTGCGCCTGCGCGATCTGGACGTTGCAAGGCGCCTCGCGCAGATGCTTGCGCGACAGCGAGCTGGTCGACAGGTGGCGCAGGAAATTGGGCGAACCAAGCAGCACGTCGGTCAAGACATCGGTCTCGTTGGCAAAGCCCCAGGCGGTCAGAGGCTTGGTGCCGCCGGCCGGGTTGCGGCGCTGCAGCGAAAACGGCTCGGCGACGATGCGGTCATGAACGGTCATGGGGTTCTCCTCGTGCTTGATCATGCGTTTGACTTGGGCTGGTTGCCCGGTATCCACCAGTCTCGTCCGCGCGGGGTGGTGACATATTCCGGCCAACGAAATCCAATCGGCGGTTCGTAGTCGCAGAGCGGCGCGATCCAGTTCGAGCCGCCGATTCCTCCGCCGGTGCGGGTGACGAATTCATTCATCGCCGAATCGCGGGCGGCCTGGTCTTCCAGCAGCCGAAGGGCGGCGAGCGCGATGGTCTTCGATGCGCAGGTGACCATCGGGTCGATGGTGGCGGGAATGCCGCCCAGCGCATTCATCACCCATGACGGATAGGGGTAGCCGGTTTCCGAGCGCAGCGCCGGGCGGGCGACATAGAAGCGCGCCGTCGGCGCATGCCAGCTCATGTCGGTGTAATCGTCGGAGGTCGAATTCACCTGCGAGGGCGGCAGATCGCGGCGCAGGATCGCTTCCGCCGCCTGCGGCTCGATCAGGCGCTCAAGTTCTTCGATGAACGGCTCGTCGCTCGCCATGCGCCCGGCATTGACCTGCATGTCGCGCGCGATTGCCTTGGCGTCCTCGTCCCAGCGCGGCGGCCCGACGGTCGACAGCGATTCATAGGCGATTTCGGCCATGGCGTGATTGGCCAGCCCGGGCCGCGACTTCGACACCCAATGCCGCTCGTGGCGGCAGCCGCTCACGGCGGCAGCGGCCTCGGCATTCCGGTCGAGCACGGCGGTGACCTGTTCGGCCATCGCCAGCGTCGGCACGCGGATCATGTACTGGATTTCGGCCAGCTCGGCCGGCAGGTTGTCGGCGGTCGCCTGGCCGGCGGTGAGGATCGCCTCGCTGATCGACCAGCCGCCCTGGTGCGGCAGCATGGAATCGCGCAGCGCCTTGGACGCCATGTACATCATCATGAGCGCGTCGTTGGCGCCGGGCGCGCGCACCGCCGAATGCGCCTGCGGAATGGGTGCCGCGCCGCCCGCCGCCCGCGCCCAGCGCTCCGGTTGGTCGCAGATGAAGCGATAGATCATCGCGTAAGCCGCGCCGCAATGCGTGTCCCAGCGCGCCGTGTTGCAGAGCGGCAGCATGTAGAACGGATGGAAGGAGATCATGCCGGCAAGGCCGTCATAATAGCCCTTGGCGGCATGGATCGGCTTTGACCCTCGCACCTTTTCCGCCGGCTCGCCGGTGAAGCGCAGCGTGCCTGGAATGCCGTGGCGCTGCATCGCCGCCTTGGTCGCCAGCAGCCCGCCAAGGCCCGAAATGCCCAGCCCGGAATGCGGGTCGGTATGACCCCCGGCATGTTCGGAGAGGCCTGGGCGCGGACGCTTGACCGTGGCGGCATCCTGGCAATTGCCCGGCACCGCGTCGTATTCGGCGTACATACCGATGGTCGGGCCGGGACCGTTGGTCCAATGGGCACAGAAGGCGGTGGGCATGCCGCCGGAACCCTCTTCGACGGAAAAGCCTTCGCGCCTCAGCCGCTCCACGTACCAGGCGGCAGATTGATACTCGCGCCATGCGGTCTCGCCGAAGTCGAAAATGGTCCGCGTCCACGCCGACAGCAACGGCTGGATGTCGTCGAGACAGGCGAGGGCGGTCGTTCGCGCCGAGGTGGCCACGGGTTCCTCCATGAGACGAGAAGAAAGCAGTGAAGCGGTTCGCTAGAAAGTGATATGTTTTCCCGGCTCATGCAAATTCGGTTCACCTGAGGCCTCTTGCGCATACCATCCACCCAGGCGCTGCGTGCGCTCGACAGCTTCGCTCGTCATGGCAGCGTCTGGCGCGCCGCCGACGAGTTGCATCTGACCCGCAGCGCGGTGAGCCATCAGCTTCGCTTGCTTGAACGCGACCTTGGCTTCGATCTGCTCGAACGCATCGGCAAGGGCGTGGCGCTGACGCCGCGTGGCCAGCGCTATGCCAGCGACGTGCGCAAAGCGCTGACCGTGCTGGGCGATGCGGTCACGCGCCATGCCGGCACAGGCGTCGGCGGCTCGTTCAGCATCAGCTGCACGCCGGGCTTCGCCTCGCTGTTCCTGTGCACCCATATCGGCGAGTTCAGGCAGATGTACCCCGATGTCGCGCTGCGCATCCTGACGCCGCGTCGGCTGGATGACGTCAGCAATGCCGACGCCGACGCCTTCATCGCCTTTGGCGTTGGCAATTGGCCGAACCGGGCCGCCGAACTGTTGTGCGAGATTTCCTTTACGCCGCTCTGCAGTCCGATGCTCCTCAACAAGGTCGGCGGATTCTCCAAGCCCGCCGATGTGCTGCGCGCCACTCTCCTGCATCTCGGCGACACCGAGGATTGGGCGCGCTGGCTAGCTCTATCCAAGGTCGAGAACCCCGACCCGGAAGGCGGTATCTTCTTTTCCGACATGAATCTCGTCTTCTCGGCCGCGATCGCCGGCCAGGGAATGGCCATGGGCGACGAACTGACCAGCGGCAAGGCCCTGGCCGAAGGCAGGCTCGTGCGTCCCTTCGACATCGCGATCAAATCGCCGCGCTCCTACTTCCTCGTCTCAGAACACGCCAAGGCGACGCATCCGGTGCTTGACGCGTTTGCCGGATGGCTGCGATCGAAACTCGCCGAGAGCATTGCCAAGGTCATGGCCGACCACGGGCGCCACCGATTGGACAGATGAATGGAATTTGCCGATCCGGCGAAAACTATTTGGTTGCGGTGAGGCCGCACGCTGCCCTACGATTTCTTTTGGAATTGAGGAAACAGGCAGGATGCAGCAACCCGGCCGGGCCGCAGAGATCAAGGCAATCGGAATCGGCAAGAGCTTTGGCTCGTTCCGTGCGCTGGACAACCTGACGCTCGATATTGGCCGTGGCGAGTTCCTGACCCTGCTCGGGCCGTCTGGTTCGGGCAAGACCACCTTCCTGATGATCCTGGCCGGCTTCGTGCAACCGACCGAGGGCCGGCTGTTCAGCGACGGCGTCGACATCACCGACCGACCGGCCGAACAGCGCGCAGCCGGCATGGTGTTCCAGGGCTATGCGCTGTTCCCGCATATGAGCGTGGAAGCCAACATCGCCTTCCCACTCAAGGTGCGCAAGAAATCGGCGGCCGACATCAAGCGCCGTGTCGGCGAGATGATCGAGCGCGTGGGCCTCAAGGGCCACGAGAAGAAGCTACCGGCGCAACTTTCAGGCGGTCAGCAGCAGCGCGTCGCGCTCGCCCGCGCGCTGGTGTTCGAGCCGGGCGTGCTGTTGCTCGACGAGCCGTTTTCCGCGCTCGACAAGGGCCTGCGTGGCCAGATGCAGGCCGAGATGAAGCGGCTGCACCAAGAGACCGGCACCACCTTCGTCTTCGTCACCCACGACCAGAGCGAGGCGCTGGCGCTGTCGTCGCGCGTCGCCATCTTCAATCATGGCAAACTGCTGCAGGTCGGAGCGCCCGACGAGGTCTACGACAGGCCAGACAACCGCTTCGTCGCCGAGTTCCTCGGCGAGATCAACATGCTGCCGCTGAAGGGGGTGCGCCCGGCCGACAATGGCTCGACCGGCCTCTGCGAAGACCGCGCGGTCTCCATGCGCTGCAAGGCTGAGACGGTGCGCGGCGATGCAATCCTGGCGATCCGGCCCGAATACATGTCGATATCAGGCGAGGCGGCAGCCGGCGAGAACGGCATCGCCGCGACCGCGACCAACTCCACCTATCTTGGCGCGGCAACGCGGCTTGACCTGACGACGCGGCAAGGCGCGAAGGTCACGGTCTCGGTGCCCAACGAGATAGCTGCCGCCGCCTTGAGCAAGGGCAACTCCGTCTGGCTCACCTGGCCTGCGGAAAAAGGTTTCCTCCTTCCGCATGGAGGACAATGACGAACGGTGTGGCGAGATATCGGCGCCACCGCTTTCCGGTACTATCAACGACAAAAAAGGGGAACTGACATGACAAATGACACCAAGAAACAAGCCATCGAGAGCCTGTCCGCAAGGGCAGGGCGCGGCGAGATTTCGCGCCGGCAATTCGCACAGCTGGCGGCAATCGTGCTGGCCGGCACGCCGATGCTGTTGCGCTCGACCGGAGCCTTCGCCGCTGCGAAGGAACTGGTGCTGGTCAACTGGGGCGGCGACGCCATCACGGCCTATGATGCCGCCTATGGCCAGGCCTTCACCAAGGACACCGGGATCACCGTCAAGATGGACGGCTCCGGCCCGACCGAAGGCGCGATCGCCGCGCAGTTCAAGAGCGGCGCGCCGACCTGGGACCTCGTCGACGTCGATCCGTTCTCCGCCATCACGCTCGGCGCGCAAGGCATGCTCGAGCCGATCGACTACAACATCGTCGACAAGAAGAAGATGCGGCCCGGCTTCGGCTGGGACTTTGCCGCTTCGACCTATTTCTTCTCTTATGTCATCGCCTATGATTCCGAGAAATACGGCAAGGACGCGCCGACCGGCATGGCCGATTTCTTCGACGTGAAGAAATTCCCCGGCAAGCGCTCGCTCTACAAATGGGGCGTATCGAGCTGGGAAGCAGCGCTTCTGGCCGACGGCATCGCGCCCGCCTCGCTCTATCCGCTCGACCTGAAGCGCGCGCACGACAAGATCGCCGCCTTCAAGGAGAACGTCGTTGCCTATTGGGGCGGCGGTGCCGAGAGCCAGAGCGTGCTGCTCAATGGCGAGGCCTCGATGGCGATCGTCTGGTCGACCCGCGCCTCGCTGATCGAGCAGGATTCCGGCGGCAAGATCAAGTTCATCTGGGACCAGGGGCTGATCTCGCCCGGCGCGCTCGCCGTGCTCAAGGGCAATCCCGGCGGCAAGGACGCGGCCATGAAGTTCATCGCCAGCGCCCAGGACCCGCAAAAGCAGCTGGTCATGTTCGACAAGCTCGGCCAGGGCCCAGCAAACCCGGCCGCCGACGCGCTGATCCCTGCCGACAAGAAGCGGATCAACCCGGTCGACCCCGAGAACATGAAGAAGCAGATCGCGCTCGATATGGACTGGTACGCCAAGAACTACGGGCCGGCGCTCGACGAATACACCAAGATCATCTCCGCCTGACCGAGGCAGGGATTATCGGGTCGACATGAGAGCATATCTCTCCGACAGGATGGGCGCGGCGCTGTTGATGGCGCCGCTGCTCCTGTTTCTTGTCCTGGCGTATGCCTGGCCGTTCCTCGGCGTCGTCAAATGGAGCTTTACGCTGCCGACGCCGGGGCTGGGCCAGTATGAGGCGCTGCTCACCGACGATCTGGTGCAGTCGGTGTTCATCCGCACGCTGCGCATCGCGGCGGTCGTCACCGTGGTCTCGGTTGCCGCTGCCTATGCCATCACCGTCGTCTGGGTGCGCGGAACCCCGGCTCAGCGCCTGGTTGCCGAGTTCTGCATTCTCGTTCCCTTCTGGATCTCGGTGCTGACCCGCGCCTTCGGCTGGGTGGCGCTACTGTCCAATCGCGGCCTGATCAACACCTGGCTGCAGGCGATCGGCTTCATTTCCGAACCGCTGGCGCTGGTCCGCAACGAATTCGGCGTCATCGTCGGCATGACGCATTTCCTCGTTCCTTTCGCCGTCTTTCCTCTGGCGTCTGCCATGCGCAGCCTCGACGACCGCGTGCTGCTGGCCGCGCGCGGGCTCGGCTCCAGCCGCATGCGCACCTTCTGGTCGGTCTTCGTGCCCATGACCCGCTCCGGCATCATCGGCGCGGCCCTCATCGTCTTCGTGTTTTCGCTGGGCTTCTTCGTGACGCCGGCGATCCTCGGCGGCGGCCGCAGCGTCATGGTCGCCGAGCTGATCTATCTGAGGATATTCCAGAGCCCGGACTGGGGGCTGGGCGCGGCAATCAGCGTCGTGCTGGTGCTGTTCGTCGGCGCGCTGATGGCGCTCTTGTTCCGTTATGTCAGACCGAAGCAATTGATCTGATGCCGACTTATCGCCCCGGTCCCGTCTCCCTGATCATCGCGGCCTTCGTGGCGCTGTTCCTGCTGATGCCTTTGCTCGCCGTCATCCCGGTGTCGCTGACGCCGAGCCGCATGCTGGCCATGCCATCAGGCGAACTGTCGCTGCGCCACTACAGGGCGCTGATCGAGGATCCGCGCTGGATCGATTCGATCCTGCTCAGCATCCGCATCGGCATCGTCAGCAGCGCCTTTTCCACCGTGCTGGCGCTGTGCTTCAGCCTCGGCGTGTGGATGTTCCAGCCGCGTTTCACTGCTGCACTCGTCGGCTTCGTGCTGCTGCCCATGGTCGTGCCGCCGGTGGTCTCGGCCATCACGCTCTACTTCCTGCTCACCTCGATCTCCGGCTTCAGCTCGCTCTTCGGCTACGACACCTGGCTTGGCGTTGCCATGGCCCATTCGGTGATGACGGTGCCCTTCGCCACCGTGCTGATGCTGGTCTCGCTCAGCCAGCTCGACCGGCGCATCGACCTCGCCGCGCGCGGTCTGGGCGCGTCGGTATGGGCGCGAGCCACCCGCATCATCATGCCCAACATCAAGTTCGGCATCATCACCGCGGCACTTTTGTCCTTCGTGCTGTCCTGGGAAGAGATCGGCGTCACGCTGTTTATCACCTCGGTCAACGCCATCACGCTGCCCAGGCTGATGTGGATGGGGCTGCGCGACAACATCGATCCGGCGATCGCCGCGCTTTCCGTGATTCTGATCATCATCACGGTGCTGGTGCTTGCGCTGCGCAGTTTCGTGGTTAGGTTGCGCGGCGTCCGCTGATTGGCAAGCCGGGCAGAATCCGGATACCCTTGGAGGCGATCCCGGCACATGATCGGCAAGCCGCTACGATGAAGGAAAACGATGACCGCGTCCGGCGACTTGCAGCAGGCCTTGTTCCAGAGATTGAGGAGCGATGCATCGCTGTCGGCGCTGCTGGGCGGCGCCGGGCTGCTCGAACACGCGGCCGACAACGCCGCCTTTCCACACGTAACCTGCGGCCAGACCAGCGCCTTCGACTGGGATACCGGGGTCCAGAACGATGCCGATCAACTGGTCACGCTGCACGTCTGGTCGAAGACCCATAGCGACGCCGAAACGCGTGCCATCATGGACAGCATCAAGGCGCGCCTCGCCGACGCGGTGCTGATCATCGGCCCGCGTGGACAGACACGCCTCGTGCTGGAATTCGCCGAGGCCCGCTATGACGAGGACCTGCTCGTGCATCATGGTTTGCTGCGTTTTCGCGCCATAACGCAGGATAGTGACTGATGCGCTTTCAATATGGTCCAAACGGGGTCTAGACTGACACTTCCGGGATTTCGTCGGGTGGGCGGCGAAATTCGATCGGTCGTCTCGCGTTTCAGGGGGTAGCGGGCATGGTCTTGGTGGCGTTCACTGTTCATTTCACGTTCAGCACCGATGCGTTACAACGCCAGCCATGAAAACGCTTCGCTCCCACTTCCGAACCGCGACACTGGCGCTCTGTGCTGCCGGGCTGTTTGCGTCGCAGGCGATGGCGACACCGGTCATCACGCCTGACCAGGGCGGCCCGATCGTTTTGGCGGCTTCCGATTGCTACGCCATCGGCCAGCAGGTGGCCGCGCAGAATGGCGGAACGCTGGCCAAGGCCTCGCAATCGACCCGCGGCGGCCAGCCGGTCTGCGTCATCGTCGTGCTCGTCCCGGGCAAGGACGGGCAGCGTCCGCGCCGCTCCGAAATCGTCGTGCCGCAGAACTGACCAATCTTTCATCTTACAGGCCTTCGTTTCCCAGGCCGCCGGAATCGGCCTATATCTGCCCCCAGCTCATCAACAGGTATCGATTTTCGCATGCGCGTACTCGTCGTCGAGGATGACAAGGATCTCAACCGGCAGATATCGGACGCGCTGGTCGATGCCGGCTATGTCGTCGACCGCGCCTTCGATGGCGAGGAGGGGCATTTCCTCGGCGACACCGAGCCCTACGATGCCGTCGTGCTCGACATCGGCCTGCCGCAGATGGATGGCATCAGCGTGGTCGAGCGGTGGCGTCGCGGCGGCCGCAAGATGCCGGTGCTGATCCTGACGGCGCGCGATCGCTGGAGCGACAAGGTCTCCGGCATCGACGCCGGCGCCGACGACTATGTCACCAAGCCGTTCCACATCGAGGAGGTGCTGGCGAGGCTCAGGGCGCTGATCCGGCGCGCCGCCGGCCATGCCTCGTCCGAACTGACCTGCGGGCCGCTACGCCTCGACACCAAGGCGTCGAAGGCCGATGTCGACGGCGTGCCGCTGAAACTGACCTCGCACGAGTTTCGCCTGCTTGCCTATCTGATGCATCATATGGGCGAGGTGGTCTCGCGGACCGAACTGGTCGAACATCTCTACGACCAGGATTTCGACCGCGATTCCAACACCATCGAGGTCTTTGTCGGGCGGCTGCGCAAGAAGATGGGCATCGACATGATCGAAACCGTGCGCGGCATGGGCTACCGCATGCGTGAGCCGGAGGCGTAACTCGGAACCGCTCAAACAAACCGCAAGGACGCCGCTTTCGCTGCGTTTGTGGCCGCGTTCGCTGACATTCCGTGTGATCGCCTTTTCCACGGTGTGGGCGATCGTGACCCTTGTCATCATCTTCACCCTGATCACCACGCTCTATCGCCAGGCCAGCGAGCGCGGCTTCGACAGCCTGCTTTCGGCGCATCTGTTCAACCTGATCGGCTCCATCGGCATTTCCGACAGCGGTGCGCTCACCGGCGCTCCCGATCTCGGCGACCTGCGGTTCTCCGAGCCGAATTCTGGCTGGTACTGGTCGGTGGAACCTGCTTCGGAAGGCGTGCACGGAGATCTTCACTCGTCGTCGATGACCAAGACGATCCCATCGCCCGATGTCGCCGATGTGCCCTTCAATTCCAGTTTCCAGCGCAGCTATGCGACCGAAGGCATCAATGGGGAGCAACTCGAAGTGTTCGAGAGCGAATTCGTTCTCGACTCCAAGAACCGCGCCGCGCGCTTCCGCGTCATGGGCAACCAGAGCGAACTCGAACAGGAAATCTCAACCTTCCAGCGTCGCCTCCTAACTTATCTCAGCCTGTTCGGTGTCGGCATGATCGCCATCAACGCGATCGCCATTCTGCTCGGCCTGCAGCCGCTGCGCCGGGTCAGGAACGCACTTGCCATGGTGCGCGAGGGCACTGCGCACAGGCTCGACGGCCAGTTTCCGGCCGAGATCGAACCGCTTGCCAACGAAACCAATGCGTTGATCGAAAACAACAGGCGCATCGTCGAGCGGTCGCGAACCCAGGTCGGCAATCTCGCCCACTCGCTGAAGACGCCGCTGGCGGTGCTGCTCAACGAGGGCCGGGCGCTTGGCGGCGCCAAGGGGCAGTTGATTGCCGAACTGGCCGCTTCCATGCAGAAGCAGGTCGATCACTACCTGCAGCGAGCCCGTGTCGCGGCGCAGCGCGACAGCGTCGTCTACCGCACGCCGGTGGCGCCCCTGGTGCAGCGCATGGTGCGGGTTTTGCAGAAACTCAACCCGCAGACCAACCTGTCGCTGGCGCTGCCGGCGACTGACATCGTCTTTGCCGGCGAGCGCGAGGACCTTGAGGAATTGCTGGGCAATCTCCTCGAAAACGCGATGAAATGGGCTAAGAGCGCGGTGTTGGTATCGGTCGTGCCTTTGACCGGCAAGGACGAGGCGGCCAGCCTGTTTGAGATCAGCATCGAGGATGACGGCCCGGGCATTCCCGAGGACAAGGCGCGCGAGGCGATGAAGCGTGGACGGCGCCTCGATGAGACAAAGCCCGGAACAGGCCTGGGGCTGGCCATTGTCGCCGACCTCGTCAACGAGTATGGAGGCGTTCTGGCGCTCGAACGGTCCGACATGGGCGGATTGAAGGCGGTGGTGCGATTGCGGAGCCTTCAATGATGCCTTCCCGGATCAATCCGAGTTCGACGGACAGTATTTACTATGGCGGCATGTCGATTGATCCAAGCGGCCAAATTTCCGACAAATATCAATACTATGGCCACGCCGACTTCTTCGATGACGCGGCCCCCGGCTCATCCATGACAGGCTCCAACTCAAGAAAACCGGTTGTTGGCATGAAGATTCGCGTCGCGCTTGTTTCCGCATTGCTGGCCGTTTCCGGCTGCACCACCCTGAGCGGCAAGGGCCCCTCGGTTGCGCCGACGCCGGCCTCGACGCCTCCGTCCGGCGGCAAGGTCACCACGACGATCATTTCGGCAATGGACGGCGGCCTGGTAGGCGGCTCGATCGGCAACGGCCTGAGCGAGACCGAGAAGCGCAGCGCGCTCGAGGCGGAATACAAGGCGCTCGAATATACGACCAGTGGCCAGAAGGTGGCGTGGAAGGGCGACCAGGCCTCGCACTATGGCGAGGTGGTTCCCGGCCAGCCCTACCGCGTCGGTTCGCAGGACTGCCGCCAGTACACGCAGACGGTGTTTGCCGGCGGAGCCGGCGTCACGGCGCGCGGTACCGCTTGCCGCAACGCCGACGGTAGCTGGACGCCGCTGACCTGACGATCAACCGGATCCGGCTGATGTCCGGCCGGTTGATGTCGATCAAGGACATGCGGCGCGCCTGCCGTCAAAGCGTCGCAGGATGCATCTGTTGGCAGGGCATGGCTCTGCCTTTATTGGAAGAACCATGCTGTTCTGGGTCATAGCCGCAATTCTCACGCTGGGTGCGAGCCTGGCGGTGCTGCTGCCGCTGGCCGCCAGCTCGAACGGCGCGTCGTCGACCGGCGATCACGATCTGGAAGTCTATCGCGATCAGTTGTCCGAACTCGACCGCGACGCCGCGCGTGGCTTGATCCAGCCGGCCGAAGCGACTGAAGCGCGCGCCGAGATCGCGCGCCGCATCCTCCGCCTCGACAATGCGGCAGCGGCCGGCAAGGCATCCGTCAGGCAGGCCTCGGTCGCGGCGAGGCTGGTGGCGACCGCGGCCGTTCTGGCGGTCCCGCTGGTCAGCTGGGGGCTCTACAGCCAGCTCGGGTCTCCCGACCTGCCGTCGCAACCGCTCAGTGAACGATTGGCCAAGAATCCGGCCGACAGTTCGGTGGACGAGTTGGTGGCGCGGGCCGAGGCCCATCTTGCCGCCAATCCATCCGATGGCAGGGGGTGGGATGTGCTCGCCCCCGTCTATCTGCGCATGCAGCGCTTTTCCGATGCTGCGGCGGCCTATCGCAATGCCATTCGCCTCGACGGCGACAGCGCGGTCCGCAGGGCAGGTCTTGGCGAGGCGATCGCCAATGCGGCAGGCGGCATCGTCTCGGCCGATGCCCAGGATGCCTTTGAGGCCGCGCTGAAGCTCGATCCGGCCAATGCGAAAGCCAGCTTCTACCTGGCCATGGCGCTGGCGCAGGAGGGCCGCGCCAAGGAGGCGGTCGCGGCCTGGCAGGCGATGCTGGGCAGGCTGCCGCCGGATTCGCCATGGCGCGGTGCGGTCGAACAGGCGCTGGCCAAATCCGGCAGCCCCGAAGTCGCCTCCGGCGGCGCCACCAACGGTCCCGATGCCGGCGATGTCGACGCCGCTTCCTCCATGTCTCCCGCCGACAGGGAAGCCATGATCAACACCATGGTCGCCGGTCTCGACGACAAACTGCGGCAAAATCCGCGTGACCCGGAAGGATGGATGCGGCTCGTGCGTTCGTATGTCGTGCTCGGCAAGGCAGACCAGGCGCGTGACGCGCTGGGTCGCGCTATTGCCGTCTTCGGAGCCGACAGTGACGAAGCCAAGAAATTCACCGCCTTTGCCGCTTCGCTTGGCCTGACGGCGACGGAGTAGGACTGACATGACGCGCAAGCAGAAACGATTGTCGGTGATCGCGGGCGGGCTGGCCTTCCTGGGCGCCGCCACCGGGCTGACCTTCTATGCGCTTGGCCAGAAGGCGTCCTATTTCTACATGCCGGCCGACCTCACCACCGCCAGTGTCCAGCCCGGCCAGCGCATCAGGCTGGGCGGGCTGGTCGAAAAAGGCACGATCCAGCGCGGGCAGGGGGCGACGGTCGCCTTCTCGGTCACCGACACGCACAAATCGGTCAAAGTCACCTACACCGGCATCCTGCCCGACCTTTTCCGCGAAGAGCAGGGCGTCATCACCGAGGGCAGTTTCGGCCCTGACGGCACCTTCGTTGCCGACAGCGTGCTGGCCAAGCATGATGAGCGCTACATGCCCAAGGAGGTGGCCGACGGCCTCAAGGCCAAGGGCGTCTGGCAGGAGAGCAAGAGTGAATAAGCCGGTTCCGCAAAGGGATCCCACGGTTTTGCGGCAAGAACCTGCGGCAAAACAAAAGTCTGGGCCCAACCATGGTTGAAACCGGACATTTCGCGCTGGTCCTGGCGTTTGCGCTTTCGCTGGTGCAGACCATCGTGCCGTTGTTTGGCGCACGCCTGAACAACCAGCGCCTGATGGCTGTCGGCGGTCCGGTCGCGGTGACAGGCTTTGCCTTGACGGCGCTGTCCTTCGTAGCGCTCGCGAGCGCCTATGCGAGTTCCGACTTCTCGGTGGCGAGCGTGTGGGAAAACTCGCATTCGCTGCAGCCGCTGATCTACAAGATCACCGGAACCTGGGGCAATCACGAAGGCTCGATGCTGCTCTGGGTGCTGATCCTGACCTTCTTCGGCGCGCTTGTCGCCGCCTTCGGATCAAACCTGCCGGCGACGCTGCGCGCCAATGTGCTTGCCGTGCAAGGCGCCATCGGCGCCGCCTTCTTCCTGTTCATCCTGGCGACGTCCAACCCGTTCATCCGGCTCAATCCGGCGCCGATCGAAGGCCGCGATCTCAACCCGATCCTGCAGGACCTCGGCCTCGCCATTCACCCGCCGTTTCTCTATCTCGGCTATGTCGGCTTCTCGATCTGCTTTTCCTTCTCGGTCGCCGCCCTCATCGAAGGGCGCATCGACGCGTCCTGGGCGCGCTGGGTGCGGCCGTGGACGCTGGTCGCCTGGATGTTCCTGACCGGCGGCATCGCCATGGGCTCGTACTGGGCCTATTACGAGCTCGGCTGGGGCGGTTTCTGGTTCTGGGACCCGGTCGAGAACGCCTCCTTCATGCCGTGGTTGGCCGGCACCGCGCTGCTGCATTCGGCCATCGTCATGGAAAAGCGCTCGGCACTGAAGATCTGGACGCTGCTGCTTGCCATCCTGACTTTTTCGCTGTCGCTGCTCGGCACCTTCCTGGTCCGCTCGGGCGTACTGACCTCCGTCCACGCCTTCGCCACCGATCCGACACGCGGCGTCTTCATCCTGTGCATCCTGACGCTGTTCATCGGCGGTTCGCTGGCGCTGTTCGCGGTGCGTGCCTCCCGGTTGACGGCCGGCGGCCTGTTTCACCCGATTTCGCGCGAAGGTGCGCTCGTCCTCAACAATCTGTTCCTGACCACGGCGACCGCGACTGTGCTCGTCGGCACGCTCTATCCGCTCGCCGTCGAGGCTTTCTCGGCCGACAAGATCTCGGTCGGCGCGCCGTTCTTCAACCTGACCTTCGGCCCGCTGATGGTGCCGCTGCTGGTGATGGTTCCGTTCGGGCCGCTGCTGGCCTGGAAGCGCGGCGATGTCTTCGCCGTCGCCCAACGCCTGATGGTGGCCTTTGCCGCCGCCCTTCTGGCGACGCTGGTCACCGCCCTGTTCATCGACGGCGCCTCGGTGTTCGCCGCACTCGGCGTCGGCCTCGCCGTCTGGCTGATCCTTGGCGCGCTCACCGATCTCGCGGTCAAGTCAGGCTTCGGCAACGTTGCTGCCGGGAACGTGGTCAGGCGCCTGCTCGGCTTGCCGCGCTCGGTCTTCGGCACTGCCTTTGCGCATCTTGGCCTTGGCCTTACCACGCTCGGCATCGTCGGCACGCTTTGCTTTGGCACGGAAAAAATCCTGTCGATGCATGCCGGCGAAACCGTCGAACTGTCCGGCCACGCGCTGCGTTTCGTCGGGCTTTACCCTGCCCAGGGTCCGAACTACAGCGAGGATCGCGGCCGCTTCGAACTGATCGGTGTCAGCGGTAGCGCGATTGGCGAAATCAGTTCCGCCAAGCGTTTCTATCCGGTGCGCCAGATGACGACGACGGAGTCGGGCATCAGGACGATGGGCCTCTCCCAGCTCTACATCTCGCTCGGCGACGAGGGCAAGGACGGCTCCGTCGTGGTGCGCCTGTGGTGGAAGCCGCTGGTGACGCTGATCTGGGGCGGCGGCCTGGTGATGATGGCAGGCGCGGCCATGTCGCTGATGGACAGGCGCCTGCGTGTCGGCGCACCGTCGCGCCGGCGCAAGCAGGCCAGTGCCGTGCCGTCCGCGGGCCTGCCATGAGCGCTCGGCTTTCGCTGACCTCGATCGTGCTGCTGCTGGCGCTGCTTTTCGCCGGCGCGGCACAGGCGGTGAAGCCAGACGAGATGCTGGCCGATCCGGCGCTCGAGGCGAGGGCGCGGGCGCTATCCGAAGGCCTGCGCTGCATGGTCTGCCAGAACCAGTCGATCGACGAATCCGACGCCGATCTGGCCCGCGACCTGCGCATCCTTGTGCGCCAGCGCCTCGTTGCCGGCGATACCGATCAGCAGGTGATGGACTATGTCGTGTCGCGCTACGGCGAGTTCGTCCTGCTGAAGCCGCGCTTCGAGCTGCGCAATGCCTTGCTGTGGGGTACGCCGGTCATCCTGCTGCTCGTTGGCGGCATTTTCATTGTGATGACCGCGCGGTCGCGTCGCACGCTGGCAACAAAATCCCTGTCCGCCGAAGAGCAGGCATCGTTGGACGCCATTTTGCGCCGCGACTGACGGTCACGAACGTCCCCAAACATTACCAAAATTTCATGCGTCGGAAATAGCGCTGTAATGTGCGCCTCTCTAATTCTCTTTCCCGAGGATGCCGATCAAGGGCGTCCATTTGAAAGAGGATACGAGACCCCATGAGTATTGCCCCCAATTCATATTCCGTCACCCGCAAGCGTCTGATGGCCGCCGTCGCATCCATCGCCGTTGCCGGCGCGATCGGCATCGGTGCGCTGACGACTGGAACAGGGCCCGTTCTGGCCGATGCAGTGCGTGTCGAGGCGCCGCAGGTGCCGGGCTTCGCCGACGTCGTCGAGCGCGTTTCTCCGGCCGTGGTCAGCGTCAAGGTCAAGGCCAAGATCAGCCCGGTGGCCGATGACGGCTCCGATCAGTCCGACGATCCGGACGGCATGAACAACCTGCCCAACAATCCGCAGTTGCGCCGCTTCTTCAAGGAATTCCGTGGTTTTGGCGATCAGAACGGCGAGGGTGGCGGTAATCGCCGCTTCAGCCACCGCGACCACAACAACGACCAGCCGCGACCGGTTGCGCAGGGTTCCGGCTTCTTCATCTCCGATGATGGCTATCTGGTCACCAACAACCACGTCGTCGAGGAAGGCTCGGCCTTCACCGTGGTGATGAATGACGGCAAGGAACTCGACGCCAAGCTGATCGGCACCGACCCACGCACCGATCTCGCCGTGCTCAAGGTCGACGGCGTCGGCAAGTTCACCTATGTCGACTTCGCGGACGACTCCAAGGTTCGCGTCGGTGACTGGGTGGTGGCCGTCGGCAATCCGTTCGGCCTCGGCGGCACGGTTACCGCCGGCATCGTCTCGGCTCGTGGCCGCGACATCGGCGCTGGCCCCTATGACGACTTCATCCAGATCGATGCTTCGGTCAATCGCGGCAATTCGGGCGGCCCGACCTTCAACCTCAACGGTCAGGTCGTCGGCATCAACACCGCAATCTTCTCGCCGTCAGGTGGCAGCGTCGGCATCGCCTTCGACATTCCGGCTTCGACCGCCAAGCAGGTCGTTCAGGACCTGATGAAGAGCGGTTCCGTGCAGCGTGGTTGGCTCGGTGTCGAAATTCAGCCGGTCACCTCAGACATCGCCGAATCGCTGGGCCTGAAGTCGCAGAATGGGGCCTTGGTTTCCAGCGCCCAGGATGAGGGTCCCGGCAAGAAGGCCGGCATCATTGCTGGTGACGTGATCACCCAGGTCGACGGCAAGGACGTCGCTTCGCCGAAGGAACTGGCCCGGCTGATCGGCGCCTACTCGCCTGGCAAGTCGGTCGACGTCACCGTATGGCGTGATGGCAAGAGCCAGACGGTCAAGGTCGACCTCGGCAAACTGCCTTCGAGCGACAAGCAGGCATCGGCCGACCAGCAGCAGCCCGCCGCTCCGGCCAAGCCCGACTCGCTGGCCGATCTCGGCCTGACCGTCACCAAGTCCGAAAACGGCAAGGGACTGGTGGTGACCGATGTCGATCCCGACAGCGATGCCGCCGACCGCGGCATCCAGCCGGGCGACATCATCACATCGGTCAATTCGACCGAAGTGAATGCCACCGACGACGTCACCAAGGCGATGACCGAGGCGGTCAAGTCCGGCCGCAAGGCTGTGCTGATGCAGATCACCCGCGACGACAACAATCGTTTCGTCGCGCTGCCCGTCGCAAAGGGCTGAGGCACGTCGCCGGAGCGTCCTTGTCTTCTCCCTGCGGATGAGGGCGCTCCGGCGGCAGGTTCGACTTTTCCAGTGCGGCGGTTTCAACACCCCCGAGCCGCCGTACGGGAAAGCATGGTGGAGCGCGCGTTAGTCAGTCATCGCGCTCTCCCCGGCGGCAGCGGGCTTCCCATCGCCCGCTGCCGCACCCTCAAGGCATGTCGTCAAAAAGCGTTTCAGCGGTCTTGGCGCAACGAGGTCGGGACAAGGATTTTTTTCGCGCGCGGCTTCGGATGATCTTGATCGCGATGCGCTTTGGCAAAGGCCACAATGCAGATGTCTGCCACTCAACCTTCCAGCGAAATCGCGTATAACAGTCCTATGAAGATTCTCGTCATAGAAGACGATCGCGAGGCTGCGGATTACTTGCAGAAAGCCTTCGCCGAGGCCGGTCACACGGCCCATGTTGCCGGAGACGGCGAAACCGGCTTTGCGCTCGCCGACGCTGGCGACTACGACGTGATGGTCATCGACCGGATGATGCCGCGCCGCGACGGCCTGTCGGTCATTGCCGGCCTGAGGTCCAGGGGCAACACGACGCCGGTGCTGATCCTTTCGGCGCTCGGCGAGGTCGACGACCGGGTCACCGGCCTGCGCGCCGGCGGCGACGACTATCTGACCAAGCCCTATGCCTTCTCTGAGCTTCTGGCCCGTGTCGAGGTGCTGAACCGCCGCGCCAGCGCCAAGGAAGCGGAAACCGTCTACCGCGTCGGCGATCTGGAACTCGACAGGCTGTCGCATTCGGTCCGCCGCGCGGCGCGCGAGATCACGCTGCAGCCGCGCGAATTCCGCCTGCTGGAGTATCTGATGCGCCATGCCGGCCAGGTGGTGACGCGCACCATGCTGCTCGAAAATGTCTGGGACTATCATTTCGATCCGCAGACCAATGTCATCGACGTCCATGTCTCGCGGCTGCGCGGCAAGATCGAGAAGGGCTTCGACAAGTCCATACTGCATACCGTTCGCGGCGCCGGTTACATGCTGAAGAGCGGCTAGCAGCAGCATGGCCCTTTCCGTGCCAGCCATCATGAAGACGACGGCAGCGCGGCTTTCGGCGCTCTACCTCCTGCTCTTCGCGCTCTGCGCCGTGTTGCTTGTCTTCTACATGACCTCGCTGTCGGCGCGCATGCTGACCGCGCAGACGCAGGAGACCATCAACGACGAAGTGCTCGGCCTCGCCCGCGCCTATCAGCGCGGCGGCCTCCCGATCCTGGTGCGCGTCGTGGAGCAGCGCTCGCGCCAGCCGGGCGCCAACCTCTATCTGATCGCCGACGCCAACGGCCAGATCCTGACCGGCAACGTGCAGAGCCTGGAGCCGGGCGTGCTCGAGACCGAAGGCTGGACCAACAGCCCGTTCTCCTATCAGCGCTTTGGTGAGGGAGAGCTCGAGCGGCAGCGCAATCTGTCGGCGGACCAGAGCACCACTCAATCCGACCAGAACGATGCGCAGGCGCAGGGCGAAAAGGGCCATAACGCCATCGCGCTGGTGCTTCGGCTGCCCAACCAGATGATCATGCTGGTTGGTCGCGACCTCGGCGAGCCGGAGCGATTTCGCGCCGTCATTCGCCGCGCCCTGATGCTGGCGCTTGGCATGATGGGGCTGGGCGGACTGCTGATCTGGTTCTTTGTCGGTCGCGCCGCGCTGAAGCGCATCGACAGCGTGTCGGAAGCCAGCCGCCGCATCATGGGCGGCGATCTTTCCGGCCGGTTACCGGTGACAGGCGCCGGTGACGAGTTCGACCGGCTCTCCGAAAACCTCAATTCCATGCTGGCCAGGATCGCCACGCTCAACGAAGGCCTGAAACAGGTTTCCGACAACATCGCGCATGATTTGAAGACGCCGCTGACCCGGCTGCGCAACCGGGCCGAGGCGACGCTTGCGGGCAAGCACAAGACCACCGATTACCGTCAGGCGCTGGAGGGCACGATTGCCGAATCCGACCAGCTGATAAAAACCTTCAACGCCATCCTGATGATCTCCCGGCTGGAGGCTGGCTACTCCTCAGAGAACACCAACCGCGTCGATCTTGCGGAAGCCGTGCGCGATGTCGTCGAGCTCTACGAACCGGTGGCGGAGGAGGCAGGCGTCTCGCTGGAGACAGACGTGCGGGAAACGGTCTTCGTCAACGGCAACCGCGAATTGATCGGCCAGGCACTGTCGAACATCGTCGACAACGCCATCAAATATTCGACCGACTCCAACGCCCAACCGGCCGTGCGCGTGGCTGTTGAGCGGATCGGAACCGAAGTTCGACTGTCGGTTGCCGACAATGGTCAGGGCATTCCGGACGATGGCGACCGTGCCCGCGCGACCGAGCGTTTCGTGCGGCTGGAGAAAAGCCGTTCGCAGCCGGGTTCCGGTCTTGGCCTGAGCCTCGCCAAGGCGGTCATGACCTTCCACAATGGCCGGCTTGATCTCTTGCCTGGCAATCCCGGATTATCCGTGGTCATGAGTTTCCCCTCGCGGGAGGATCACTGATGAGTGCGGCTGCGAAGCAGGTGGAGACGGATTGGCTGCTGAAGCCGGTCGCCAGGCTTGCTCCGCTCGACGAAAATCGGGCTCGGCAAGAGCTGGCCGAGATCACTTCGGCGGCGCGGGAAGAAGGGCTGGCGCGGTTGGCCAATTTCCTGGCCGGCCAGGGGGCAGGCCAGGATTTCCTGGCAGCCGTCTTCGATCTGTCGCCGTTCCTGCGCGATACGGCGCGTCGCCGGCCGAAGATTTTGGACAGCCTGTTCGAACAGACGGTCGAGGCGCGGCTGAAAGCGATCGGCGCCGCCATCGGCCAGGCGCATTTGGTCGAGGCGGTCTCGGAATCCGGCCTGATGATGGAACTGCGCCAGTGGAAGGCCGAGGCGCATTTCCTGATCGCGTTGGCCGATCTTGCCGGCGAAGCCGAAACGGCGCTGACGGTGCGGCGGCTAAGCGATCTGGCTGACGCTTGCACCCGCGCTGCCGTCGACTTCCTGCTGCGCGACGCGCATGGCCAGGGCAAGCTCAAGCTGCCGGATCTCGACGATCCGTCGAGGCAATCGGGCTGGATCCTGCTCGGCATGGGCAAGCTTGGCGCGCACGAGCTGAATTTTTCCTCCGACATCGATCTTGTCGTCTTCTTCGATCCGGAAGCGCCCGCCGTCGTTGATCCACTTGATGCCACCGAGCTGTTTTCGCGCCTGACGCGTCGCCTGGTGCGCATCCTGCAGGACCGCACCGAGCACGGTTATGTCTTCCGCACTGATCTTAGGTTGCGCCCCGACCCTGGTTCGACACCGCTGGCGATCCCTGTCGAGGCAGCGCTGCGCTATTATGAGGCGCGCGGCCAGAACTGGGAGCGCGCCGCGATGATCAAGGCGCGTCCAGTCGCCGGCGACCTCGCCGCCGGCGCTGCCTTCCTCAAGGAGTTGCAGCCCTATATCTGGCGCAAATACATGGACTACGCGGCGATTGCCGATGTCCATTCGATCAAGCGCCAGATCCACGCCCACAAGGGCCATGGCGAGATCGCCGTAAAGGGCCACAACGTCAAGCTCGGGCGCGGCGGCATCCGAGAGATCGAGTTCTTCGTCCAGACCCAGCAGCTCATCGCCGGCGGACGTTTCCCGGAACTGCGCGGGCGAGAGACCGTGCCGATGCTCGGCCAGCTTGCGGCGCGCAGCTGGATCACTTCAGACGCCCGCGATGCGCTGGCCCGACAGTACTGGTTCCTGCGGCGTGTCGAACATGCCGTGCAGATGGTTGCCGACGAGCAGACGCACACGCTGCCGGAAGACGACGAAGGGCTGGAGCGCATCGCCCACATGCTCGGCTTTGCCGATGCGGCCGACTTTTCCCAGGCCTTTCGTGCCTCGCTGCAACAGGTCGAGCGCCATTACGCCGCCCTGTTTGAAACCGCGCCGGAGCTTTCGACAGGCATCGGCAATCTGGTCTTCACCGGCGATGTCGACGATCCCGACACGCTGCGGACCTTGCACGGCCTCGGCTTTCAGCGGCCGAGCGACATCTGCCGGGTCATGCGCGGCTGGCATTTCGGCCGCTATCGCGTCACCCAGTCGGCGGAAGCGCGCGAGCGGCTGACGGAACTGACGCCGGCGCTGCTGCGGTCCTTCGGCCAGACGCGCCGGGCCGACGAAGCCTTGATACGCTTCGACGAGTTTCTCGCCGGCCTGCCTGCCGGTATCCAGCTGTTCTCCTTGCTRCAGTCCAATCCGGCCCTGTTGAAGCTCATGGCGACGATCATGGGTGCCGCACCCCGGCTGGCGGCGATCATCACGCGCCGGCCGCATGTCTTCGATGGCTTGCTCGACCCGGCCTTGCTGACCGAATTGCCGGACCGTGCCTATCTGTCGGCTCGGCTTTCCGCCTTTGTCGAGGGCGACCGGCCCTATGAGGACGTGCTCGACCGGCTGCGCATTTTTGCCTCCGAACAGAAGTTCCTGATCGGTGTCCGGCTGCTGGCCGGCTCGATCGATCCGGCTCGGGCCGGCCGCGCCTTTTCCGATCTTGCGGATCTCACGATCGAGGCGGCATTGCAGGCGGTGACCGCCGAATTCGCGACACGCCACGGCACGATTGCCGGCGGCGTGGTTTCGCTGCTCGGCATGGGTAAGCTTGGCAGCCGCGAGCTGACCGCCGGATCGGACGTCGACCTCATCCTGCTCTACGACCACGCGCCAAATGCCGAGGAATCCGATGGCGACAAGCCGCTGGCGCCTTCGCATTACTACACCCGCATGACGCAGCGGCTGATCGCGGCCGTGTCCGCGCCAACCGCGGAAGGCGTGCTCTACGAACTCGACCTGCGCCTGCGGCCATCCGGCAACAAGGGGCCTGTGGCCACCCACGTCGATGCCTTCAAGAAGTACCAGCGCCAGGAGGCCTGGACGTGGGAGCACATGGCGCTGTCGCGGGCGCGTGCCATTGCCGGCGATTCCGGCCTGTGCAGCGAGGTCGAGGCGGAAGTGGCGGCAGTGCTTGGCCAGCCGCGCGACGCGGCAAGGGTGATGGCCGAGGCCACGGATATGCGCGCCATGATCGAAAAGGAAAAGCCGCCGCGCGACCTATGGGACATCAAGCTGATTCCCGGCGGCCTGATCGATCTCGAATTCATCGCCCAGGTGGCCGTGCTCACCGGGCAGGTCGAAGCCGGGCCGCGTGCCCCGGCCTTGCCACTTGCACGTGCCCCAGCCGTTAGACGTGCCCCGGCCGTTAGACGTGCCACCGGCACGGCCGAAATCCTGTCCCGCCTGGCGCCAGGCTTTGCCGATGCCGGGGTCAGGCAGGAACTTGGCGAAGCCTACGCGCTCTATCTGGCGCTGACCCAGATGACGCGGCTGTGCCTCACCGGAGCCTTCGAGCGCGACGATGTTCCGCCGGGGCTTTCGGATCTGCTTCTGGCGGTGACTGACCTGCCGGATTTCGGTGTGCTGGAAGCGCACCTCAAGGAGACGTCGCAAAAGGTCAGGAAGGACTTTGACCTTTTGCTTCGTACGGGATGATCGCGACAAGCGGTTATCTCTGACCGCATCGGGGGTGACGATGCAACAGGAGAAGACCATGAGAACGACAACCAAACTTGCCCTTGCCTTCGTCGCCCTGGCCGGCGCCGTCGGCACCACGGCCTATGCCGAAAACAATGCCAGCGAAAAGCTGCGCGAGGGCACGATGATGCGCCTCAGCAAGGCGATGAGCGATTCCAACGGCACCATCAGCTTCGACCAGTTTTCCGACGCCATGAACGCGCGGCTGAAGAAACTCGTCGCCGACAATGGCGGCAAACTGACCGTCGCCCAACTCGCCGATGCGCTGGAGAAGGCGCGTTTTGAGCAGATGGCCACACGCATCATCGCCCGCTACGACACCAGGGGCGATGGCACGTTGACATCAGACGACATCACCAGTCGCCAGAAGAAGGTCTTCGCCATGCTCGACAGGAACAATGACGGCAAGATCGAGAAGAGCGAACTGCCGAAAGGCGGCCGCTTTGGCCGTCATCGTGAATGGGATGGCGACGACAACGAAGGCGGCATGCAGTGAGGCTGTCCGATCCAGGCTCCGGCGACGTCAGTCGGAGCCTGTGGTTGCTCAGGCTGCGACCTTGATCGCCGGCGCGGCCTTCTTGACCGGAATGCGCACCGACACGATCGTGCCGACGCCTTCGGTCGAACGGATCTTCAGCGCGCCACCTTGGAGCTCGGCCAGCGAGCGTGAGATGGCGAGGCCGAGGCCGGACCCGGCATGGCTCTTGGAGAACTGGTTCTGCACCTGTTCGAAGGGACGGCCGAGCTTGCCGAGCGCGTCTTTCGGGATGCCGCAGCCATTGTCCTCGATTGTCAGCACCAGTGCGCCGGAGGTGTTGCGGGCCCTGACCGATATGTGGCCGCCCTGGCCGGTGAATTTCACCGCGTTGGACAAAAGGTTGATGACAATCTGCTTGATCGCACGGCGATCTGCGAACAGCGTCAGCGCGTCGGCGATGCGTGTTTCCACGGTGATCGCCTTCTGCGCCGCCTGCAGCGAGACGACGCGAACCGTCTCGCTGATCAGCGGACCGAGGTCGATCTGTTCCTGGTCCAGCGCGAATTGGCCAGCCTCGATCTTGGACATGTCGAGAATGTCGTTGATGACGCCCAGCAGATATTTGCCGCTGCTGTTGATGTCGGTGGCATATTCCTCGTAGCGCTCCGACCCCAGCGGACCGAACAGGCCCTGTTCCATCAGTTCGGAGAAGCCGATGATGGCGTTCAGCGGCGTGCGCAGTTCGTGTGACATATTGGCGAGGAATTCGGACTTCGCTCGGTTCGCCGCCTCGGCGCGTTCGGTTTCCTTCATGTATTTGCGGTTGAGGTCGACCAGTTCGCGCGATCGCTCCTCTTCGGCCCGGCGGGCGAGGCTCAGATCATGGATCGTCGCCATCAGCCGGCGCTCGCTGTCGACCAGCTTCTCCTGGTGCAGCTTGATCTGGGTGATGTCGGAGCCGACGGAGACGATGCCGCCGTCCCGGGTCTTCAGTTCGTTGACTTGCAGCCAGCGGCCGTCGGCCAGCTGCCGCTCGAAGGTGGCGCCGCCCTGCAGCCCGTTGGTGTTGGCAAGCCGCCGTTCGGAAGCAAAGGCCAGCATCCGGTCTTCCAGCACCGCGCGCGCGGTGCCCGGCATGACGTCGCGGTCCGAAAGCCCGTTGTCCTGCTGGTATTTGGAATTGCACATGATCAGGCGCTGGGCCGAATCCCACAACACAAAGGATTCGTTGATGTTTTCGATCGCCGTTCTGAGGCGAAGGTCGGCCGCCTCGGAACGCAGCGCCAGATGGCGCTGTTCAGTGACATCGACGGCGATGCCGATCAGCTGGATCTCCGGTGCTTCAGGATCGATGACCTGAGCCCGGGCGCGCATCCACACCCATTGGCCGTCCGCGTGGCGCATGCGGAACACCTGGTCGATATGGTCGATCTCACGAGCGACGATTCTGTTGGCGAGCTCGAACAGGTCGCCATCCTCGGGATGGATGATCTCGTCGACCTCGCCGAAGGACAGCATCGTGTCGCAGGGCTTGTAGCCGAGCATGTCGTACATCGAGCGCGACCAGTACATCTTGCCACGCACCATGTCCCAGTCCCACAGGCCGCAGCGGCCGCGAACCAGCGCCATGTCGATGCGCTGATGCGCTTCGAGATAGATGCGATCGGCCGCCTGCGCGCGTGCCGCCTGACCGAAATAGGCGTAGAGGATGATGATCAGCACGCCGGCCGTCAGCACGAACAGGGTGACGTTCAGCGAGACAGTCTTGCGCCAGGCGTCGAAAACCGCGTCCTGAGGCACCAGTGCCGCCGCGGCACCCTTTCGCCCGTTCGCCAGGCTGACCGCCGCATACCAGTCCCGTCCGCCGATGTTGACCTCCATGACGCCTGCGCGGTCGCCGAACATGAACAATGGCTGGCCGCCCTCGACGAGGCCGTCGAGCGAATGGCTCTGCCATGGCACCGAGCGCGGTGTCACCGCGATGATCTTGAAAGCGCTGTCTGTGATGACGAGCACATGGCTGCGGCCCATCGCGCCCTGGCGGCTGGTGGTTTCCAACAGGTCCTGGATGGCGCCCGGCACCGTGTCCGAAGTGATGGCGAGCGAACTCGCCAGTTGACCCGCCGCCAGCGTGAGGATCGCCTTGGCGCTGCGTTCGATATCGTCGCGCTCGTTCATCAGCGACAGGACCCGCAGCGCCGCGATGACGATCAGGAAGGTGATGATGAGGGCAGGTATCGATCGGCGCAGCAGCGGCTCGGCGGCCAGAAGCCGCCGGTAGGCCGGTTCGGCGATGAGCCGCGTGTTCCCGGCAAGGCCGTCGCTTCGCGTCTCGCGATGCGCAAAAACCTTCCCCCCGGGCGCGCCCCACGCGTCCGCCTTCGCCATAAATGGCACTCCCCGAAGTTGCCTATGCTGCTTTGATCCGGCAAACGCCGCACATCCGAATCGTCAGTAAAGAATCAAAGGTGATTCGCCTTGTCCAGTGGTCCGGCGAAAAAAGATTAAAAATTGCCTAAAATAGTGCCGAAACGGCCCTTTCCGGACGAGAGCGCACGCCTAGGCCAGCGTGCGATCGACAATATCGCTCAGATCCGCCGACAGGTCTCCGGCTTTCGCGATCGAAAGCAGCGCTTCCCTGGCCTTGGCCTGTCGGCCAGGTTCGAGTGAACGCCATGAGCGGAGTGCCGTCGCCAGCCTCGCCGCCAATTGCGGATTGCGCTTTTCGACCTCGAGCACGGTCTGCGAGAAGAACCGGTAGCCCTCGCCGTCCGCACGGTGGAAGCCGGTCTGGTTGGCGCTGGAAAAGGTGCCGATCAACGAGCGCACACGGTTCGGATTGTGCATCGAGAAAGCGGGATGAGCGGTCAGCGCGCGCACCGTGTCGACGGCCTGCGGACCCGGCACGCTGGCCTGGATCTGGAACCATTTGTCCATGATCAGCGGGTCGGAGCCATAAGTCGTCTCGAATGCAACCAGCGCCTGGATAGCCTGGGGCGAACCGTGGTGGCGATGGGCAAGCACGGCAAGGGCCGCGGCGCGGTCGGTCATGTTGGTCGCCGACTGGAAATGTCCGGCGGCAAGTGCTGCTCCCCCCGGCTGCATCGAGAGATAGTCCAGCAGGGTGTTGCGCAAGGCCCGTCGTCCGGCGCTCGCCGCATCCGGGCTGAACGCCGCTTTGTCGGCAAGCCTGTCGTAGAGGCCGGCAAAATTGTCAGAGCTGGCCGTGCCTATTGCCAGTGCAAGCGCCTCGCGGGCAGCGTAGATGGCGTCGGGGTCAATGTTGCTGCCGATATCGCGGGCAATGTCGGCTTCGCCAGGCAGCGCCAGCGCCAGCGCCCGGTAGGCCGGCTCCAGCGTCTCGTCGGCGGCGATGCCGCCGGCGAGTTCGGTCAGCCGCGACGCGAAAACCGGCTGCCTGCCGCCGAGGATCTCGCGGAAGGCGGCAATCAGCGCGTCGGTCAACAGCGTGTTGAAGGCCTGCCAGCGCGAGAAGGCGTCGCTGTCATGGCGGGCGAGGAAGAACTGGTCGTCAGCCTTCTGCTCGACGGACAGCGTCACCGGTGCCGAAAAACCGCGGTTGAGCGACACCGCCGGGCGTTCGGCAACACCTGAGAACCGCACCATGTGGCGGCGCTTGCGGACATGGATGACGCCGTCCTCGACGCTGGCGCCGTCGACCCCACTATAGTCGACCGGCTGGCCGCCGGCGCCGATCAGGCCGAAGGCCAGCGGGATGTGCATCAGCCGCTTGCGGCTTTCGGAGGGTGTCGGCGGCACCGACTGCTCGATTTCCAGCATGAACTCCTGCGATGCCGGATTGTGCGTCGAACTGATGGTCAAATTGGGCGTGCCCGCCTGGTGGTACCAGAGCGCGAACTGCGACAGGTCGCGGCCGGATGCGTCTTCGAACACCTTGATGAAATCCTCGATCGTCGCCGCGTCGCCGTCGTGACGTTCGAAATAGAGGTCCATGCCCGCACGAAAGGCATCAGGCCCGAGAATGGTGCGGATCATGCGCACCACTTCGGAGCCTTTCTCGTAGACCGTCGCCGTGTAGAAATTGTTGATCTCGCGGTAGCGGCGTGGCCGCACCGGATGCGCCAGCGGGCCCTGGTCCTCGGGAAACTGGTGGGCGCGCAGCGTGCGCACTTCGGCGATCCGCTTGACCGCGCGCGAGCGCTGATCAGCGGAGAATTCGTGGTCGCGGAAAACCGTCAGCCCTTCCTTCAGGCAGAGCTGGAACCAGTCGCGGCAAGTGATTCTGTTGCCTGTCCAATTGTGAAAGTACTCATGCGCGATGATCGCCTCGATATTGGCGAAATCGGCATCCGTCGCTGTCTCCTGATCTGCCAGCACATATTTGTCGTTGAAGATGTTGAGGCCCTTGTTCTCCATCGCGCCCATGTTGAAGTCGGACACGGCGACGATGTTGAAGACGTCGAGGTCGTATTCGCGGCCGAACGCCTCTTCATCCCATTTCATCGACCGCTTCAGGGCGTCCATCGCGTAGCCGGCCAGCTTCTCCTTGCCGGGCTCGACATAGATGCCGAGCTCGACCATGCGGCCGGACAGGGTGACGAAACTGTTGGCGACTTTGCCGAGATTGCCCGCCACCAGCGCGAACAGATAGGACGGCTTGGGGAAGGGGTCGTGCCATTTAGCAAAGTGCCAGCCATCGCCGATGTCACCCTTGTCGACCAGGTTGCCGTTGGACAAAAGCAGCGGCGCCTCGTCGCGCAGGGCTTCGATGCGCACTGTGTAGACAGACAGGATGTCGGGGCGATCGAGGAAATAGGTGATGCGGCGAAAGCCCTCGGCCTCGCATTGCGTACAGTAGACATTGCTCGAGCGGTAAAGGCCCATGAGCGCTTCGTTGCCCACCGGCGCCAATTCGGTCTCGATGAGCAGCTGGAAGCGCCGCGCGGCCGGCGGCTCGAGGATGGTCAGCTGGTCTGGCGTCACCAGAATATCGGCCGGTTTCGCTTTCTTGCCGCCGATCTCGATGCGCTTGAGCGTCAGCCCGTCGCCGTCGAGCACCAACGGAGCCGACGCGGATACGCCATCACGGCGCTCGACCGTGAGCACGGCGGTGACGCGCGTTGCGTCTGGCGAAAGGCGGAAGGTGAGGTTGCTTTGCGGAATGAGGTAGTCATTGGGGCGGTAGTCTTCGAGCTTGAAGACCTGGCCGGTGTCCGTGCGCATTCCGTGGGTTTTCCTGTCGATTGCCTTGGTGGCGGATTGTTTCCGCTGGTCCAAGAAATTTGAAGTCCGCGCTCTTTACACGAAACAGCCCCTCGACAAAACTGAGACGGCGCCTATTTCAGGCGTTCCTCCTCCCATTCATCATCACGAGGCCTCCATGACCGTCGTCACGCCGAAATTCGGGATGGGCGCATCCGTGCTGCGGCGCGAGGATGCTGCCTTCATCCAGGGCCAGGGCCGCTACACGGACGACATCCAGCCGGCTGGCGTCCTGCATGGCTACGTCCTGCGCTCGCCGGTCGCCAAGGCCAGCTTCACCATCGGTTCGACCGAGGCGGCGAAGGCAGCACCCGGCGTGCATCTGGTGCTGATCGGCAAGGACCTTGCCCATCTCGGCGATCTAAAGTCCGGCGTCATGCAGCAACAGCCGGACGGCACCAAGGCGCCGACCCGCGACATTCCGGTCCTGTGCCGCAACCGCGTCAACTATGTCGGCGACGCCGTTGCCTTCGTTGTCGCCGACAGCCGCGCTTTGGCGCAGGATGCCGCCGAACTGATCGACGTCGACTATGATAGCGAAGATGCGGCGTCCGGAACGGCGACGGCGCTCGCCGAAGGCACGCCGCTGGTCTGGCCGGAACTCGGTTCGAATCGGGCCTTCAGCTACCATACGGGCGACAAGAAAAAGACGGACGCGGCTTTCGCCAGGGCCGCCCATGTCACCCGCATCGAATTCGTCAACAACCGGCTGGTCTGCAACTACATGGAGCCGCGCTCGGCGATCGGCGAGTGGAACGTTGAGGAGAACCGCTTCGTGCTGACCACGGGGTCACAGGGCGTGCATTCCATGCAGTACATCCTGGCCAGCCTGTTCAAGATTAAGAAGGACCAGCTGCGTGTCATCACGCCGGATGTCGGCGGCGGTTTCGGGCCGAAGAGCTTCGTCTACCGCGAATACCCGCTGGTGCTCGAGGCGGCGAAGCGGCTTGGCCATCCGGTGAAATGGGCGGGCGACCGCACCGAACACTTCCTGACCGACGCGCAAGGCCGCGACAATGTCGTGAAGGCCGAGATGGCACTGGACAAGGATGGCCGGTTCCTTGGCATGAAGGTGGACCTGCTCGCCAATATGGGCGCCTATGTCTCGCAATACGGTCCCTACATTCCCTATATCGGCGTCACCATGTCGACCGGCGTCTACGACATCCAGGCGCTCGACGTGTCGGTCACCGGCCTCTACACCAACACCTGCCCGGTCGATGCCTATCGCGGCGCCGGTCGCCCGGAAGCGGCGTTCCTCCTGGAAAAGCTCGTCGACGCCTGCGCCCACGATCTGGGTCTGCCCGTCGAAGAAATTCGGCGCCGCAATTTCATCCGGCCCGAGCAATTTCCCTACCGCACGCAGACCGGCCGCCTCTACGACACTGGCGAGTTCGAAGGCCACATGACCCGCGCCATCGAACAGGCGGAATGGAAGGCCTTTCCGCAGCGGCTCGAACAGTCGAAAGCAGGTGGAAAGATCCGTGGCCTCGGCATGGCGACCTATATCGAGGCCTGCGCCTTTCCGGGGTCGGAACCGGCGTTTGTCGAACTCAACGGCGACGGCACGGTGACGTTGAAGATCGGCACCCAGACCAACGGGCAGGGGCATGCCACCGCCTACGCGCAGTTCCTGTCGGAAAAGCTCAATCTCGACATCGACAAGATCCATGTCCGCCAGGGTGATACCGATGAGCTGAAGGCTGGCGGCGGCACTGGCGGCTCGCGCTCCATTCCGCTCGGCGGCGTTTCGGCGTCGCGCGCCGGCGAGGATCTGGCCAACAAGATCAAGCGCATCGCCGCCGATGAGCTGGAGGCCTCGGCCGGCGACATCGAATTGTCGGACGGCGTTGCCCGCATCGTCGGCACCGACCGTACGATCGATTTTTCCGCCATCGCCAAGGCCGCCAGGACGCCGGATGATCTCAAGGGGTTCGGCGAGTTCGTGCAGGACGAGTGCACCTATCCCAACGGCACCCATATCTGCGAGGTCGAGATCGACCCCGACACCGGCACCACCGACATCGTCCGCTACACCATCGTCGACGATTTCGGCGTCACTGTGAATCCGATCCTGCTCGCCGGTCAGGTGCATGGCGGCGTGGTGCAAGGCATTGGCCAGGCGCTGACCGAGGACACCATCTACGGCGAGGATGGACAGCTGTTGACGGCGAGCTTCATGGACTACGCCATGCCGCGCGCCGACAATTTCCCATTCTTCCATTTCGAGACCCGCAACGTGCCTTCGACGACCAATGCGCTCGGCATCAAGGGGGCGGGCGAAGCCGGCACCATCGGCTCGACACCGGCAGCACTCAATGCGGTGACCGACGCGCTCTGGCGTGCCTACGGCGTCAAGCACATCGACATGCCGGCGACGCCGGCGCGCATCTGGGCAACGATCCGGGAAGCGGCTAGACCATGATCCCGAAAAGTGGGAACCGGTTTTCGGAAAAGATTATGGTCAGGCAAGAAAACAGAGATCCATTCCGATCATATCGGGATGGATGAGACTCGTGACAGCAAAACCAGGTCAGGCCGCAGCAGCCAGCGACCATCCCGTCGGGCACAGCACGCTCACCGGGATCACGCTCAAGATCGTTTCGGTGGCGGTCTTCGTCGGCATGTCGACCTGCATCAAGGCGGCGGGCACCGTGCCGGCGGGCCAGATCGTCTTCTTCCGCTCCTTCTTCGCCATCTTTCCGATCATTGCCTTTCTCGCCTTCAAGGGAAAACTCGGCACTGCGTTTTCGACCAAGCGCCCGCTCAATCACATTGCGCGCGGTGTCGTCGGCGTCTGCGCCATGGGACTTGGCTTTTTCGCGCTGACGCGGCTGCCGCTGCCCGAGGCGATCACGCTGAACTATGCGCAGCCGCTGCTGGTGGTGGTGTTCAGTTCGATCTTCCTCGGCGAAGCCATCCGCGTCTATCGCTGGAGCGCGGTCGCCGTCGGCCTGGTCGGTGTGCTGATCATCTCCTGGCCGGAACTGACGCTGCTGAGTTCCGACGAGGCGCTCGACGACCAGGAAGTGCTCGGCGTCATCGCCGCCCTTGTCGCTGCGGCGATCTCGGCCGTTGCCATGCTGCTCGTGCGCAACCTCGTGCAAAGCGAACGCACCGCGACCATTGTGCTGTGGTTTTCGGTGACGGCGAGCGTCATGGCGCTGCTGTCGCTGCCGTTCGGCTGGCAGGCGCTGACGCCGCTCCAGGCGGCTCTTCTTGTCGCTGCCGGCTTCTGCGGCGGCCTAGGCCAGATCCTGATGACGTCGGCCTATCGCCATGCCGAAGCCTCGGTCGTGGCGCCCTTCGAATACACCTCGATGATCCTTGGCGTCGTCGTCGGTTATCTCGTCTTTGGCGACGTTGCCACGCTCAACATGCTGGTCGGTGGCCTGATCGTCGTTGCCGCCGGCATCTTCATCATCTGGCGCGAGCGCCAGCTTGGTCTGCAGCGCACCCGCACGCGAAGGGCGACTCTGCCTCAGGGGTGAGGAGAGGTCCGCATAGCGGACGGAAAGCCAATTGCTTGGCTTTCCGAACGACGAACGCCCGGAGCGATAGCGAAGGGCCGGGTCAGGCTTCCCTGTTACGATCGTTCGGCCCGCTCCTTCGCCAGTCGCACCAGCACCGTCCTCGTCTGTTCGTCGGCCGGAAAAAACGATTCGATCGCCAGTTCCGACAGCGTCACGTCGAGCGGCGTCCCGAACACTGTGATGGTGCTGATGAACGACAGCACCTGATCGCCATGCGCCAGCCTGAGCGGGTGCACTATGGCATTCGGCTCGACCGGCGCCGGCCGGCTGCCGTTCAAGCCGGACGGATAAGTCCGCAGTTCGCGCTCCAGGTCGATCAGCACCGGGTCGCCGCTGGCGTCGTTCTGGTGTTTGAGGCGCTCGAGCAGGTGCGTGCGCCATTCCTGGAGATTGACGATGCGCGGTGCGATGCCGCCCGGATGCAGGCTGAGCCGAAGCACGTTGACCGGCGGCGTCAGCAGCGAAGCCTCGCTGACATCGGCAAGGAAGGGAGCGATGGCGGCATTCGCCGAAACCAGGTTCCAGTGCCTGTCGACGGCGAGCGCCGGGAAGGGCTCGTGTCCCTTGAGCACGATCTCGACGGCCGCCATCGCCGGCGCCAGCGTCGTGTCGCTGAGCGACCGCTCGCCGAAGCTCGGCGCAAAGCCTGCGGCAAGCAACAACTGGTTGCGCTGCCGGAGCGGGATCGACAATTGCTCGGCCAGATGCAGCACCATGTCGCGCGAGGGCGCGGCACGCCCGCTCTCGACGAAGCTCAGATGGCGCTGCGAGATTTCGGCTTCCATGGCGAGGTCGAGCTGGCTCATGCGGCGGCGGGTGCGCCATTCCCGAATGAGGCTGCCGGCGGAATTTTGGGGTGTTGTCATGAGCGAATGACTAGGCCGGCGAGAGCCGTATTTCAATTACCTGCGAGGTCATCGCTGATGCATGTCGCCCAAAAGGGGCCTCGGTTTAGGGGCAGCAAACATGCATAAAAACAAAGACCAAAGCGCGTCGCCTGAATCTGTTTCAATGCGACGCGCTTTTAGGCGAGTGCCCGCAGTTTCGCCTTCACCTCGAGAAAATCCCGCCATGCCAGCTTCTTGTGCGCGGGGGTCCGCAGGAGATAGGCCGGATGCAGCGTTGGCATGGCCGGGATGGCGATGCCGGAAGCCGTCGTGTGGACGCGCCAGTTGCCGCGCAGCCGCAAGATGCCTTCCGAAGTGTTGAGCAAGGTCTTGGCTGACGGGCCGCCGAGGTTGATCAGCACCTTCGGATTGACCAGCTCGATCTGCCGCTCGATGAACGGCCGGCAGATCTCGGTCTCGTGCGGCGTCGGCGTGCGATTGCCCGGCGGCCGCCACGGAATAACGTTGGCGATATAGACCGAAGTGCGGTCGAGGCCGATCGCCGCCAGCATGCGGTCGAGCAGCCGGCCCGAGCGGCCGACGAAGGGCAGGCCCTCGATGTCCTCGTCGCGGCCGGGCGCTTCGCCCACCAGCATGACGGCGGCCTCCGGGTTGCCGTCGGCGAACACCAGGTTCTTGGCGGTGGCCTTCAGATTGCAGCCGTCGAAGGCCGCCATGTGCTGGCGAAGCTCGTCCAGGGTCGTTGCCGTCGTTGCCAAGTGGCGCGCCAGCGCCGCCTGCGCCTCGTCGGGAACCGCAGCGGTTATCGACGGTGCACGCGCCACCGGCGGTGGATTTGCTCTGTCGGCCGGCGCGGGGCGCGACGCGTTCGTCGAACCAGGTGGCGCAACGGCGTCGGTGGACGGCGCCGGCGGCCGCTCTGCCGGTTTGGGCGCCTCGGCGAACCGGTTCACCGGCTGGTCTTCAAGCGCCTCGTCGACACCCGCGCTGGCATAAAAGGCCAGCAGGTCGGCAAGGTCCTGTCTGTTGTTTGGGGAAGCGGCAGTCATGGCGGCACATTCGTCCGCATGACGGGAATTTGCAAGGCTGGCCGCTTGCTCTAGCCCGTAGGTATGCGTGGGTCCTGCACCAGATAGAACGTCCAGCGCGGCGTATAGTCGGTCATCAGGAATTCGAACCTGGCGGTTTTCAGAGGGTCGACTTTGCCGTTCTTGAACAGCAGGCGGTCATAGGGTTCGAAATCGCGATCGAAATCTGCGAAAGAGCTCGACCAGATATTGTCGGGTGTCTTGTTGCGCTGGTCGAACGAAAGTCCGTCGCCGAACACGCTTGGCTGGTTCAGGATTTCCTGCAGCTCGAACTGGAATTCGACCCAGGCCTGGCCGCTGTTGTTGAGCACGTCGATGCGCATATACATGACGCCATTGGCGAATTCGCCGGCCTTGCCGAAGGCCTGGATCGGCTTTGTCGTGCGAATGGTGAGCGTCACCGGGGTTGACGAATTCAGCTCTTCGGTGATGACCAGCGGATCGTCCTTGGTGCCGATGCCCGAAGCGCCGGTGATGTGGAAGCCGCCGAGCTCGTCGGAGAAGGAGTAGGCGCCCGTCGCCCAGACTTTCACCTCGTCCGCGGCGACGTGACCCGGTGCCAGCATCGGAAGGGCCAAAAGAAGCGCCCGGCAGGCCCGGCCGGGCGTCGATGGAAAGCGCGTCGATGAAAAGCCGCCTGGCCCAGGAATGCGCATGGTATGAAGTATGGCCGATAAGCGAGCCGTCGAACAATTAAAAACGTAGGCGCAGACGGCTCTGCAAGACGAAAACAGCCACTAAGCCCACGCGATGCGCGACTTTTTGGCCAAAACGGCATTGTCACGTATGCGCCGGTTTCCTGTCGCCAATTGATGCGCTATGCAGCGCGGGAGCCAGCAAGATACCCGAATGGGATAAGCCAGTGCGGAGGGGTAGATGAACGACATCGAACGCGAAAGCATGGAATTCGACGTGGTTATCGTCGGCGCCGGCCCGGCCGGCCTCGCCGCCGCCATCCGCCTCAAGCAAGTCAATCCCGAACTCTCGGTCGTCGTCCTCGAAAAGGGCGGTGAAGTCGGCGCCCATATCCTCTCCGGCGCCGTCGTCGATCCGATCGGCATCGACCGGCTGCTGCCGGGCTGGCGCGACGAGGAAGGCCACCCGTTCAAGACGCCGGTGACCGACGATCATTTCCTGGTGCTTGGTCCGGCCGGCTCGTTCCGTCTGCCCAATATCCTGATGCCGCCGCTTATGAACAATCACGGCAACTACATCGTTTCGCTGGGCAATGTCTGCCGCTGGCTGGCGACCAAGGCCGAGGCGCTTGGCGTCGAGATCTATCCGGGCTTTGCCGCGGCCGACTTGCTCTACAATGAGGAAGGCGCCGTCACCGGCGTCGTCACCGGCGACATGGGCGTCGAGAAGGACGGTACGCACGGCCCGGGCTTTGCGCCTGGCATGGCGCTGATGGGCAAATATGTGCTGATCGGCGAGGGGGCGCGCGGTTCGCTCGCCAAGCAGTTGATCGCCAAATACAAGCTGTCCGATGGCCGCGAGCCCGGCAAATACGGCATCGGCCTCAAGGAACTCTGGCAGGTCAAGCCGGAAAACCACCGGCCGGGGCTGGTCCAGCATTCCTTCGGCTGGCCGCTCGACATGAAGACCGGCGGCGGCTCGTTCCTTTACCATCTCGAGGACAACCAGGTGGCGGTGGGCTTCGTGCTCCACCTCAATTACAAGAACCCCTGGCTGTCGCCGTTCGAGGAGTTCCAGCGTTTCAAGACGCATCCGGCGATCAGAGGCACCTTCGAGGGTGCCAAGCGCCTGGGCTATGGTGCGCGCGCCATCACCGAAGGCGGCTGGCAGTCGGTGCCGAAACTGTCGTTCCCCGGTGGCGCGCTGATGGGCTGCGCGGCCGGTTTCGTCAACGTGCCGCGCATCAAGGGCTCACACAATGCGGTGCTGTCCGGCATGCTGGCGGCCGAACATGTCGCCGAGGCGATCGGAGCCGGTCGCGCCAATGACGAGCTCTCCTCCTACGAAGCGGCCTGGCGGGCGACCGACATCGGCAAGGACCTGAAGAAGGTGCGCAATGTCAAACCGCTATGGTCGCGCTTTGGCACCATCGTCGGCGTCGGTCTCGGCGGCCTCGATATGTGGCTGAACACGCTGTTCGGCGTCTCGCCCTTCGGCACGCTGAAGCATGGCAAGGCCGACTATGCGACACTTGAACCTGCCGCCCAGCACCAGAAGATCGCCTATCCGAAGCCCGACGGCGTGCTGACCTTCGACCGCTTGTCCTCGGTGTTCCTGTCGAACACCAATCACGAGGAAAACGAGCCGGTGCATCTGCTGGTCGGCGACATGGCCCTGCAGCAGCGCTCCGAACACGATGTCTTTGCCGGACCCTCGACGCGCTATTGTCCGGCCGGCGTTTATGAGTGGGTAGACAAGGATGGCAACGCCGCCGCCGATCCGGCGGCGAAGGATGTGCGCTTCGTTATCAACGCGCAGAACTGCGTCCACTGCAAGACTTGCGACATCAAGGATCCGAACCAGAACATCAACTGGGTCCCGCCACAGGGCGGCGAGGGCCCGGTCTACCAAGGCATGTGAGACCCGCGCCGGCGGCACTGTGCCGCCAGTCAACTCGTCGTCGTTGGAAAGGAGCCGGATATGCGCTTGCTCATTCTTTCAGGTCTGGCGATCGTCAGCGCCTTGTGCGGTTCCGCGACGGCTGCATCGGCAGGCGTAAAAATCCTGGTCAAGACGCAGACATACGACATCTCCGGCAAGACCGGAGAGGCTCTGATCGAGTCCATGGACCGCAACGGGCCGAGGCATGGCTTCATGGCTCGCGCCATCGCACAGACCAGCTATACAAAGGCTTGGGAGTTCGACCTTGTTGAGGTCAAGGGCACCTGCCGCATCGGGCAAGTCAACGGAACGCTCAACCTGAATTTTACCTACCCCCGTGTCGCGTCCGCCCTCCCGCCGGCCCTCGACAAGCGCTGGGCGCGTTTCTTCGCCGGCGTTCGCACGCATGAGGAGACCCATGGCGACATTGCCAGGCAGATGATGCGTGCGACCGAGAAGTCGCTCAGGGGCCTGACAATCCCCAATGACTCCCAGTGTTCCAAGGCACGGCGTGAGGCGCGGCGGCGGATCGACGCGGTTTTTGTCGACTATGAAGCCAGGCAGAATGCCTTCGACGCTCGCGAACACCGAGAAGGCGGTCACGTGGAATATCTGGTCGAGGCCCTGGAGCGGCCTTAGGGGCAAAAACTCACTCAAATTGGCTGCCCGGTCGACGGGAACGAGCACAGAGCGCCAGGCTTGACAGTCAAATGGTCCGTTCCATCAAGACGGACTGCAACATCGGCCCAGGGCCAATGCGCACTTCGATCCGCCCTACCGAGATGAAGCCCAAGGCTGCATAGAACCCTTCTGCGTTGAGACTTGCCTGGCATTCGAAACGGCGCACACCGGACGAGCGTGCATCTTCTTCGCAACGCCGGTAAAGCTGGCGCCCGATCCCGCGGCCCAGCCATTCGGGACGAGTGGCGAAATGTCTGATGTGCGCGAGCTCGGGCTTCACCTCGGAGCTTCCCGGACGTTCCCGGGACCAACCGCCGCAGCCGGCGGCAAAGCCATCTTCATTGACCGCGAGATAGTAGGTGCCAGCCGAAAGCAGCGCAGGGTTTGCGCGAGTTATCAAAGGCAGCGCAGCTTCAAGAACGGTCTGATCATATGCCGTTCGCATCAGGCCGGGGTATGAAGCGAGAAGCAACTCGCTTACCCCAGGCTCGTCCTCTGGCGTGGCGCGTCTGACGATGAAGGTGGGGGACATGCACGGCACCCCGTATGTTGAGCTGGCCGACCTTCGGCGGACCATCGAGCGATGTCAAATCGAACACGCCAAGGGTCCAAACTCTGACCGTAGGGCATGATCCCAAAAAGTGGTATCCGGTTGTCGGAAGAACCATCTTCAAACGGCCTCTAACCCCGATATCCGTTTCGCGAATCTCCGGCCGATGTCAGCGACACAGTCGCGGTCTCGTGTTCGTCGGTCGGCTTTTGCTCGTTCAGCCTGAGCGTGAACTCGACCAGCACCGGCAGATGGTCCGAGCCGGTTTCTTCCAGCCGTGTCGCGGAATGAATGGTCACCCCGCCCTTGCTGAAAACCTGGTCGATCGGCAGGCCGGCGAAACGCCGCAGGAAGTCCGGCAGCTTGATGTATGTCCAGGTCGGTCCGGCAGATGGCATGACGGTCAGCCCGCCGAGCGCGGCGACGCGGCGCACTGCGGCGCTCCATGGCACGGCGTTGCAGTCGCCCGCCATGATGGCTGTCTCGCCGAGCGATGAGAGCGATTCGGTAAGCTCACCGATCTGCCAGTGCTGCTCGCGTGGCCAAGGCCAGCTGAGATGTATCGCCGCAACATCGACGCCAATGCCGCCGAAGTCGACGGTCGCTGTCGCCATGGCGCCGCGCCGCTCGCAATGCGGCTCGGTGCCGGCGGCAAAGGGCCGCCGCGAGAGCAACGCCACGCCGAATATGCCGTTGGGGTAGGGGCAGAGGATCCGGTATGGATAGGCGCTGCTGATATAGCCAAGCTCGGTCGTCCACATCGCCGACACCTCGTCGAGGGTGATCACGTCGGGATTGGTCCGGCCGATCAGCGACAGCACCTTCTTCGGCGTTGGATTGTCGTAGCGCAGGTTCATCTGCAGCAGCTTGTAGACCATCTGGCCAGCCGGCTTGGCGACCGCTTCCACCGGCCACAGCTGCGGCAGCGCGCTGATTGTCGTGGCAAAGGCCGCCACGGCAAAGAGCAAGGCAGCGGCGGCTTGCAGGCGAAATGTCGTGGCCAGCAGCGGCAGCGCGCAAAGCGCCATCAGCACGGCAAGATGAACGCGGAAATGCGAGAAGGAATCGAAGGCCGGGTGCAAGGCGCCGAAGAACCCGGCGACCAAGGCAACCGAGAACATCATCATCGCGATGAATGCCAGTGAAGCTGCCATGTCTCGACTGCGTCTCATCGGCTCAGGTCTGCACGGGTTGCCAACTGTGGTGCTGCACGGTTATCGGCAAAAATGCGGCCCAATCAAGATGACTGGATGCCCAATGCATGTCGCCCAAAAGTGCCCAGCGGTTTTGGGGCAACGACATGCATAAAACAAATGCATGTCGCCCAAAAGTGCCTAGTGGTTTTGGGGCAACGACATGCATAAAACAAATGCATGTCGCCCAAAAGTGCGCAGCGGTTTCAACGAGACACGCTCTAGGCGATGCGCGATCGGCCTATTGGAACGCCGTCTCCGAAAAACTTCTCAGCTTGCGCGAATGCAGCCGCTCCATAGGCATTTCCGCGAGTTTCTCCATCGCCCGGATGCCGATGGTCAGGTGCTGCGCCACCTGCCGCTTGTAGAACTCGGTCGCCATGCCGGGCAGCTTCAGTTCGCCATGCAGGGGTTTGTCCGAAACGCACAGCAGCGTGCCGTAGGGCACGCGGAAGCGGAAGCCGTTGGCCGCGATGGTCGCCGATTCCATATCGAGCGCGATGGCGCGCGACTGCGACAGACGCTGCACCGGTCCGCGCTGGTCACGCAGCTCCCAGTTGCGGTTGTCGATGGTGGCGACGGTACCGGTGCGCATGATGCGCTTGAGGTCATAGCCGGACAGGCCGGTGACTTCGGCAACCGCCTCCTGCAGCGCAACCTGGATCTCGGCCAGCGGCGGGATCGGCACCCAGACCGGCAGGTCGTCGTCAAGCACGTGATCCTCGCGCACATAGGCATGCGCCAGCACATAGTCGCCGAGCGCCTGGGTGTTGCGCAGCCCGGCGCAGTGGCCAAGCATCACCCAGGCATGCGGCCTCAGCACCGCGATATGGTCGGTGATGGTCTTGGCGTTGGAAGGCCCGACGCCGATATTGACCATGGTGATGCCGCCATGGTTCGGCTTCTTCAGATGATAGGCAGGCATCTGTGGCAGGCGTGGCGGCGCAACCCCTTCGCTGGGTGCGCTTTGCCCGCCCTTGGTGATGACATTGCCCGGCTCGACGAATTCGCTATATCCGCCGCCGCCGCCGGCCATCAGGTCGCGCGCCCGGGCAACGAACTCGTCGATGTAGAACTGGTAATTGGTGAACAGCACGAAGTTCTGGAAATGCTGCGGCGTGGTCGCCGTATAGTGCGACAGGCGGTGCAGCGAATAGTCGATGCGCTGCGCCGTGAAGGGCGCCAATGGCCGTGGTTCGCCGAAGGCCACTTCGAATGTGCCGTTGGCGATCTGGTCGTCGGTGCCGTCGAGGTCCGGCACGTCGAACAGGTCGCGGATCGGCCGCTTGATGCGCTCGGCGGCCGAGCCGTCGACATGGGTGCCTTCAAGAAAGGCGAAGTGCAGCGGAATAGGGGTGGTCGATTCCGACACGGTGACCGCGACACCATGATTGCGCATGATCAGGCGCAACTGCTCGACCAGGTAGCTCTCGAACAGGCCCGGCTGGGTGACGGTGGTCGAAAAATGTCCCGGCGTCGGCATATGGCCGTAGGCCTGGCGCGAGTCGATCTGGGTGAACGAATTGGTGGTGACACCGATCTCGGGGTAGAAGGCGCGGTAGCGCTTGCTGTTGTCGCCGCCCGCTGTCGCCAGTGCCGCGAAGGAATCGCGCAGGAACTTGGTGTTGCGGTCGTACAACGCCTGCAGTGCGGCGACGGCCTTTTTGGGGCTATCAAAGCTTTGCCGGCCAAAAGGCTCCGGCATGACGACCGATTCGATGGCTTGTGGGTAGATTCGCTTTTCCATGGCTCAATATAGAGACTTGGATCGGCTCTTGGGAGGGGTGTCGCGACCGAAGGCGGCCAAAGCGTCCTTTTTCTTCAACCGCGCTGCAGGCTGACCAGGAGCACGAAGCCGACACCGGACTTCCTCAAAGCGGGCGCTTCGATCGTCGAACCGGTATCGGCGCGCATCATCGGCACGGCCAGAACCGGAGCAGCCAGAACCATCAGGATAAGCGCCGCCCGCGGCAGAAGCCGAAGGGTCTTGAGAGTGTTGGCGGCGATGCGGTTCATGGTGTTCTGCTTTTCTTTTCGAGGTCTTGGTTTCTTTGTTCAGTTGCGAAGATGGGTGGGGCAGGCGAGGTGGCAGGTCCTGGAACTGGCTTCGTCCCAGGCGCGGGCGGGACGGCCCGTTTCGGCGACGAGGATGGCGAAGAACATTCCAAACAGGCTCATCAGCAGGCAGACGATGGTGAAGCGGCGAGCAAGCATTGGGTCGTGTCTCCTTCAACACGCAGGAGAATGCCCGAGCGCGACTGAACCGGCTCTGATGCCGGCGTTCATCTGCGGTTCAAATTGGTTGATGGGGTTTCTGACGGTGCCGGCGTTAGTTCCGGCGGGTGCGGTGCGAGGCGAACCACGCATGGGCACCTAGCGCCAGGGCAAATAAAAACGGGGCCCATCGAGGCCCCGTTTTCATGTCGTGAGGATGCGGTCGATCAGAGCTTGTGCCAGGTCTGGCTCTTGCAGATCAGTCCGCCGAACACGCAGCCGCTCATCTTGAGCGAGGTGCCCGACAATGTCGCCTTGCCTGAATAGGTCTTGTCGTTTGCCGGATCGGTGATGTTGCCGGCATATTTGTTGTCGCCGGCGGCCTTGAGCGAGCCGATGGTCTTGCCGGCAAATTTGCCGGACTTGAGCGTGATGGAAAACGTGTCGCTGCCCGCGATGGCTGCGGTATCTCCCGCCTGTGTCTTCCAACTGCCTTCGATCGGATCGGCCCACGCCGCACCCGCCATGATCAATGTGGCCACCAGGGCCAGGCTCACTTTTCGAAACATGGGCTTCCTCCCTTTGGATTTGCGGCCCGACGCTCCGCCTCGCCGGTCTGCCGCTTACGCAAACGTAAGCTAATCCAGCTCCCGGCAAAACAAAAGTGGTGCCGCCGCGTAAGATTCCGGGATTCTGAAGGCGCCGACGCGGGCCGCACGGGCAAGAAAGGAAAGCATCCGCGGATCGTGTTTGTTTCCCGTGGTTAGCGGAGTGTTGATACCCGCCACGAAAATTTTCGTCGAATTTGAGGAAAACCGGCGTGATCGCTGGCTTTGTATCCTTAACGAATTTCGGCGTTTACCTCTTGTTTTAGCTTTGTTTTCCTCAAATTAAGCACGCCATTTAACGACGGATTCAAGCCTCCACGGCATTCTCGAAAGCATCGGAAGAGCAGCCCGCAAGGACAAACGAAGGCAGCTCTCGGGAGCCAGACAGGGCCAAGAACAGGGGATTGAAATGGCACGTTTTGAAATGCTTGAAGCAGGCTTCGGCGCCATGGGGGCAACTGCCCAGGCCGACATTCTTTTCGAACTGGGCATGATGTATGCGACCGGCCGCGATTGCGAGACCGATGTCGTTGCCGCCCACAAATGGTTCAACATCGCCGCGATCAAGGGTTCGGCCCGCGCTGCGGAACTGCGCTCGGAACTGTCGGCTGCGATGTCGAAGGTCGAGATCGCCAAGGCGCTTCGCGAAGCTCGCGAATGGATGACCATGCACTGAGATCCGCCGACCGCGGATAGACCTATCCAAGACAGGGAAGCCCGGGATCAAGACCGCACAGACGGCCAGACCCGGCGGAATGGAAGGCCGCGCAAGACGGTCGACGACCTGGAGCATGGTTTCGGAACCAGGCTCAAACAAAGATATAAGAAGAACGCAACAGGCCGGCCTGGCTTAGTCGCGCGATGCGGGGAAGGCGAGCGGGATTTCGGGGCGCGGGGGCGCTTGGGGCCGCTTGACGAGCAAAAAAGCCACGACCAGCCGAAACAAGGCTGGCGTGGCTTTTTTGCGTGGATGACGTCTTGCAGGCCCAATCGAGTGCTGCCGATGCGCCTAGACAGGCCCGGTGAAGGATGAAATTGTCCCGCCTCTCTGGAAGAAGCGCGGCCGGGCGGCCGCGCGTGAGTGGAGGAGTTCTATCACCATGAAAAAAATGAGTATTTTGAGCGCGGCCGTTTTTGGCCTGATGATGAGTGCGCCGGTCGCATTCGCCGACGACCTCACCTTTGCGGTGGTCGGTCCGATGACCGGACAACTCGCCACCATCGGCGATCAGTTCAAGCAGGGCGCACAGGCCGCTGCTGACGCGATCAATGCGGCGGGTGGTGTCGACGGTCGCCAGATCAAGCTGAGTATCCAGGACGACCAGTGCGATCCCAAGCAGGCCGTGTCGGTCGCCAACCGCATCGTCGCCGATGGCGTCAAGTTCGTCGATGGCCATGCCTGTTCGGGTTCGAGCATTCCGGCCTCTGCCGTCTATGCCGAAGCCGGCGCCCTGATGATGAGCCCGGCCTCGTCAAACCCGGTGCTGACTGACGCGGCGGCCAAGGCCGGCTGGCCGACGATCATGCGCCTTTATACCCGTGACGATGCGCAGGGCGCCTTCATCGGCCCCTGGATCGCCAAGAAGTTTGCCGGCAAGAACGTCGTCGTCCTGCACGACAAGAGTGCCTACGGACAGGGCGTGGCCGACGCCGTCAGGGCAACCATGAATGCCGGTGGCCTCAAGGAGGTGTATTATGACGGCATCAATGCCGGCGAGAAGGACTATTCGGCTCTCGTCACCAAGCTCAAGGATCTGAAGGCGGACGTCGTCTATTTCGGCGGTTATCATCCTGAAGCCGGTCTGATCCTGCGCCAGTCGGCGGAACAGAACCTGAAGTTCCAGCTGATCATGCCGGACTCCATCGCTTCGCCGGAATTCTGGCAGGTTGCCGGCCCGGCCGGCGAGGGCACCATGTTCGTCTTCCCGTCGGATCCGCAGGCAAAGCCTGAAGCCAAGGCTGCCGTCGAGAAGATCAAGGCCGGCGGCTTCGTACCGGAAGGCTTCACGCTGTTCTCCTACGCGGTGGTCCAGGCTTTCGCCGAAGGCGTCAAGCGCGCCGGCAGCGACGATCCGGGCAAGGTTGCCGAAGCGTTGAAGAACGGCACGCCGATCAGCACCGTTGTCGGCAACGTCACCTTCGACGAAAAGGGCGACCTCAAGAACGCCAGCTATGACATCAACCAGTGGCACGATGGCAAATACGCGCCGATCGCGCAGTAGTCGTCGCCTGGCGACCACATAGCATAAGGAAATGGCCGGTTCGTCCCGGCCATTTTTCTTTGTAATTAGTCGTTCCCTTTCGACTGTCAGCTTGCGGCTGCGGTCGGGGCGCTCTGGTCCTCGACGAACCGCACCAGCACCGTCCCATCGGTGACCTGCGCGCCTTCGGTGGCAATCTCGGCGATCACCCCGTCATGCGGCGCGGCGATGGTGTGCTCCATCTTCATCGCTTCAAGGATCAGCAGCGGCTGGCCCTTGATCACCGCATCGCCTCTTGCCGCGCGCACCTGCTTGACCAGCCCCGGCATCGGCGCGCGCAGGCTGCCGGCGCCTGCCGCCGCCTCATCCGCCCGCGCCAGCGGGTCCGGCACGGTAAAGGTATAGCCAACGGCGCCTTCGAACACCGTGATATGGCCGGGCCAGCGGGCGAGGCGTGGCGTGGCGCGAAAATCATGCGCGTTGGCGTTGTCGTAGGGCTCGTCCAGCGCCACCTGGAACCGCCCGTCCGGTCGCATCGAAACCCTTGCCGCAATATCGATTTCGCCGAACTTCAGCCGTGTGCGGCGGGCCACGCTGTGGAAATGCGCGTAGCCGGCAAGCGACGACCAGGGGTCGCTCGACGACGGCAATGCGCCGGCACCCGAAGCCGCAAGCGCGGCTGCCGCAACGGTCTCGTCGCTCGGCGGCGCGACCTCGGTCAGTGCCGGTTGATGCCGGGCGATCAAGCTGGTGTCGACATCGCCAGCGGCAAAGTCCGGATCGGCGGCCAGAGCGACAAGAAAGGCGGTGTTGACGGTCGAGCCGGCGATCTCGGTTTGCGACAGCGCCGCGCCGAGCGCTTCCAGGGCCGTCTGCCTGTCCTTTGCGTGGACGACCAGCTTGGCGATCATCGGGTCGTAATAGGGCGAGATGGCATCACCGGCCCGCACGCCGGTCTCGATGCGCATCGCGGCGCCTTCAGGGGGCGCGTCCGGAAACTTCAGATGATGCAAGGTGCCGGTCGCCGGCAGGAACCCCTTTGTCGCATCCTCGGCATAGATGCGCGCCTCGAAGGCATGGCCGGAAAGCGCGATCTCGTTCTGCGTCTTCGGCAGCTTTTCGCCGCTGGCGACCCGCAACTGCCACTCGACCAGGTCGGTGCCGGTGACCATTTCGGTGACCGGGTGTTCGACCTGCAGGCGGGTGTTCATTTCCATGAACCAGAAGCGGTCGGCCTTCAGGCCTTGCGAGGCATCGACAATGAACTCGATGGTGCCGGCGCCGGAATAATTGATCGCCTTGGCGGCTTTCACCGCCGCATCCGTCATCGCCTTGCGCAGCGCCGGGGTCATGCCGGGTGCGGGGGCTTCCTCGATCACCTTTTGGTGGCGGCGCTGCGCCGAGCAGTCGCGTTCGTAGAGATGCACCGCATTGCCGAAGTTGTCGCCGAACACCTGCACCTCGATATGGCGCGGCTTGTCGACATATTTCTCGACCAGCACGCGGTCATCACCGAAAGCGGCCTTTGCCTCGCGGCGCGCACTGGACAGCGCCTCGGAAAACTCATCGGGATGCTCGACCCGGCGCATGCCCTTGCCGCCGCCGCCGGCACGCGCCTTGATCAGCACGGGATAGCCGATCTCGCGCGCCTTGGAGGCCAGCAGCACGATTTCCTGCGCCTCGCCATGGTAGCCCGGCACCACCGGCACGCCGGCCTTTTCCATCAGCCGCTTGGCGGCATCCTTCAGCCCCATGGCCCGGATCGAGGCCGCCGACGGACCGATGAAAACCAACCCCGCCGCCACCACCTGGTCGACGAAATCGGGGTTTTCCGACAGAAAGCCGTAGCCGGGATGGATGGCTTGCGCGCCCGTCGCCAGGGCCGCGGCGACAATCTTGTCGCCACGCAGATAGCTTTCGCCGACGGGCGAGGGGCCGATGCGCACGGCTTCGTCGGCCAACTCGACATGCAGGGATTTCGCATCGGCATCCGAATAGACGGCGACGGTGTGCACGCCCAGCTTGCGCGCCGTGCGGATCACACGACAAGCGATCTCGCCGCGATTGGCGATCAGGATCTTGGCGAACATGGAGCCTCCCGGGTCTGCCTCGGGCGGCGCCAGTCTGGCCGCCGGCTTACTTCGACGCAGCGATCGCGCAGCCGCCGCTTGCGGTCTTGACCTTCCACCTGACGAAGCCGCTCCGACAGATACGTAACGCAGTCTCCTCGGCGGCCTTCTGCGAAGGTGCGTTCAGCTTTACGCTGCAGAAAATGTGGAGATCGACGACGCGTGAATAGAACGTCGTGGCGTAGGCTGAATGGCCACTCGCCGCGATATATGCGAGGTAGGATTTGTAGCAGGCTTCCTTCGGGTCGAGCGACAAGGTCGGAGAAAACCGCTTGTCGCCCATCTTGCCTGCCAGCGATTCCGCCGAGCCGACGCCATGAGTTGCGAACATAAGCAAACTTGCAAGTATCGACGCAATCGTCTTTCGGCAATATTTCAGTTTCATTTCCGCCCTGTCCCCATTGCACTGTGCAGGATGAGCGATAGCGAATATTTTGCCTCCCCGCCAGCTCGCCAGCCGAGATTCGAGTTTGCCTATGCTGGTGAATCGGTTGGCCCATGCAGTTCAGCCCTTTCGCAGGGCAGCAACGGCCTGCCGGTATAGTTCAGCCGTTTGGTCGTCGAAGCAGCAGAAGGTGACGGTTTCCGGCATTGTTCGTTTCTCGATGAACGTGCTGACCGTGTCGACGGCGATCTGCGTCGCCTCATCTTTCGGGTAGCGGTAGACACCCGTCGAGATCGCCGGAAACGCCACCGTGCGGCAATCATTGGCCGTGGCGAGTTCGAGCGAGCGGATATAGCAAGAGGCCAGTAGTTCGGCTTCACCCTTGCCGCCGCCTTGCCAGACCGGCCCGACCGTGTGGATGATGTGCCGCGCGAGAAGTTTGTAACCCTTGGTGATCTTGGCTTCGCCGACCTTGCATCCGTTCAGCATGCGGCATTCGAACTCGAGCTCTCGGCCGGCCGCGCGATGAATAGCACCATCGACCCCGCCACCACCGAGAAGCGAGGTGTTGGCGGCGTTGACGATGGCGTCGACTACCAGTTTGGTGATGTCGCCGGCATGAACCTGGATCCGCAGATGGTCGTTCATGTCACATCCTGAACACGCCGAAGCGCGTCTCTTCGATCTCGGCGTTGAGCGCGGCGGACAGGCTGAGCGCCAGCACGTCGCGCGTCTTCGCCGGGTCGATGATGCCGTCGTCCCAAAGGCGGGCGGACGAGTAGAGCGGATGGCCCTCATGCTCGTATTTCATCAGGATCGGCTTCTTGAATTTTGCCTCCTCCTCGGCGCCCCATTCGCCGCCCTTGCGCTCGATGCCTTCGCGCTTGACCATGGCGAGCACCGTCGCTGCCTGCTCGCCGCCCATCACCGAGATGCGGGCGTTCGGCCACATCCACAGGAAGCGCGGTGAATAGGCGCGGCCGCACATGCCGTAATTGCCGGCGCCGAACGAACCGCCGATGATGACAGTCACCTTCGGCACCCTGGCGGTGGCCACCGCCATCACCAGCTTGGCGCCGTCCTTGGCGATGCCGCCCGCTTCGTATTTCCGACCGACCATGAAGCCGGTGATGTTCTGCAGGAAGACCAGCGGGATCTTGCGCTGGCAGCACAATTCGATGAAGTGCGCGCCCTTCAGCGCGCTCTCGGAGAACAGCACGCCATTGTTGGCGATGATGCCGACCGGCATGCCATGGAGATGGGCAAAGCCGGTGATCAGCGTGGTGCCGTAGTTCTGCTTGAACTCGTCGAATTCGGAGCCATCGACGATGCGCGCGATCACTTCGCGCACGTCATAGGGTTGGCGCAGGTCCGTCGGCACGATGCCGTAGAGCTCATCGGCTGCGTGAAGCGGCGGAATCGATTTCTGCAAGTGCAGCCGTACAGTCTTGTTCCGATTCAGGTTTTTGACGATACGGCGGCAGATGGCAAGCGCATGGTCGTCATCCAGCGCATAGTGGTCGGCAACGCCGGAAAGCCGCGTGTGCACGTCCGCGCCACCGAGGTCTTCGGCGCTGACGTCTTCACCAGTGGCCGCTTTCACCAGCGGCGGGCCGCCGAGGAAGATGGTCGCCTGGTTGCGCACCATGATCGTCTCGTCGGACATCGCCGGCACATAGGCGCCGCCCGCCGTGCAGGAACCCATCACACAGGCGATCTGCGGGATGCCGGCCGCCGACATGTTGGCCTGGTTGTAGAAGATGCGGCCAAAATGCTCGCGATCGGGAAACACCTCGTCCTGGTTGGGCAGATTGGCGCCGCCGCTGTCGACCAGATAGATGCAAGGCAGATTGTTCTGCAGCGCGATCTCCTGCGCCCGCAGATGCTTCTTCACGGTCAGAGGATAATAGGTGCCGCCCTTCACCGTTGCGTCGTTGACGACGACCATCACCTCGGTGCCTTCGACGCGGCCGATGCCGGCGATCATGCCGGCCGCGGAAATCTCCTCGCCATACATCGACCACGCGGCGAACTGGCCGATCTCGAGGAAGGGCGAGCCCACATCCAGCAACTGCGCAAGGCGCTCGCGCGGCAACAGCTTGCCACGCGAGACGTGCCGTTCGCGCGCCTCCTCCGAGCCACCGCGCTCGACGCTTGCAGCCTTGTCCGCAATGTCGGCGACCAGCGCCTGCATGCGCTCGGCATTGGCGCGAAAGGTGTCGGAGGACGGGGAGATCTGGGTTTGCAATACCGCCATTGCCAAACTCTACGCTTGAGCCAGGAGCTTGCCGTTACGGCGCTCGAAAATCTTGTCGGACAGCAGATTGAAGCCATCCTTGAATGTAACGTCTATTGTCTGCCTGGCCGCGTTTTGCGCCTTCGGATTGCTTGCGTCAAAGACGAACAATTGGTCACGACGCGGCACCGCGAACAAGACGTCGCCGGGGAATTTCGCACTGATCGAAAGCCAGAATTCATCGAGCAGAACGAGGCTCGTTGAAAGCATCGTATTGCCGTCGACGTAGTACAGATGAAGGATATCGGACCCGCCGTCGGAGACGATTTTGGGCAGCCATTTTTTGACGTTGTTCAGCGCTATAACGCGCAAATCAGACAGCGCCCGTGCGGGGAAATCCTTTGGCGCAACGGGTGATAGCGAGTCGGGAAGGTCGGCCATGTATACGACCGCAAGTTCGCCAACCAACGGCTCATACAGCAGATCCATACCCATCGTTTTGAGTTGATCGATATACTGTTGGGTTCGGATCACGGCGACGAGATTGTTCTCTCCGATCTTGGAGAGTTGAGCTTCCGCCAAAGCTCGGGCAAACCGCTCTATGGCGGCGTCGGCGTCTTCATCGGGGTACGAATTCAAGTAGCCAAACAGGTTCGTGACATCCGACCCTAACTCGACATCGTCGATCTTCGAATTGATCCTCGCCGGATCAGATGGATCCGCAGCCACACTGTCTTCACCCGGTTGCCGCCTGATGGCGGCAATCACAAGGCCTCTGAATTCCGCTATGTCGGGAAAGCGCTGCTTCTGTGCCTTGGCTCGCCGCGGCAGGCTGGCAAAGAGCGTGGAAAGAATCATCGACAATAGCCTGCGCCTGTTCACGGGATGCACTGGTCGCGGAACCATCTTGCGCCTCGCCTATCTCCGTATGCCGCAGTGGTTGAAGAGACAGCTATTTGCCGTGGCGAGCAATCCACATTGTCACGGACGCGGTTCAAGTCTTTGCGCGGCGACATCACACCCCCTCCGCCATGATTTCCCGCCCGATCAGCCAGCGGCGGATCTCGCTGGTGCCGGCGCCGATTTCGTAGAGCTTGGCGTCGCGCAACAACCGGCCGGTCGGATAGTCGTTGGTGTAGCCGTTGCCGCCCAGCAGCTGGAGAGCATCGAGCGCCATCTGCGTTGCCTTTTCGGCGGCAAACAACACGCAGCCGGCGGCATCCTTGCGCGTCGTCTGGCCGCGATCGCAAGCGGCGGCGACGGCATAGACGTAGGCGCGCGCGGCGTTCATCGTCGTGTACATGTCGGCAAGCTTGCCCTGAACCAGCTGGAATTCGCCGATCGGCTGGCCGAACTGCTTGCGCTCGTGCACATAGGGGATCGCCACGTCCAGGCATGCCGCCATCAGGCCGATCGGCCCGCCGGCGAGCACGGTGCGCTCGTAGTCGAGGCCCGACATCAGCACCTCGACGCCGCGACCTTCCTCATGCAGCACATTGTCGAACGGCACTTCGACATTCTCGAACACCAACTCGCCGGTGTTGGAGCCACGCATGCCGAGCTTGTCGAGTTTTTGCGCCACGGAGAACCCGGCCATCGCTTTCTCGACGATGAAGGCGGTGATGCCGCGCGATTTCCGATCCGGATCGGTCTTGGCATAGACGACCAGCGTCCCGGCATCCGGCCCGTTGGTGATCCACATCTTGGTGCCGTTGAGCACATAGCGGTCATTGCGCTTTTCGGCGTGCAGCTTGAGCGAGACGACGTCCGAGCCGGCGCCGGATTCCGACATCGCCAGCGCACCGACGCGCTCGCCGGAACAAAGCGCAGGGAGAAATTTCTCCTTCTGCGCCGGCGTCGCCCAGCGGTTGATCTGGTTGACGCAGAGATTGGAGTGGGCGCCGTAGGAAAGGCCGACGGAAGCCGAGGCGCGGGAGATTTCCTCGACAGCGATCACATGCGCAAGATAGCCCATGCCGCTGCCGCCGAAATCGGGGTCGGCGGTGATGCCAAGCAGCCCGAGCGCGCCAAGTTCGCCCCACAGATGCGCCGGGAATTCGTTCGAGCGGTCGATATCGGCGGCGACCGGCGCGATCCTGTCCTGGGCGAAGCGCCGCACCATATCGCGCAGCGCCTCGATATCCTCGTCATGCCCGAAGCTGAGCGTGTTCGTGTACATGCTTTCCTCCTGCCCGCATGACCCCGAAGATCCCTCTCGATCTTCGAAGGAGCATACGCGAAATCAAAGTGCTGCGGTGTCTCTCGCGCGTCCAAGGGCGCGCGCGCTGCCATGGGTCGTCTCGCCGGCGGTTTCTGCTCCAACCAGGCGCATTGTCATTGAAAGATATGTCGCCGTCACTTCAGTGATCGACAGCCGCTCGCCCGGCCGAAACCAGACGATGACGCCGGTCATCATCTGGATCAGCGCCATGGCCGTCAGCCCGGTGTCATCGATGTTGAAGACGCCGGCCTCGGCGCCATCGCGCAGGATGGCGCGCAGCTCCTTTTCGTAGGCCGTGCGCAGGCGCAGGATCTGCGTCAGCCTTTCGGGCGACAAGCTGCGCAATTCCATGTTCGACACATGCGTGGCATGCCGACGTTCGATGTGAAAAGCGATGTGGTTTTCGACATAGGCGGCGAGCCGCTGCACGGGGTCCGTGCTGGTCGGGCGGGCTGCTTCCCATGCATCGGTCAGGCCTTCCATATGCTCGCGCATCAGCGTGAACAGAAGCCCTTCCTTGGTCGGAAAATAGCGGTAGAGCGCCGCTGCCTGCACGCCGACTTCAGCGGCGAGCTGGCGCATCGACATCGCCTCGTAGCCAAACCGCGCGATCAGATTGACGGCCGCCTCGCGGATGGTCGCTTCGGTCTTTTCGCCGTCGGATCCGGTGGTGCGCGCCATGTCAGCCCCTTTGCGCAACAATAATAAAACGAACGTTCAATTAATTCAAGGGTCCCCGAGCCAAATCCGTCGTCATACGACAATCCTGAACCCCACAGAGGCGTTTCCGGCTGCCAACTCCTCGACATCGACCTTCGAAACCGAGGCCGCGGACGGCCCTTTCCACAGTCGCCCAATCATTGCCGAGACCGCTTCATCGGATCCTGCAATCTGGGTCGTTACTGATCCGTCCGCTTCATTGCGAACCCAGCCCGCTAGACCAAGGCTTGTGGCCTCGCCCCGAACCCAGATCCTGAAGCCGACGCCTTGCACGTCGCCGTAAACGCGCGCCCGTACTTCCCTGCGATGACCAGCCATGAATCTCTCCAAGCCTGTCTCTCTGGAATCTGGCGTATGGCGCGGGGAATGCAACCTGAATTGCGTGCACGACGTCGGGCTCTTCGGGTTTGGAATTTAGTTGACTCAGTCCATTAATTTGGGAAAATGGAGCTGCCATATCGGGGTTGGACGCAGATGTTGGATGAACGCAACGGATTGGTGGCGCAGATCCGCCACTTCAACCGGTTCTACACCCGCACCGTCGGCCTTCTCGACGAGACCTTGACCCAGAGCGCGTTCACCTTGACCGAGGCGCGGGTGCTGTTCGAACTCGGCCACCACAGCCGCCCGGCTTCGGCCGAGATCGCCGGCGAACGCGGTTTCCTGGCCGGAGCATTTCGGCTGGAGAACGGCCCGGCGGCCTCCGAAATCGCCAGCCAGTTGCGTGTCGATGCCGCTTATCTGACGCGGATCTTGCGCAAGTTTGCCGGCGAGGGGCTGACCGAGGCCCGGACGGATCCCGCCGACCGGCGCCGAAGGGTTCTCTCGCTGACGCCCAGGGGCGAGGCCGCTCTTGCGAGGCTTCAGGCGGCGGCTGATCGGGACACGGCGCGGCTGATCGAAAGCATCCCCGACGACAGGCTGCACGAACTGGGCGGCGCCTTGCGCAAGGCCGGGGAATTGCTGGGTGATCCCGCCAGCGAAAACGGTGCGGTGACTTTGCGGCCGCACCGCGTCGGCGACGTCGGCTGGGTCGTGCAGCGGCAGGCCCAGCTCTACGCCGATGAATATGGCTGGAGCATCCAGTTCGAAGCCATGCTTGCCGAAATCGGCGCCGACTTCATTCGCAATTTCGTGCCCGGCCGCGATTTCTGCTGGATTGCCGAACGCGGCAGCGGGGAGCCGGTTGGCGCTGTGTTCCTGGTTCATCTGGACGACGAGGTGGCCAAGCTGAGGATGCTGCACGTCGAGGCGGCGGCACGCGGCCTGGGCATCGGCAAGCGCCTGGTCGCGGATTGCGTGAGCCAGGCCCGCGCATGCGGCTACAAGCGATTGGTGCTGTGGACCAACGACATCCTCGTCGCGGCGCGCGCGATCTATGAGCGCGCCGGTTTCAGGCTGGTCTCGGAGGAGCGCCACCACAGCTTTGGCAAGGACTTGACCGGCCAGACCTGGGAGCTGGATTTGTAAAGCGCGACCCGGCCTTGCATGATCCCGAAAAGTGGGAGCCGGTTTTCGGTAAAGCTCATGCTCAAAGAAAAACGGCGCCCATCCCGATTCCATCGGGATGAAACAGCTCTAATTCCCTCGTGCCGCCGCCAGCGCGCCGGGCAGTTCCTCGGCGAAAATGTCCAGTTCGTGATCCAGGCCGACGCTGACGCGGATGCAGCGATCGAGCACCGGCACCATCGGCTTGCGGATGAAGACGTCGCGTGACAGCAGGCCCTGCAGCACTTTCAGCGCGAAGGCGCCATCACCACCACAGTCGATGGTGACGAAATTGGTTGCCGAGGTCACCGGCTTCAGCCCGTTCTGTTCGGCTATGCCGGCGATGCGTCGGCGGCCGGCCGCGACGCGCGCCACCACGTTCCGCAGATAGTCCTGATCGGCAAGCGCCTCGACGCCGGCGATCTGCGCCATGCGGCTGACGCCGTAGTGGTTGCGGATCTTCTCGAAATCGCGGATCACCTGGGCCTCGGCCACGGCATAGCCGCAGCGTATTCCGGCGAGCCCATAGGCCTTCGAGAAGGTGCGCATGCGGATGATGTTCGGCCGCGAGATATCGATCGGCGGCAGTGCCGAGGCTGGTCCGAGTTCGCCATAGGCCTCGTCGAGCACCAGCATGGTGGTTTCCGGCAGCGCCTCGATGAAGCGGATGAGCTCGTCGGCCTCCCACCAACTGCCCATCGGATTGTCCGGATTGGACAGGTAGACCAGCGGCGCCTTGTCCTTGCGCACAGCCGCGAGCAGGCCGTCCAGGCTTTCCCTGTCGTTCTCATAGGGGACGGTGACCAGCCGCCCGCCGACACCGGCGACATGGAAGTTGAAGGTCGGATAGGCGCCGAGCGAGGTGACCACGGCATCGCCGGGCGCCACGTACATGCGTGCCACCAGGCTGAGCAGCCCGTCTATGCCTTCGCCGACCACGACGTTTTCGACCTTGACGCCGTGATGCGCGGCAGCCGCCACCTTCAGGTCGTGATTGTCGGGATCGCAATACATCCACATGTCGCGGGCAATTCCAGCCATGCGCTCGATGACGCGCGGCGAAGGACCAAAACTGCTCTCATTGGCGCCGATGCGAGCGCGAAAAGCGCGGCCACGCTCGCGCTCCTGCGCCTCGGGACCAACAAAAGGCACCGTCGAGGGAAGCGCTGCGACGAGCGGAGTTAGGGGAGGATGTGGGCGCATGGAGGAAGCTCGCTTGAAACGGGCCTTCTTGCTAGCCTGCCCGCATGGTCGGTGCAAGTTGCCCGCGGCCTGCAACCGTAATGCTGGATTCCTTCGTCTCTTTTTGCTAGCGAGACACAATGAACAACCGTCTGCCGCCAGCCTGGTCCAAGCACCTGAAGGCCCAAACCGGGCCGAAACCCAAGTTCCCGCAGCAAAATCTGCCGCAAGCAAATCCGCTTTCGCGTACACAGGCAGACGACGCGCTGCTCGAGCAGGCGTACCAGCTTCAACAGGCCAAGCGGCTTAACGAGGCTCAGGACCTGTGCCTTCGGGTGCTGGCGCGTACGCCCAACCATCCACTCGCCCTGTATATTTTGGGGACCGTGTGCATAGGCTACGACGATGAGGCGGCCTTGCGGTATTTCGCACGCGCACTCAACGAGGAGCCAAAGAACCCCTACTACCACCTTGGCCTGGCCTCGGGCTACGTGAAGGTCAGTGAGTTTTCACCAGCAATCGAACATATGCAGTATGCCTTGGAGTTGCAGCCGAACCTCGTCGAAGCACTTTGCGCATTGGGGGATGCCTATATCCAGTTTGATAAGCCCGAGATGGCTCTGCCGCTCTATGAAAAGGCACTGAAGACCAACCGCGATCATCCCAAGGTGCGGACAGGACTGGCTCGCGCGCTCAGCAGCCTGGGGCGCATGGACGAGGCCGCCGTCTATCTTAAGGAAACAATCGAACGTGGCATCGCAGTGCCGACTGCCTACAACGATCTTGTACAGACGCAAAAGTTCACCGAAGAGCCAAAGGAACTCCAATCCATCATTCGTGAACTCGGCAATGCCAAGCTTGATCCGGACGGTTTAGAGAGGCTCCATCTGGCCGCCGGCAAGGTGCTGAACGACCTCAAGCGCTATAAGGATGCATTCGACCATTTCAAGAAGGCCAAGCAGGCCTCAGGCCGCATCTTCGACATCGACCAATACCGTCGCTGGACGGACTCACTGATCGAGACCTTCACGCCTGAGATGCTGGCTGCCAGGTCCGGTTACGGAAGTCCTTCGGACGTTCCTGTTTTCGTGGTCGGCATGCCTCGCTCGGGAACGACGCTTACGGAACAGATTTGCGCCAGTCATCCCGATGTCCATGGCGCAGGGGAACTGAGCAAAATCAGAAGAGTCGCGAATGCGATCGACCTCAAAAAGTCATCGGCCGGACGTTTAGACCAGGTGATCGCGTCGATCACAAAAGACCTGTCCAGAACGTTGGCCGAAGAGCATCTGACCTATCTCAGGGAGCGGGCACCTTCCGCGCTTCGGATCGTGGATAAGATGCCTCATAATTTCGAACTGATCGGTCTTATCGCCGTTCTTTTTCCCAACGCGCGCATCATTCATTGCCGTCGTGACGCCATCGACAATTGCGTCTCTTGTTTTGTCCAGAGATTCGGCGAGGGGCACAGTTACAACGCCGACCTGAAGGCACTCGGCCTGTACTATCGCGAATATGACCGCCTCATGCGGCATTGGAATGAGATTTTCCCGGGCCTGATCTTCGAGAATCAGTACGAAACGTTGGTCGAGGATCAGGAAGCACAGTCTCGTCGGCTTATAGATTATCTTGGGTTGCCTTGGGACGACGCCTGCCTGCGCTTTTTCGACAGGGATGGTTCGGTCAACACGCCAAGCCGCTGGCAGGTCCGTCAACCGATTTACAGGTCGTCCGTCAAACGCTGGAAGAATTATGAAAATGAAATTCAGCCGCTGATTGATGCATTGGGCGACCTGGCGGACAAATAGTCCCAATTCCGAAACTTGCGAACGAGCTTTGTGGGTACTGAAGCGCGCGATGCGTCTGAGACCTGCGCTATCGAGGCCGAACCAAAGTTAGGACCGCGAACTGCAGAACCGCATGCAATGGTCGCGCAAAGTCCTGAAAAAACCCGGCGGTTGCCCGCCGGGTTTTCGATTTCGACAAGCCGAAACCTTGTTAGAACGAGCGCTGGAAGCGGAGGATACCGCCGACGCTGTTCTTCTTGTCGGCGTTGACCCAGTTGCGATTGTCGGCATCGCCAAACTTGCCATCGTGGTTGTAGTCGACTTCGCCCGTGACCGTGAAGCCGGGGACGATGTCGTAGGCAATGTTGGCCGCGACGCCGACGTTCTTGTCGTCATCAGCCGACACCTGAGCGTTGAACGAGGTCTTCTCGTTGAACTTGTAGGTGCCGCCGCCCCAAACTGCCCAGTTGCCGCCCCACTGCTTGTAGAAGTTGCGGTCGATGTGATCGTCCGAACCATAACCGCCCATGATCCACAGCGTCAGGGCGTCAGACGCTTTCACGTCCAGGCGAACCTTGCCGGTCCACTCTTCCCAGGTGCTGTCGTAGGATGCCACGCCGGTGATGGCACCCCAGCCCTGCGTGTACTTCACGCCGCCGACGACGTCCGGAACGTAGCTGTCGATGGTGTCGTTGCCGGAATTCGCGTTGAAGAGATAGTTGCCGGCCCCGTCGAAGGTGGCAGCGCCAGCATCACTGGAGCCTTCTTCGAGTGAGACGACGGCCGAGAAGCCGTTGCCCCCGTCGAAATAGTACTGGACGACGTTGGTGTCGAAGCCGCCATAGGGGACGATCGTATCCTGGATGACTTCGCCGGCGTAGCCGATGAACGTATTGAAGGCCGATTCGTCCTTACCGACGCGGAGACCACCGAGCTGGATCCAGGCGAAGTTCAGCGTGATGCCCTTGTTGTGGGCATCATTGCCGTATGCGTCGCCATAGCCGTTGGAGTTGCCGAATTGGATGCGGGTTTCGGTGTAGGTCTTCAACGTGCCCAGCTCTGTTTCCTGGCCGGTCCAGGTCTTCAGCGTGAAGCGGGTGTTCTTTGCCCACGTGTCCTGCAGCTTGGGATCGCCAAGCTGGTTTTCGGCACGCGCGCCATCGAACGAGCCGACGTCGCCGCCGCCGATGTCGTAACGGACATAGCCGCCGATGCGCAGGCAGGTTTCGGTGCCGGGGATGTAGAAGTAGCCAGCGCCGTAGACGTCGCAGATCTTGACGTATTCAGCGGGCTCCGGCTCGGCGACGACGACGGCGTCGGCGGCGCGCGCACCGGAAACTGCGAGCAGAGCCGCAGCGGAGCCGAGGAGAAGGCTCTTGATGTTCATTTTCTGACCTCCAGTCAGAATCGAACAAAACAGCGTTGCCTTCAGTGCATTTTTGGCACGGAGTTGCGTTCCGACGGCAACGGATTGCCTGCCTATCTATCTGATTTAATAGGATGATTTTTGATTGGCCGCCTTCGAGGCAGGCAGAGATGGCGGAGAGGATGGGATTCGAACCCACGAGAAGCTTTTGACCTCTACTCCCTTAGCAGGGGAGCGCCTTCGACCACTCGGCCACCTCTCCGTTGCGCCGCTGGATAAAGAAAAGCGCCGGCACAATCAACAAGCCCGCGTCATTATATGGAAAAATAAGAACGCACCGAGCTGCGGCTTTCCTTCGATGCGGCGGTTCTGCGGCAGTTTCCTGGCTGGCGACTCGGCGCCTTGCCATGATTCCGTCGGCCGATTGTCGGATTCGGCTGGAAACAAGCGGTTGCCGCGGCCCCAATGGTTAACGAGAGCTTTCTGAGTGAGGCCAAATCGTGTCATTTGTGCAACAACGCCAGGGGATAGCAGCCGAACAGCCCTTTCGCCGGTACGATCGTGGTTGAACGCCGCCGTCTCATGGGTAATGTCGAATTCGAAGGAGCGGCGCGGTGCGCATCTTTTTCGGTAGTGGGGATGGGGCAGGGAACGCTGTCCTTCAGCAAAGAATACCCAGACCCGTTTTTTAACTTTTGACTGGAGGTCAGAAAATGAACATCAAGAGCCTTCTCCTCGGCTCCGCTGCGGCTCTGCTCGCAGTTTCCGGTGCGCGCGCCGCCGACGCCGTCGTCGTCGCCGAGCCGGAGCCCGCTGAATACGTCAAGATCTGCGACGTCTACGGCGCTGGCTACTTCTACATCCCCGGCACCGAAACCTGCCTGCGCATCGGCGGCTATGTCCGTTACGACATCGGCGG